>DATGZQ010000104.1:0-8519 GCA_035297125.1 Thermoplasmata archaeon
ATTAAACAGTCGGAGCTCCCTGGTCACTGCGACCAGACCTCTACAGGTCTGGCACCCCTTCTCCCGAAGTTACGGGGCTGATTTGCCGAATTCCCTCGCTCGAATTCACGCCGACACGCCTTGGGCTTCTCACCCAGGGGCACCTGTGTCAGTTCTCGGTACGATCCCAAGTTGCCGTCCTCGACTTTTCACGGGCCAGCCGCATTGATCGGAGTCCCCTCGCGGGGTCCCTCTCGCTCTGCCCCCGGTTCTCACCATGACGGTACTTCCCGGGGCGACGGGCGAACGACAGGCTGGCGTATGCCCGCCCGATCTAGCGGTTGGCTTCCTCGAGGACGCTTTAACCTTGGGGTCACAGAATATTAACTGTGTTTCCATTCGCGAGTGCCGATTAAGGACTCACTTAGGTTCGACTAACCCACGGCGGATGATCGTTGCCGTGGAACCCTGGCCCCTACGGCGGACAGGATTCTCACCTGTCTTTGCTGCTACTCCTCCCAGGATTTTCGATGGAACCCGGTCCATAGGAGCTCACGCCCCTACTTCTGCCCGAGCACCACGCCTCCTTACACGATCGCCGCCGATTGGCGGCGCGCCCGTATCTCGGGGGCCGGCTTAGCCCCGTCCATTTTCGGTGCCCATGCCCTCGACTGGTGAGCTGTTACGCACTCTTT
Source organism: Thermoplasmata archaeon (assembly GCA_035297125.1). Lineage (GTDB taxonomy): Archaea > Thermoplasmatota > Thermoplasmata > Lutacidiplasmatales > UBA184 > Lutacidiplasma. Next base: position 675 of record DATGZQ010000104.1, read on the forward strand.
GAAGGATGGCTGCTTCTGAGCCCACCTCCCAGTTGTCTTCGAACACGGACGCCCTTTGCATGACACTGAGCCGGCACTTAGGGCCCTTAATACGAGGCTGGGTTGCATTCCCTTTCGCACGGCGGGCTTACCCCTGCCGCGCTCACTCCCGGCGTCTTCGCTGCGTGGAACTTCGGAGTTTGACAACAGGCCGAGACCTTTCGGTCCCGCTTCCCGTAATCAGTGCTCTACATCCCACGCTGGCTCGGCCGAGACCTACCTGCGAGTAGTTTCAGGAGGAACCAGCCATTCCCAGTCTAGATTGGCCTTTCACCCCTAAGCACAGGTCATCCGAGTGATTTGCACGTCAACACCGGTTCGGTCCTCCACCTATCTTTCGACAGGCTTCAACCTACCCACGCTTAGATCGATTGGCTTCGGGTCTTCCACCTATGACTTCGGGCGAGCACACCCCGTCCCTAACCCCTTGCGGGGTTGCGGACTGTCGGTTTCCCTGCGGCTTCGGCCGTGCGGGCCTTAGCCTCGCCATAGATCGAAACTCCCTGGCCCGTTATTCAAAACGGACGCATGGATCCTGTGTCCACGGTCTTTCGACCGCTTCGCTCCTTGGGGACCACATGCGGCTTTTCGTCAGTTGGTTTCAGGCTCTTTTCACCTCCCTTCCGAGGTACTTTTCAGCTTTCGCTCGCGCTACTAATGCACTATCGGTCTCAGGACGTATTTAGGATCGGAAGACTGTACCTCCCAGCTTCCCGCGCGATATCCAACGCACGGTACTCGGGATACCTCCAATCTCGCCTCTTCTGTTCGCCTACGGGACTATCACCCTCTTTGGTCCGTCGTTCCAGGCACGTTCGGCTTGAGAAGCTCGCGAGTGCGAAGGTCCACTACTCCACATCTCCCGGCCCTCTACGGGTCGGGATTCGGTTTGTCCTGTGCCGTTTTCGATCGCCTTTACTAACGGCATCTCGGTTGATTTCTTGTCCTCCCCCTACTAGAATGCTTTACTTCGGGGGGTTCCCTTTCCTTGCGGAATGTCCCTTGCGGGACCGGAGTTCCGATTCGGTGATCGGTGGATCACGGGTTCCTTGCGCCTACCCACCGCTTATCGCAGCTTGGCACGACCTTCATCGGCGCCTGAGCCTAGCCATTCCCCAACTGACAGGAGTCAGCTACACTGAATTCGTTTGACAAGCGTCCAGAACGCGTGTGATCGGCGTCATCGGCCCTCCGCTAGCGGCGGAGAGCCCTCGCCCTTCCCCGGAGAGGCCTTGGCCTCTGCGGGTGCATGTGCCGACCGAACAGCGGCGCCGTGGCGCGGCCTCGGGACGAAGGGGACGTGGTATTAATTCCTTGCGCGAGGGCGGCCTTGGCGGCTATACGCCTTTCCCGCGAGACCCGGCCACAGAGCGCAAACCCCCGGTCGAGCGTAACGGCAGGCGGCCGCCCCGCCTCCAGAACTAGTTCCCGGCCCGCGGAGGGCCACGACGAAGGTCCGGAGACCGCGACGAGAACCATTTGTGATAGGAGAGCCGTGTCCGCTCGGACCCATGGCGCTCGTCCGCCCCGTCTTCTTCCGCTCGATGTGGCGGACGGCGCGAAAGGGCGTCGGTGGAAAGGCCCCGGTGATCGCCGGCCACAAACTGCTCTACCGGTGCAACCTCGAATGCGCGATGTGCCCGTTCTGGCGACGGGAGGACGAGACCCTGCTGACCCTGGAAGAGGAGGTCCGGATGATGGACTCGCTCGTCCGCGCGGGTGTCTCGTTCCTCGGATTCGAGGGAGGCGAACCCCTCCTCCGGAGGGACCTGCCCGAGATCCTGGCGGAGTCCCACCAGCGGTTCCACACTTCGCTGGTCACCAACGGCTGGCTGCTCGGCAACCGCATCGACGATATCGCGCCCTACCTCGACCTCTTGTTCGTGTCGCTGGACGGGATCGGGGAGGTCCACGATCGGCTCCGCGGGATCCCGGGGTCGTTCGACCGGGCGGTCGCCGGGATCAAAGCCGTGGGAGGGCGGCTTCCGGTCGCGATCAGCTCCATCCTGACGCGCGAAAACCTGGACGACGCAGAGAAGATCGTCGGGCTCGCGGGAGAGCTCGGTGTCGGGGTGACGTTCCAGGTCGCATACGACTACTCGTCGGCCGAGCGCCTCGCCCCCGAGGGCAAGAAGCTGCGCCGCACGCTCGAACGACTGCTGGCGCTGAAGGAGGGTGGCGCCCCCATTCTCGAGTCCCGGGAATACTTCACCAGCGTCATCGGCTCCTGGTTCGGCGACGTTCCGTGGCGTTGCAAGCCGTGGCTTACGATGAACGTCGACCCCCAGGGGCGTGTCGTCCTGCCCTGCTACACGCTTCGGGAGTACGGAGGCGGGGAACGCGTGTGGGACCTCGACGTCCGCGCGCTGTGGAACTCCTACCACTGGGAACCGTATGAGGAGTGCAACCGATGCGCTCTCGCGTGCTATGTGGAACCGTCGCTCTTCCGCTGGACGAACCCGACGATGCTGCGCGAGCGCATCCTCGACCCGATCGTGGCCTATCTCGACGCCGGGGCTTCCGTCAAGCGAGCCGAGGCAGCCTCGGCCGCCTAGGCCCCTCCTTCGCGCGCCTCCCTCCCCGGGGGCCCCTTACTGGGCAGCCCTCGGCGGGAGTTCCCGGCCACCGACCGCGGGATACGGTTCGCTTACGGTCGCCGGTGCGAGCCCTCGTACCGGGCCGCGGCGTAGAGGCAGCGACCCTGGCCGTTCGGTTCGCACCCCGCGCAGTTCCGCTCCGCGGGGACCGGCGCCCGGACCCGGTCCTCCCGGATCTGGCGGAGGGCCACGGAGAGCCACCGCTCCTCGGCATCGCCGTAGGGCACTTCGACCCAGCCTTCGTGCTGTCCGTCGCCCGAGGCGTCGCCGTAGAGGACGATACCGTACGCGGGGCGGCGACCGAACGCCGTGTGGACGAGACGGCATTCCGCGATCGCCTGGAGGGCGTCGAACGGCCGACCGTGGGCGTCGTGGTAGCCCACGAACAGGTGCGTCGCTTTGTACTCGATCGGGACGAGGCCCCCGTCCGCCCGCGAGATGACCATGTCCGGGCGCCCCGCGAAACCGAGCTCCGCGTCGACCAGGTTCCCGGTGCCGCCCAGGAACCGGGCGTCGAGCCGGATCCGCTCCGGCGGGAACAGCATCGGGAGGTCGTCCTCGCCCGGGTCCTGGTAGACGAGGTGGTCACGTTCCTCGAGGTCGAGCCGGCCTTCGTTCACACGGGCGGCCCCGAGCGGGGGCGCGAACAGGGGAGAGTGGCGGAGAGGGACGACGTCCGGTGGTGTGAGCACGGGCAACGCCGGCCCGCCGAAGCGGAGGGAGTGCCCCGCCCGGATGAGCTCCATCTCGTGCGGGCACCGGAAGTACGAGACGAGGTCATGCGGGGTCAGGTGTTCGAGCGCGGAGACCGACTGCGGGGCGAGCATTGGGCCTCGGTCGCCGGCTCCGGGCTATGAAGGTGAGTGTCGAAAGGAAGGGAGCGCGGGCCGGGCGGGCGTTCAGCCACGGATCGAGGCCCGAACGGAGGCCTTCCCCGACTCGGAGAGGCGAGAACGCCCGAGCAGCACTTCGAGCAGCTCGAGGTCCGGTCCTCGCTCGCGGACGCAGGCGGCGAGCGCGCCCGCGGCCGAGGTCCGGCCCCGCTCGGAGGCGCGCACGAGAGCGTACTCGGGACGGCTCGCCCGAACGGGCCATTTCCCGAACGTCACCGTGACGGTACGGACCTCCTCGGGGGCGGGCCCGAACTCAGCCATGGGCAATGCCGTGGTGGGGCCAACCGGAACCGACCACTCCACCCTCGCGCCCTTCTCGAACGTGCCCACGAACGCCCTGCCCCCGCACACGGGTCCCGGACCCAACCACTCGGTCGGGGCTACCGGCTCGATCATGTACGGCGCGAGGAGCTCGCCCAGCCGACCGACACCCGACGGGGACGTCCCGAGGTCGATATCGTGCGGGACGACTTGGGCGCCCTGAAGCCACGCCCCGGTCGACCCGCCGATGTACCAGGCCACGCCCTCGGCCTGAAGCGGCGCCCCGACCCGCTCGAGGAGCTCCCCGAGGGCCCCCGGGACGTCGGCCACGGCGCCGGCGTGCGCCTGGTCGATCATCGCCTGCAGGACGAACCGGTTCCGGTTGTAGGCGAGCCGGACCCGGGGCGTGTCCGTGAGCGCAAGTCGGAAACTGCGGTGCCAGCACCGGGGGCCACCGAACATGCAGGCGCTGGGAGGGTGGGCGAACCCCAGGGCGTCAAGAGGTCCCTTCGGCGGCCCGTTGGCATCGGCTCCGCCGTCCTGGGCGTGGTAGGTGAACGTTCGCGGGTCGGCGTCGCCGTCCATCGAGAGCTGGTGTAGGAAGCCCGCGCCGAGGTCCGGCCCCGAGATCATCTGGCTCGGAGGGCCGGCCCCGGGCATCATGGAGGGGTGACGGTTCCTACGCCGGGACCGGTCGGACCTCGAGGGCGGCCGGTATCGGGATGGGCGCGACCTGGACGTCCACGCGGTTCTCGTGCCGCTTCGCGACCAGGTACGTTCCGCTCGCGAGCGAGCGCCATGACCCCCGCTCTTCGTCGAACGGCTCGCTCCCCACGATCGCGTGGTGCGGGGTCGCTAGGTACGCCATCTCGTAGTACCGCCGGCCCGGGTCGAAGAACGCTGTCCCGTGGTCCCCGGTCCACTGGCAGAACGCCCAGAGCTCGTCCGGTCCGCGGGAGTAGAGGACGTTGAGGCCCGAGAACGGCGGGACGGCCGGCCGACCGAGGCCCTGCCAGACCCGGACCAGGTCCTCGACCGTTCGGACGTAGCCGACCAGCGGGTCGCCGGTCTCTTCGGTGTTCCGCTGGAGCAGCCAGAATAGGACCTCGCTGTCGTTCACGCCCTGCACCTTGGATTCGTGGACCCCCAACATTGGGCGGGTCTCCCGCGGGAACGGGATCGCCCCGTTGTGGGCGAACAGGACCGTGTGGTTGTGGAACGGCTGAGAGTTCGCGAGCCCGATCAACTGCTCCTTGGGCAGCTCGAGAGGATTGCTCGCGTGGCGAAGGTGACCGATCACGAGTGGCGGTCGCGCGTCGTGGGCCGCCCGGACGAACCGTTCGCGCTCCGTGGGCTCGAACGCACCGCCCGTGCCCTTCTCGACGTGGACCCGACCCCCTTCCTCGTACCAGGCGATCCCCCATCCATCGCGCTGGGATTTCTCGGGGGTCACGCTCGACTGGGCGAGCAGCGACCTGTCGGTCCGCACCAGCCATTGTTCGCACGGCTCGGGGCGGGCGGTCAGGAAGCCGAACAGACGGCACATGGACGCGTCACGCCCGCTCGAAAGATATAGCACCTTCCGGGGCGCGAGCGAGCGACGCCACTTTTGGAGGAACCGTTATCCCACCCTGCGGGGCTAGTACCCCCGAAATCGTTCATGGTCGCGGTAGAAGTCACCCCCGTCGCCCGGGAGCAGGTCCTGAAGATCATGGAGAAGCAGGGCAAGCCCGGCGCCGCGCTCCGCCTCTACGTCCAGGGCGGAGGGTGCTCGGGGCTGACGTACGGGATGACGTTCGACAAGAGGCAGTCCGGGGACGAGGTCGCCTACGACCAGTCCGGCCTCCTGGTCGTGGTCGACAAGGCGAGCGCCCCGCTCCTCGAGGGACTGAAGGTCGACTACCTCCTCGGCCTGGAGCAGTCCGGGTTCAAGATCCACAATCCGAACGCGAAGGAAACCTGCTCCTGCGGGAAGTCGTTCTCGGCCTAACGACCTGACCTCGCGGCAACCGGAGCTTTATAGGTCCCTCGTGGTGTCTTAATCGGGCGCGTAAGGAGGGCCCAGCAATGAGCGATAGTGCAATCAAAGTTGAAGTCACGAAAGAAGCGCAGGACCAGGTTCGGGACCTGATGAAGGGTCAGAAGCCCGGGACCGCCGTGCGCGTCTATCTCCAATCGTCCGGCGGCGGGGGCTGCGGCTCGGGTGGCTGCGGTTCCGGCGGCGGCGAGGGCGGTGGGTGCGGATGCGGCAGCGGCGGCGGGGGAGGACCGGCGTTCGGGATGGCGTTCGACAAGCCCCGAAACGGGGACAAGGTCATCTCGGTCGACGGGTTCTCGATCGTCGTCGACGACTCGAGCGCCGAACTGCTGAACGGCGCGCGGATCGACTACGTCCAGGACCTCGAAGCCTCCGGATTCAAGATCGTCGCCCCCAGCCTCACCATGGCGGCTCCCGGCGCGGAGGCCGGCCACGGTAGCGGCGGTGGCTGCGGCTGCGGTTCCGGTGGCGGCGGCGGGTGCTGCTAGATTCTCGCCCGTGCCCCGGTCCAACCCTTTCCACTCCCGTTTTGGGAGCATGCTTTTGCCCGGTTGAACGGTAATCACCCGGGCCCGGCGAGGTACCTCGGGAGGTCGCCGGACCGCGAGAACGAATCGCTCGCGGCCGTGGAACGCGCGGCGCGGAAGGTGGTGCGTTCCATCGGTCCGAGGCTCGCTGTCGTGAAGAGGAGGGTCCGACCGTGGTATGCCGGGACGGACCTCGTCATCGCGATCTCCGCGTTCCTGCGCCACGTGGGGGTCGAGTTCTGGAGGAGATCGACCCTCGCCCCCGATCGCCCGCTCCTCGAGGGGACCGGGAAGAACCTACGCCACGTCAAGTTTCGCTCGATTCAGGACGCGAACTCTCGCGCGTTCGCGACCCTCGTGCGCCTCGACGCCCGCTCCGAGAAGCGGCCCTGTTGAGCCGGCGGCCGTCGTGAACGACGAGACCGGCATTCCCGAGGGCCGGGCGCCCCGCGTCCTCTAAATACTCCCCGACAAGGTTCGCGACCGGGATCCGCGGAGCATGACGACCCTCCCCCACCTCACCGACCTCGAAGCGGGAGCCGTCATCGGCGCGGTCGCCGTCGTCGGCTACCTACTCTCTCGTTGGGCCGGCCACCGCGTTCGCGAACGGGGCGCGGCGCCCGCCTCCGTACGCCTCGTCCGGGTGCTGTTCCTGGTCGTCACGGTCCTGGTCAGCATCACGGTCTTCGTCGTGTTCGTCGGCCCCATCAGCTTCCTCTCGGGCGTGGCCGTCTCGGCGGTCGTCGGCCTCGCGGCGACGCTGGCGCTGCAGACGACCTTCGCGAACGTGATCTCCGGGTTCATCCTCCTGAGGAACCGGATGCTGCGACTGAACGACACCATCACGGTCAGCGGGGTGACCGGCCAGGTCGTGCAGCTCGGTCTCGTCACCTGCTGGCTTCGTCTTCCGGACGGGGCCGTGGCCTCCGTGAGCAATTCCACGCTCCTTGCCGGCCCGATGATCAACCGCAGCGCGGGCGAGCGGCTGAAAGGCGAGTACTAGCGCCGGGACCGTCCGCGTCAGCGGAAACATGGGCCCGGACGGATTCTTGCCCGCCTCGATAGGCGAAAGTGCCCTTTTCCGGTGGCATGGCTCGATCAGGCTCCTGCCACCGCGAGCGGTGGGATCGCGCGTCCAAGGACCGACATTGCGGAAGCCATGTCCGCCTGGTCGATCGCAAGGTAGCCTCGGGTCTGCCGGATGTCCTCGTGGCCCATCATCAGGCTGACGACCTCGAGCGGGACCCCGTTCTTCCACATCGTCCTCCCGAACGTGCGCCGGAGGCAGTGGTTGAGGTTCCAGGGACGACGGACCCCCGCCTGAGAGAACGCAGGCTCGAGGACCCGCGAGTCGACCCAGCTCCGACTCCAGGCTCGAATGCCGCTCTCCGTGCGGTGGACGAAGACCCTTCCATCGTCCGGCCCGCAGTAGCCCTGAACCACCTGGGACCGGTGGGCGAGCAGCTCGGGGAGGATCCGCTGGACCTCGG
>DATGZQ010000105.1:0-2667 GCA_035297125.1 Thermoplasmata archaeon
CTGCATGCTGTTCGAGGGGACCACCAGCGCCACGTCCACCATGTCCTTCAGCTTCCCACCGCCGATCCCGGTAAGCCCGATCGTGGACAAGCCCATCGCGCGGGCCACCTTCACGGCCTCGAGAACATTCGGGGAGTTCCCGCTTCCGGAGATGGCCACGACGACATCACCCTTCTCCGCGAGCGACTGGAGCTGGCCGGCGAACACCGAGGCATAGCCCACATCGTTCGCCCACGCCGTCACCCCCGGGGTGTTGTCGTTGAGGCAGATGCAGCGGAACCGCTTGCCCTTGCCGCGGGCGCCGGTCCCACCGGCCACTTTCGCGATGTCGGTCACGAAGTGGGAGGCCGTCGAGGCGCTGCCACCGTTCCCAAAGAAGAAGATGGTGCGGTCCTCCGCGCGGGCCCGTAGCAGGATCGGAACGATCCGCTCGATCGCCTCGAGGAAGTACGGGGCGTCGAGGGCCTCGTGCGCCTCCCGGACATAGCTCTTCAGATACGGGGCCAGGTTCGGGGTCTCGCTCATCGTCCCACGAAGAGAATTCGCGAACCCTCGGGCGTGATCCGCACGGGCAATCGCGTCATCGGCGAGAGGGCGGCCGCTATTTGATGGCTTCTTTCCGGTGGGTGGAGAAGGAGGAGGAACCCCCCTCCTCCGGCCCCGGTGATCTTGCCGCCGAAGGCTCCGTTCTCCTTCGCGATGGCGTACTTGCGGTCGATCGCCTCGTTCGAGATCCCGCTGGATAGGCCCCGCTTCAGCTGCCAGCCCTCGTCCAGCACCTCCCCGAGTCGCGACCAATCCCGTTGAACGATGGCGGAGCGGGCGGTGCCGGCGAGTTCTCTCATCCGGAGGAGCGAGTCCTTGTTCTCCTCGGTTCGGGAGTTCATCGGCTTCAGGATCCCCTCGGCGCTGCGCGTGATCCCCGTGTAGAACAGGGAGAGGTGGTCGCTGAGCGTGACTCGGTCGGCGGTCGACAGCGGGATGGGCGACGCGCGGACCGAGTCGTCCGCCCGGAAGTCGAAGTACTCGACCCCCCCGAACGCTGCGATGTACTGGTCTTGCTTACCGAGCGTGCCCCCGAGCTGTTCGATCTCGATCCGACACGCCTCCTCCGCGAGCTCAGCCGGGTCCTTGAGGAGCCCACGGTGCGCGTAGAGGGCGTTCAAGAGGCCGACCGTGAGGCTGGACGACGAGCCGAGGCCGGTGCCTTCGGAGGGGATGTCCGCGATCGTGTGCACCTCGAGCGCCTCATGGACGCCGGCGAGGCGCATCGCCTCTCGAACGAGCCCGTGCTGAAGGTCATCGAGGCGATCCACATTTTCCGTCCGGGAGTAGGCGACTCGGATTGACTTGTCGAATTTCTCGTTCACGAGGACGTGGATGTAGCGGTCAATGGCCGCACTCGTGACCGCCCCGCCGCCGTACGCCCGGTAGAACCCGGGTAGGTCAGTGCCCCCTCCGGCGAAGCTGATGCGTAGCGGCGTCCGGGTGATGATCACGGATTCCGTAGCCGCGAGAGGCCCAGATATCCGTTTTGGTCGGCAGATCGCCCGACGCTGCGTCGGTGGCTCGCGAGAATCCGAGGACCGGCGGAGAATCCCTCGGCGGGGAACCGGAGTAGGTCGGGGGTCAGCGAGGGCTGTCCCGAGAGCTGGACTTCGAGACCGATTGGCCGAGGGCCGCGGCACTCACCAGTCGAGCCGCCATGGTGACCATGCTGATCGCTTCGTTCGCGCCCGCCTTCTCCAGCTTGGCCACGCTCTGGGGAGCCGCCGCGACCGCCACGATGCGCAGCTTGGGTAGCATGCCTCGAGCGGTGAAGACCGTGAGGAGGCTCTCGGCGTCCGACTCTTGCGCCACCACGAGTGCGAGGGCTCTCTCGATCCCTACCCCGCGCAGCTCCTCCTCGGAGGAGGGCTCGCCCAGGCGCGTCCGGTACCCCTCGGTCCTCAGGTGCTCGACCGCCTTGAGATCCGCCGACAGCAGAACGGACCGAAACCCCTGGTCGCGGAGCAGCTCGGCGGTCGCGCGCGCCTCGGCCGTCGCTCCGCAGATGACGACGTGCTGGCTCAGGTCCTCCATCTGTGCGCGCTCCAGACGGGCGGCGATCCGTTCGAGTCGCCGCTCGAGGAACGGAAGGAAAAGGACGACCACCGCCGATAAGAACGTTCCCACCCCGAGAATGACGAGGATGACGGTGAACAGGCGCGCATCGTCGGTGACGGGGGTGAAGTTCGACCCATTCGTAGACACGGTGGTCACGGTGAAGTACAGCGATTCCGACCATCCGCCGATCTTCGGGGTGAACTGGTCGGCGAGCCGCCGGGACCCGACCATGCCGAACAGGATGGACAAGAGGGCGGCGACGAGCACCAGGAGCTGGGTCGCCTCGGGACCGGAGGTGCCCCCGCGGTAGAATCCCGCCCGATGCGGGTAGATCAGCGTGACCAACAGCGTCGTGGCGCCCGCGGCGGCGATCGAGTACAGATTGGGAGAGAACACCGCGATGAAGATGGTCAGCGCCGGGACCAGCAGCGCGAACAACCAGGCCACGGGGCTCCGATCGCGAATGCGGAAGGCCAGCGTCGCGAGCAGGACGCCGGCGACGCAGTCGAAGGGCGGGTCGTAGCCGACCAGAGCGTCGCGATAGATCGAGGGCTCTGCATA
>DATGZQ010000106.1:0-15622 GCA_035297125.1 Thermoplasmata archaeon
TCTCCCTCCGCTCCACCTGTGCGAATCGGTCGTTACCCGACCCGTAGAGGGGTCTCACCGCATCCTCGGAAAGGGCGTCGGGGTCAAGTCGAAGACCCCCAAGTCCCGCAGTCTTCCGCAGGACGGTCAATCCCAGGTTCAACCCCGCGTTCAGCTGGCGGTCGAGCGACCACCCGCACTTCGCGCAGTCGAACCGGGTCCCCACCCTTCTTCGGTGCTCTGACAGTTCACCACATCTCGGGCAGGTTCGTGACGTGCGAAAAGGACTCAGCCAGACGACAGGAACGCCTCGGTCAACCGCCTTGTAGGCGAGCTGCCGGTGGAGCTCTCCCTGAGGCCACGAAGAGAGGCGGCGTCGGAGGGATTGGGAACGAAAGCGTGGAGGGCTCCTCGAGCCACCGCGCGGTCGCCTCGGTGGGGGAATGGCCGTGAGGTCCTCGAGCGCGAGAATCGCATGCTGGGCGGCCAGTTGGTCGATCAAGGAGCGGGTGAGGGCATGGAGACGGGAGTGGATGCGATTGCGCTCCCGTCGGTCGTGGGACTTCTTTCGCGCCAGATGCCGGCGACGCCCGACGTGACGGGCTTGGATGGCACGGACCTCCGGAAACGCTACTCGGACATAGTCCGCCCCCTCGGGAGTCACACGCACCCCGTCGAGGGACGATTCGTTCGTGTCAAGGGCGACTAGCGAGGCAGGAGCGTACGGCTCCGGCGCGCGTCGAGCATAGAGCAGGACGACTTGCCGAAGCCCGACGTGAGCCTGGGTCACTCGATGGTCCGGGTTCGCCAGGACCCGTCGGTGGTGGTCGGAGACCGGGACGACGAGAGAACACCACTCCCCACGACGCAGGGAGAGACGTAGCTTCCCGGAGTCCGGATCGAAGTGGAAGGACCGGGCAGGGACCCGAACGAGCGGGGTCCGGACGTAAGGAACGCGGCTCACGATGTTCTTTCGAAGTCGGCGTCGGTGACCGCTGGCGAGCGAGCGAGCGATGTCGGCGGCCGCGAGACCGATCAACCCGGTGACCCTCGCCTCGAGCGCTCGGTCCCGCGCGGAGCGGGACAGGGCTCCGAGGGACGTGACCCGGGTCGCGAGTGCCTCTCGAAGACAAAGGTTGACGAGGAGGCGGAAGTCGTCCATCAGGGCTCGAAGGGAAGGGGGAATAGTGCCACCGTCGGGCGAGAGAGGGAAGACGAGGGCGCGGCGAGGATCCACGACCGACGCAGTAGTGAGGAGGGGGCGACCCTTGCGCATCCGGTGAATTGTGAACGATGAAGGATTCGGACGGTGGAATTCCTAGCGCCTTGAATAAAATCCCAAGGCATTTTGGGACTGTACTCTTTATAGGCGCCTCGAGGTCCTTCCGGTTGGACCCAGCCCGGGTGTCAGAATGGTCGGATCTCCTCGAAGGTACCTCGTCCTCGGCCTGGACGGGGGAACGTTCGACCTCCTCGACCCGCTGATGGAGGCCGGCGAGCTGCCGTTCCTTCGGTCGCTCGTCCAGCACGGGGCCCGCGCGCCGCTGCGCTCGGTCTATCCGGCGAAGACGATCCCGGCCTGGTACTCGTTCGCGACCGGCAAGGACCCTGGCGAGCTCGGGATCTTCGGGTTCACCGAGCCGGGCGAGCGCCCGGGGCGTTCGACCGTCGTCCAATCGTTCCGACCCCAGGAGGCGTTCTGGGATCGGCTTTCGCGGATCGGCAAGAAGGTGGGCGTCCTCAACTTCCCCATCGCCAAGGCCTACCCGTTGCACGGTTTCGTGCTACCGGGGATGCTCTCCGACCGCCCCACCACCTACCCCGTCGGGCTCCGCGACGAGGTCGAGACCGCGATCGGCGGCCGCTATCCCGGCGAGCTCCCCACGTTCCGGGAATCGTCCCGAGACGCGTGGATCGCCCAGGCCACGGACGCGGTCCTCCAACGCGCGCGGGCCGCGGCGGCCCTGGCCGTGCGACACCGCCCCGACTTCCTGTTCGCCCTCTTCCGCGAGACCGACCGGATCGAACACCAGCACTGGGCCGAACTTGGCCGACCGGTGGGCGCGATCCCGGCCGACCTGCTCGCCTTCTGGCGGGCGGTCGACCGCGGCTGCCAGGAGGTCGATACCGCGTTCCGCTCGGGAGGGGGGGCGGCGGTGACCCTCGTGATCTCCGACCACGGCCACGGCCCGGTGCGTTCGGACTTCCTCACGAACCGATGGCTGGCCCAGGAGAAGCTGCTGGTGTTCCGGCGTACGCAGGAGGCCGACCGCCGAAGGCGCCTCTCCCAGTTGATCCTCCGGGCCCAGCGCATTCCCGGCGCCGGGCGCATCAGCCGCCGGCTGGCGGACCTCCTCAGGGACGGGCGGTTCTCCGAGCTCGCGGCCCTCCTCGGCGGGGGCGCCTCGTTCGAGGAGCTGGCGGGCCAGGTCGACTGGAAGCGGACCGTGGCTTACTCGTACCCGGTCCCCGAGGGGATCTACCTGAACCCGTTCAACCCAGCGCTTACGGGCGAGCGGCGGGCCGAGGTTCTCCGGGAGATCCGCGCCCGGCTCGAGACGTACACGGAGGCGGAGATCGAGGTGTTCCGGCCCGAGGAGATCTACCGCGGCCGAAACCTCGACCAGGCTCCGGCGCTCCTGATCCGGATCGACGGCATGACCACCGAGCCGCGGATGGACCTGAGCTACCACGAGGCGCTCATCCGCGACCGCCCGGAGTTCTTCTACGGCTCCGGCTGCCATCGGATGGACGGTATCCTGATCGCCGCCGGCGACGGGATCCGGCGGGGCGTCCGTCTCGACCGTCAGGACCTCCTAAACGTCGGCCCGACCATCCTCGACGGGATGGGAGTGGCCGGCGGGACCGGACACTCGTTCGCCTCGGCGCTCGAGGCGTAGCCCGGACGGACGTCCAACAGAACGCTCTTAGGCGGGACCCGCTCGGAACCAACCCGATGGCCCCCCACGCGATCGATATCGTTGCGGGCGGGCCCCCGCCACTGGACCCGTACGAACCCGCCGCGCCGGCATGGGCCCTGGCCGAGGGCCTCGCGACCGGGGGCCGCTCGGTCCGGGTGCTCTATGCCTCCCCGTCCGCCGCGGGTCACGTGCCTCCTCCGCCGGGAGTCGCGGCCGTGCCGGTAGAGCTTCGGCTCCGACACACCGGCTCCGCCTCCGACCCGGCCAACTTCGCCCGCGAGGCGGGGGCCCGAGTTCGGCCGGAGGCGGACTCGATCCTTCGTGACCCCGTCGGCCTGGGACCTCTCGGATCGCACCGTAGGGCCGGCCACCCCCAGCTGATCGGGTTCGTCCGGTCGCTGGGGATCACGGAGTTCGACCGCGGCCGCACGGGGCCCGGCTCCCGGGGCGTCGCCCAGCGCCTCGATAGCTGGCGGGAACGCAGGACCATCCGCCGCCTCGAGCGGGCCGCGATCTCAGAAGCAGATCAGCTCCTGTACGACGACCCCGAGGTCGGCGCGGGCCTCGCCCGGGAGTACTCGATCCCGGCCGAACGGAGCCTTGCGGTCCCCCGCGCGGTCGCCCACGGTCCCCTGCCCCCCACCCGGGCCCTGGCTCGCGAGGCGCTGGGAATTCCGTCCGACGTGCCGGTCGTGACGATGATCTGCTCCTCCGAGGCGCCGGGACCGGCCGGGGTCGACGCGGCCCAGGAGGCGTTCCAGCGGATCCGGCCGTTCTTCGCCGGGGCCCGTCTGGTCGTGGCGGGCTCGACCGTGCCCGTCGGTCCCGGTGTGGTCTCCGCGCCCCGGCGGGACATCGAGTCGTTCGTCCGGGCCCTGGCCTCCGCCGACATCGCACTGTTCGCTCCGCGGACCCCGGGGTTCGACCCGGGCGTGGTCCTCGCGCTCCGCCAGAACGTGGCGGCCATCACGCTCCCGAGCGTGCGGTTCCCGTTCGACCCCAGTCATGCGGTTCGCGCCCTCGCGAGCGTCGACCCGGGCGACTTCGCCTCGGCGCTCGCCGAGCTCCTCGCCGACCCCGCACAGCGGCGCGAGCAGGCGGCCCGCGGACGCACCTACGCCGCGAGGTTCGAGCCCGCGCGCGTCATCGCGGACCTCGAGCACGCTGGGGTCCTCCCGACGGACTAGCCCGAATTCGAGGCGTTCTCGTCGAGCCGCCACTCGGCGAACCCGCGGCCGCCGGCCGCACGCCGAACCTCCCGGTTCACGTCGCTCCACCGGGCGCCGGCCGGAAGCTCCCCACGGTCGACCGACTCGAGGATCCGGCGGAACCGGTTCTTCAGTTCCCGGAACGGGTCGTCCTCGGTCCGGGTCGACCACGGCGTTGCCGGCCGCAGGATCGACAGCTCCTCCCGCACGACGGTCCAGACCCCGACCGGGGAGGCGCGCCCCGACTGTGTCCGCCGGACCAGCGCCTCCGCCGAACGCGGGGAGGCAAGGACGACAGCGACCCAGTCCCCCCACGCGCGGCGCCGCAACGCCTGGACGAGCACCCGCTGGCTGCCCGAGATCTTTCCTTCGATGAGCCCGACCTCCTGACCCCGTTTCGCCACGAGGTCGAAGTAGTCCGTCCCGTCGATGTCTAGGTACGTCCGGTACCCTTCCGTTTCCAGGTGGCGGGCCGCCACCACGAGGAGGTCTCGCTCCCGCGGGCGTCCCGCGGCGGAGCGGGCGCTTTCGGTCACGGACCGGTCCGGAGGAACCAGCGGTCTAGCTGGGTGCGGGCGATCCGGACGAAGATGGGGCGGCCGTGAGGGCATGTCCTCGGACGGCCCGGCAGCGAATCGAGCGCCCGGAGGACGTCGGCGATCTCCTCGCGCGCGACCACGTCCCCCGCCCGGATGGCCGAGTGACACGCGATGGTGGCTGCGGTCCGGTCGGCGAGGTCGTCCGGAAGCGTCGGGCGCGCGCCGGCGGCGAGCTCGTCCAGGAGCTCACGGACGCCCTCGGCCCGGGCGCGGTGCCCCCGGAACGAGGGCACCGAGCGCACGCGGAACGTGCTCGGACCGAACGGCTCGACCTCGAAGCCCGCCGCGCGTATCGCCTCGGCGTGCGCGGCGAGGGCCGCCTGCTGCGCTCCCGACAGCGGAAGGGAGACCGGGTCGACCAGGATCTGCCGACCCAGCGCGCGGTCCCGGCGAAGCGACTCGAACACGAGCCGTTCGCTCGCGGCGTGCTGATCCACTACGACCAGCCCCTCGTCCGTGGCGGCGATCCAGTAGAGAGCGTGGAGAGGTCCGAGCAGCTCGAATCGGGGCCGGCCCGCCGCGCCCTCCAGCGGGGCCTTGACCGGCGATCCGTCCACCGGTTCGAGGGTCCGCTGAGCGATGGAGGGGCCGGGGGTTCCGGGCTCGATCGAGGGACCGGGGGCGAACCGCTCCCCGGCGAGATCGGACGCCGCCGAGGTCATCGGCCGGCCGGCTCCGAGCACGTTCGAGACCGTCGGGGCAGCGAGCAACGCCTCGCGGACGTGTCGCAGGACGGCGTCCGACAGTTCTCGCTCGTGAGCGAAGCGGACCTCGCGCTTGGTCGGGTGAACGTTCACGTCCAACCGGTCCGCCTCGAGCTCGAGGTGCAGGACCCCGACAGGGTACCGGGTCCTCGGGAGCATGTCGCGGTAGGCGACACGCACTGCCTGCGCCAGCGGGCGCGAGGCGATCGACCGTCCGTTGACCGCGAAGTAGAGGGAGGTCGACGACGACCCGGCTACGGCCGGAAGGGCACAGACACCGTACAGGTGGCCCCCCGGGATCTCGCCGCGCACGGGGAACGAATGCTCAAGGAACCCCGCCCCGACGACCCGGGCCGCGGCGTCCCTCAGCGAGGTGGTCGACGGGTACACGGCGATCTCGTGGCCCTCGCTCTCGACCCGGAAGCCGACCGCCGGCCGGGCGAGGTAGAGCCGTTCGACCGTTCGCACGACCTCGACCTGCTCGCTCGCCGGGCTCTTCTCGAACTTCCGTCGAGCCGGCGTGTTGAAGAACAGGTCCTCCACTTCGACCGTCGTTCCGCGAGCGCGGGGAGCGACGAACCGACCCGCGATCGTCCCGCCGACCACGGAGATCCCCTCGGCCGCCGCGCGGTCCGGGGTGCGCGAGAGGAGGCGCAGCCGGGAGACCGCACCGATGGCGGCCAGGGCTTCGCCCCGGAAGCCGAGGGAGTCGATCCGCTCGACCGGGCCCTCCGGAGAGAGCTTGCTGGTCGCGTGCCGCTCGACGGCGAGCTCGAGCTCGTCCGGGGCGATCCCCGACCCGTCGTCGGCCACCTCGATCCGCTCGGTGCCGCCGCCCACCAGCCGGACCGAGACGCTGGAGGCGCCGGCGTCCACGGCGTTCTCCACGAGCTCCTTCACGACCGAGGCCGGCCGCTCCACGACCTCCCCCGCGGCGATCCGCTCGACCGTGGAACGGAGGAGACGACGGATCGGTCGGGGCCCGGGCGGGGGGATATCGCTCAACGGTCGGGCTCCGAGGCTGGGCCGACCCGGCGGCGGAGGTCCCGGAGGCGAGCGAGGGCCTCGTCCGCCGACAGCCGGTCAACGTCCATGGACCGCAGCTCGTCGAGCACCGGATCTGCCGCCGCCGCCGGGCCCCCCAACAGCACCGCCTGGGTGTACCGCGGAGTGCGCTCCCGCCCCCGGCGGGGCGCGGGGGCGGCGATCCCGACCCCACTGGCCTCGAGCTCCCGTAGAAGGCGCTCGGCCTCGACAAGGACGTCGTTGGGTAGCCCCGCGAGCCGGGCGACGTGCACGCCGTAGCTTCGGTCGGTGGCCCCGGGGACGAGGCGGTGCAATAGCACGATCCCCTCCGACTGGTCTTGGACGGCGAAGTGCGAGTTCTTCGCCGCGCGGAGCGCCCGGACGAGATCGGTGAGCTGGTGGTAGTGCGTCGCGACGATCGTCCGGGCCCGCGCGGTGTCGTGCAGGTAGCGGAGCGTCGCCCAGGCGATCGCGAGCCCGTCGAACGTGCTGGTCCCCCGGCCCACTTCGTCCAGCAGTACCAGCGAGCGTTCGTCCGCCGCGCGGAGGATCTCGGCGACCTCGCTCATCTCCACCATGAAGCTCGACTTCCCCCGGCCGATCTCGTCGGTGAACCCCATCCGGGTGAACAGCTGGGTGACGCACCCGATGCGCGCGAACTTCGCCGGGACGAACGAACCGGCTTGGGCGAGGACGACGAGAAGTCCGACCTGCCGCATGTACGTCGACTTGCCCGACATGTTCGGGCCCGTGAGGACGAGCAGCCGTTCCGAGGCGGTGTCAAGGTCCGTGTCGTTCGGGACGAACCGCTCCCCCAGCGACCGCTCGAGCACCGGATGACGACCCTCGCGGACGACGAGCGTCGTCGAGGCGTCGACCTGAGGGCGCACGTACCCCCGCGTCTGGGCGAGGAACGCGAACGTGGCCAGCGTGTCGAGCTCGCCCACGGCGCGGGCGACTCGGTGGATCGCGACCACGTGAGGGTCGACCCGCGAAAGGAACTCTTCCCAGCGGGTCTCCGCCGCGGTACGGGCGGCCTCGCGGGCTTCGAGGATCCGGTGCTCGATCACCTCGAGTTCCTCGGTGACGTACCGTTCCGCTTGGGCGACCGTCTGGCGACGGTGGAAGTGCGGTGGGACCCGGGCTAGGTGCGGCCGAGTCACCTCGAGGTAGTACCCGAAGACCTGGTTGTACCCGACCTTCAGGCCCTTGATCCCGGTCGCCTCCTGCTCCCTGCGTTCGAGGACGGCCAGTTCCTCGAGCGCGGCCTGCTCCGCGGCCCGCCACCGGTCGACCTCGGGCGCGTGACCGGTTCGGAACAGCTCCCGCGCGTCCGCCCCCGGCGTCAGCACGTCCGGCAAGGCCGACCGGAGCTCCTCCATGAGCGCCACCGGCGGAACCAGTTCCTCTCTGAGCTCCGCGAGCCGGCCGACCCCGGACGCGCTCGAGAGATCGTCCCTGACCGAGGCGATCGCATCCAGGCTCGACCGCAGGGTGACGAGCTCGTCGGACCGGACCCGGCGGCCCGCCACCCGGGCTGCGATCCGACCCAGGTCGGCGATCCCGTGCAGTCGCTCGCGCAGCCGCTCGAGAGACGCTCCTCGGCCCACGAGCGACGCGACGGCCTCGTGGCGCGCCGCGATGGGCTCCACGTCGGCGAGCGGGTTGGTCAGCCAGAACGAAAGGGTCCGGCGGCCGGAGGCGGTGCTCGTCTCGTCCCAGACGTCGAGCAGGGTCCGACCTCCCGGATCGTCCGGGTTCATCGGGCGATTGATCTCGAGGTGACGCAACGTCTTCGCGTCGAGCACCAGTCGGCGTCCCTTCGCCCCCCGGTCGACCAGGGTGAGATGGGGCAGGAGGCGGGGCTGCGTCGCGCGGAGGTACGCTCCCAGTCGACGGTCGGATTCCCGTACGAGCTCCTCTACGTCGGCGGAGGACCGCAAGGAAGCGGGGAGCTCTCCCTCGTGGAGAGGCGACGGGGCCTCCTCGAGCCGGGCGCGGGGAAACTCCCGGCGGAAGGCGGAGACCAGCCCGGACGAACCGCCCTCGTCGGCCTTCCAGAGGATCTCTCGGGGCTGGAACGGCGCGAGCGCGGAGACAAGGCCCTCCGCGCCGGGACCGTCGGATCCCCCGTGCACCCATTCTCCTGTCGAGACGTCGACCACGGAGTAGGCGCCCGCGCCGGTCGGCCGGAGGACGGCGTTCGCAAGGTAGCTGTGGTCCGACCCGCCCAGGATCTGGTCCTCCACGACGGTCCCAGGAGTGACGACGCGGGTGACCTCACGACGGACGAGTCCCTTCGCGAGTCGGGCGTCCTCGACCTGATCGCACAACGCCACCTTGTACCCCTTGCGAACGAGCCGGCCGAGGTAGGTTTCCACGGCGTGGTGGGGAACACCCGCCATCGGAGTCCGCATGCCCTGGGCATCGGCGCCCCGGGCCGTGAGCACCACATCCAGCTCTCGTGCGAGGAGTTTCGCGTCGTCCCCGAATGTCTCGTAGAAGTCGCCGACGCGGAACAGCACGAGGTGGCCGGGGTAGCGGGCCTTCACGCCAGCGTACTGGTCGAGAAGAGAGGTGGCCACGTGCGCGTCGGGCATCGACGGTTCGGCGAGCGATGAGCGACTTATAATTGAGCGTTGGACGGTTTTCACGTTCGTTGGACCCGTGCCCTCGAGCGTCGGATCCCGCCGGTCGACTCCACGCGCCCGTACCCCCGAACTGACGAGGGCGCCCGCCCAGCTCTGTTCGGGGCGTGGTGTCCGAACCGGGGGCCTTGGCGTGCGGCGACGGATCTCCGCGGGCAGGCCCGGGGGAGGCGCTGAGGGGGAGATTCGAACTCCCGTGGCGTGACCGCCACCAGCTCTCAAGGCTGGCGCCTTGCCGGGCTAGGCTACCTCAGCGTGAGCGACCAGAGCGGGTAGGGGCCGATTAAAGCGTCGTAGGGGCAGGGTCCGCGGGCCCGGGATGCAGGTGCCGGGAGCTTCGCGACGGACCCGACCGATCCGTCGTTTCGAACCCGGGTAGTCAGCTTGGAAGGCTGACATCCTACCACTAGATTACACCTGCACGGATGCCCGCGAACGGCGGGCGACCGACCGCGGCCGTTAATGTTTTGGGGTCGGGTCGTGGCCCGACGGCGCGGCCAGGTCGACGAGGGCAACTCGCTCCAGGACGAGGCCTTCCCACGCCGACGACGGGACGGCGTTCCGCTCGGCCTCCGTGATCCCCAGGCGCTCGAGCATCCGGGCATCGACCGCGCGAGGGAACGCCGTGGGGTCGGCCTCGAGCCGGAACCGGGCGAGGAGGGCTCCCGGGTCGTGGGGGCGCTCCGCAGCCAGCACGAACCGTTCGGTCGACTCGCTAACGCCCACCTTGGCGAGGGCGCGGGGAAGCTGGTCGTCCCCCGCCACGTAGAGGGCGAACTCCGCGGACCGGTCGCGCAGGCGGGTGTCGCCGCGGCCCCGCGACCGGCCGAGGTGCGCCCAAGCCGACAGGAGATGGCGCTCCCCCGCGATCGTGTCGGCGTCCAGCAGGGCGACGAGCGCCGGCGACTCTCGCGAAAGGTCGCGCAGCGTCGCCACGACCTCCCTCGTGCTCGGGATCCCGGGAGAAACGCGCCGGGCGCCGACTGCCCGGAGGGCGCGTTCCTCCGGGGGTGGAAGGGGCGTCACGGGAGCTCACTCGGCGAGGAACCGGAGGAACTCCTCGCGGGTCCGTGGCTGGAGCGTGTAGTTCTCCTGCTTCTCCCGGCCGATCGTGGAGGTCGGGGTGGCGCCGTAGTCGTGCCCGGGCAGGACGACCAGCGCATCGTCCAGCCGGATCACCCGGTGCAGGAGGCTGTCGTACATTTCGGATGGATCGCCGCCCGGGAGGTCGGTGCGACCGCACTCCCCGACGAACAGCGTGTCGCCGGTCGCCACTTGGCCCTCGAAGACGTAGAGCACGCTGTCCTTCGTGTGGCCGGGCGTGTGCACGACCTCGATCTTGAGTCGCCCGGCGGAGACGGCGTCGCCGTCCTCGACGGAGACGTCCTGGCCGAGGGGTGCGGACCGGTGCGCCACGACCTTGGCGCCCGTGCGCGCCCGGACCTCCTCGTTACCCGCGATATGGTCGCGATGGCTGTGCGTGTTCAGGATATACCGCACCTTCACACGACGCTCGTCGATCGCACGGAGCACGGGCTCGATGCCGAACGAAGGGTCGATCACGACCGCGTCGCCTCCTTCCGCCTCCGCGACGAGGTAGGTGAAGTTGAGGTACGGGCCGATGCGGAACTGCTCGAGGAGCACGGGACCTGCACGCGGGGTGCTGTATTTGACGGTGGAGGGAGACAGGACCCCGGCGGACGGGGTTTTCGGCGACTCACGGGGAGAGACGGAGAACCTACGCTTCCTTGCGGCCGGTGACCGCGTCGATCACCACCCGGCCCTCCGCACCTTCCGCGTACCAGTGGGGTACGTACAGCAGGACGAACGGGCCGAGCCGAACGTCGTCGACGGCCGGGGGAACCCGACGCGTTTCGATGACGAGCGCACCCCCGTGCTGCTCCGTGTGGTCGACGCGGACGGTGTGCTGCCTTCGGATCGCCTCGATGGCGAGGGGAGTTGCGACGGCCTCCGCGAACTGGGGGGAGAGGCGCTGGTGGGGTTCGGAGACGTCGCCCACGAGCTCTCGTTCGCCGTCCTCCCAGATCTCGGCGCGGCGGTTCGCGGCGTTCACCGCGACGACCCGTTGGAGCACCGCACCCCGACCGCCGTCGGCCGACGCGGGTCGGACGTAGTACGCCGCGACGTAGTAGGGAACGAGCCGGAGCGTGTAGCGAGGAGAGTCGATCCCGGAGAGCGCTTCTGCCTCGGCCCTCCCGATGCGGGGACGTACCGTACGGTCCCCCGGACGTACCATCGGAAACGGGATCTCGGCGAACGAAGGTTCGGGTACCGTTCCGTCCGAAGGATCCGCGTCGGTCGGAGAGGGGAGAAGGATCTCGCCGAGGGCCGGGCCCAGCGTGGACGGGTCGAGGACCTCGATGCCATGGTCGGCGGCGCCCGCGCGCGCGCTCGGACCCGGGTCGTCGTCGTAGACGACCGTCCGCCGCACGGCATCGACAGGGAACAGGCGGTCGACCTCTGCCGGCGTTCGTGCGACGGGGGCGATGACCACCGCCCGGTGGTCGCGTGCGCGGACGGCCACGGTCATCCCCGAGCGGACGTCCAGGCGGTATCCCGCTGCCTCGAGCAGTCGGACCAGGGTGGAGGTTCGCGGAGAGGCCATCGCCGGAACTGAGGTCCCCCAAGATATCTTCGTTCCGCTCCTAGGGAGGCGACGGTCGAGCGCGGACCGCGAACGGTTCCCGCCGGTGCACCGAGGAGAACGAACCGTGTCCCGCTACTGGCTGGGCTGTTCCGGCTGGTCGTACGAGGACTGGGTGGGCCCGTTCTATCCCCCGGGTACCCCCTCCTCCGAGTTCCTGGAACGGTACGCGCGCGTGTTCCGGACCGTCGAGGTCGATTCGAGCTTCTATCGGCCACCCACGCCCTTCCTGGTTCGCCGGTGGGCGGACCGGACGCCGCCGGGGTTCCGGTTCTCGCTGAAGATCCCGCGCGATGTTACGCACGCCTCTGAGGACCCGGGCGGGGCGGGGGTGCTCGCGTCGTTCCTCTCCAGCCTCTCCCCCCTCGAACAGGCGGGGAAGCTCGGACCCATTGTCCTCCAGTTCCCCGCCTCGTTCCGCCGGGACCGGCACGCGGCGCGGTTCTCCACCCTGCTCGAGAGCGTCCCCCGGAAGTTTGCGCTCGCCGTCGAGCTCCGACACGCCTCGTGGTGGGTCGATGCGACCCGCCGCGAGCTCGAGGCGCGGGGCGCAGCGCTCGTCTGGTCGGTGCTCCCGCAGACTCGACCCCCCGCCTGGCGCACGGCCGACCTCGTCTACGCGCGTTTCATCGGGGACCGGGCCCTCGACCGGTTCGACCGGGTCCAGCGGGACGGGCGAACCGACCTGGAGGCGATGAGCGGGCGGTTCGACGAGGTAGGGTTGACGGCCAACGAGGTCTATGCGTACTCCAACAACCACTTCATGGGGTTCGCGCCGGCAAGTGTGCGCGCCCTGGCCGAGATCCTACACGAGCCGGCGCCCGACCTTCTGAGGGCCGCGGGTCGGGACGGACAGTCCACCCTCGACAACCTTCCGAACGGACCCGGTCCACTCTAGGCCCTCCGCGCGGTCGACCGCCCTGCGCTACTCCTCCACCGGAATCGGGAAGTCGACCGCGCGCTCTGGCGAGGAACCCGCCCCTCCGACCGAAGGTATTTAGCCCGACTCGAGGTGCAAACCCTAGAAGATGGGGGAGGCCGTCACCCTCCGGGTCGCGGAGGCGTTCCAGCAGGATATCGGCCTGGGAACCGCCCGTCTCGACGTCCAGACGAGGCAGCGGCTCAAGGTCGGCCTCGGTGACATCGTCGAGATCCGTGGACGCAAGGCCACTCCTGCGATCGTGAGCCGCGCCCAGCCCGACGACGAGGCGAAGGGCCTCGTCCGGATCGAGGCGGTGGTTCGACGGAACGCCGGCGTCAGCATCGGCGATCGCGTGACGGTCCACAGGGCGGACTGCCCCAACGCCGACGCGATCACCATCGCGCCGATCTACGCAGGATCGGCCCGGATGGACCTCGGGCCCGGCCTCGAGAGCTTCGTCGCGAAGGCCCTCTCTCGCCGCCCGTTCGTCCGGGGGGACGTGTTCGTGATCCCGGGCGTCTTCCTGATGGGTGGCTCGCTACCGTTCATGGTCGTGTCAAGCCAGCCAAAGGGGATCGTCCAGGTCGCCCCGTCCACCCAGATCACGATACGCGAGGACACGGTCAGCGAGGCGGAGGTCGCCGCTCCGCGCGTCTCCTACGAGGACATCGGAGGGCTCCAGGAGAAGCTGGGCCGCGTCCGCGAGATGATCGAGCTGCCGCTGAAGCACCCCGAGCTGTTCGACCGCCTGGCGATCACCCCCCCGAAGGGTGTTCTGCTGTATGGTCCGCCCGGGACGGGCAAGACGCTCATCGCGAAGGCCGTGGCGAACGAGGCGGGAGCCCACTTCATCGGGATCCAGGGTCCCGAGATCATCTCGAAGTACTACGGGGAGAGCGAGAAGGAGCTTCGCGAGAAGTTCGAGGACGCCGAGAAGAACGCCCCGAGCGTGATCTTCATCGACGAGCTCGACTCCATCGCCCCGCGGAGGGACGAGGTGGTAGGGGAGGTCGAGCGGCGCGTGGTCGCTCAACTGCTCACGTTGATGGACGGACTCTCCGGACGGGGGAACGTCATCGTCATCGCGGCGACCAACCGCGAGGAGGCGATCGATCCCGCCCTGCGCCGGCCCGGCCGGTTCGACCGGGAGATCGAGATCGGCGTCCCCACCCAGGAAGGCCGGCTCGAGATCCTCCAGATCCATACGCGCGGCATGCCGATTGAAGGCAGCGACCGCGAACGCGAACGGATCCTCAAGGAACTCGCCGCGCAGAGCCACGGGTTCGTCGGAGCCGACCTGTCGTCGCTCGCCCGGGAGGCCGCGATGCGCGCGCTGCGGCGGTACCTGCCCGAGATCGACTTCGACCAGCCGATCCCGCTCTCGCTGCTCGAGAAGATGAAGGTCACCGAGACGGACTTCCGGGAGGCGCTCAAGCAGATCGAGCCGTCTAGCTTGCGCGACGTGACGGTGGAGGTGCCCACGACCCGCTGGGAGGAAGTGGGCGGAGTGGACCGTGTCCGACGCATCCTCGAGGAGTCGGTCGAGCTGCCGTTCAAGAATCCGCAGGTCTACAAGCACATCGGGATCGAGCCGCCGCGCGGGATCCTCCTCTACGGTCCTCCCGGGGTCGGGAAGACGCTCCTCGCGAAGGCCGTCGCGACCGAGAGCCAGGCGAACTTCATCTCGGTGAAGGGTCCCGAGGTGATGAGCAAGTGGGTCGGCGACAGCGAGAAGGCGATCCGGATGATCTTCAAGAAGGCCCGCCAAGCCTCTCCGTCCATCGTGTTCATCGACGAGATGGACTCGATCGCCCCCCGCCGCGGCCTCCAGACCTCGAGCGGCGTCACCGAGCGGATCGTGAACCAGCTCCTGACATCGATCGACGGCCTCGAATCGCTGGAGCGGGTCCTGGTCATCGCCGCGACCAATCGGCCCGACATCATCGACGAGGCCCTCCTGCGCACCGGCCGCTTCGACCAGCTGCTGTTCGTGGAGCCGCCGGACGTCGCCGGGAGGATCGAGATCCTCAGGGTGCACGAGCAAGATGCCTCTCGCGGACGACGTCGACCTCGCCCTGCTCGCCGCCCACACAGAGGGGTACGTCGGGAGCGACCTCGCAGCCCTCTGCCGCGAGGCGGGCCTCACCGCGATCCGGGAGAACCTCAAGGCATCGAAGGTCACGCGGGCCCACTTCGAGGCCGCGCTCAAGCAGGTTCGGCCCTCCTGCGACCCCGAGACGCTCCGCTTCTACGAGGAGTTCGAGAAGCACCTGTTCCGGGAGCGCGTCTCCCGACGCAAGGAAGAGCCGGTCGGGGCGATCTACCGCTGACGGGACCGCGCGAGGCGCGTCGGCCACCGCTCGCGCGAGCAAGCTATAAGTAATGGGGCTAGGTTCGGCGGCCGCCCTCGATAGCAGAGGGAGAAAGACCGGGAGTCGTGGAAGAGTTGGTTTCGTACCTGCAGCGCGCGGCCCTTTGGGCCCTAGTGATCGTGGTGTTGGCGAGTTCGCTGGCCTCGATCGTCGGGGCGACCTCCGCCGCCTCGCCGAGCTACCGCCTGATCGGATACGTGGAGCAGCCGGGGGGAGTCTCTGCCCCTCCCGTTCCGGCAGGCGTGCAGGTCGACCTGGTCTCCCGCTCCACCGGCGCGATCTACACGACCGCGGTCACCGGCTCCGGTGGGCAGTTCTCGTTCACCTCCAGCGGGACGTCCAACGCGCTGGCCCCGGGGTACTGGGGACTCTGGGTCCCGTCCGAGGCAAACGTCAGCCTGACGCACTGCGGCCAGTGCGCCGTACTTCCCCTCGACCAGAACCCCACGTACGCGTTCTACAACACGACCCAGCTGACGAACTCGACCTACTCGGCCATCATTTCCAACGTCCAGATCCTTCCCTACAACTCGACCCTGAACGGCACGGTGTTCTCGGGCGGGTCGCCGGACGCCGGC
>DATGZQ010000107.1:0-3264 GCA_035297125.1 Thermoplasmata archaeon
GCGGCCAGGACCCCGATCCTCCGGGGATGGTACGCGAGCGGAGGAGGGACCACGGGGAGGGCCGCGGATCCGGAACTCGGGGTGAGGCTCGGGACCACGAGTTCTTCCTACGGCGTTCTGCCTGAAAAGTGCGTCCCTTCCGGGAACGGCGAGGGCAGGGGGGTTCCCGGTTCCCGCGTCCGCGACCGTGGACGAGCGTTGCCCCGCCGCTTCAGCGGACCGCCCGACAAGGCCGGGGCCCGCTGTTCCCGCCTATCCGGGATGGGAGTCGCCTTCGGGTTCCGAAGGTACGCGAGTTGCCCCTGGAGCGGGGGTCGCGCTGCGCGACCAGCGGGCTCGCCGTCCGTAGAATGCCCGCGTCGTCGCAGCGAGGTCGCCGACCGGGGCGAGCCCCGGTAGCACCTTCGCGAACGTCGTCGCCCGCCGGTCGAGAATGATCGCGATGCCCCGGTCGTTCTCGGAGCGGATCATCCGCCCGCACGCCTGCAGGATCGCACGCTGGGCCGGGGCTTCGACCGTGTACTCCCAACCCTTTCCCGTGGTCGAGTCGAGGTAGGCGCGTAAGGCGTCCCGCTTGGCGCTCGGCTTGGGGTACGGGATCCCGAGCATGACGACGGCTTCGAGCTCCTCGTCGGGGTAGTCGATCCCTTCCGACAACCGGCCGCCCGCGACGCCGAGGAGGATCGTGCCCTCCGGGTCCTTCTTCCACCCCTCGATCGACCGCCACAGGTCCCCCATCGGGACCCGGCTATACTCGATGAACACGTTGCCGGGCAGCTGGGACTGGAGGCCGGCCTCGAGGACCTTCTGGAGCATGTCGAAGCTCGGGAAGAACACCGCCGTCTTGACCGGTAGCGTTTCGAGCACCTCGACCAAGCGGTCCGCGAGCCGCTGGATCGCCCGCGGGTCGTTGCGGATCTCCTCGAAGCGCGTCGTGACGGTGGGGTCGTAGAGGAACTTGCGGTTCTCGGGGGGGAAGTACGAAGGGACGTCGAGGAGCCGGGCGCCCTCCCCGAGGCCGAGGGAATCCCGATACTCGGAGAGGGGGGCGAGGGTCCCGGAAAGATGAACGGAAAGGTGGCAGTCGAGGATCGGACGCGCCGGACCGCTCGCGTCCAGGGCGAACGCCTCGAGGGCGGGTCGCGGCGTCCGGGTCGCGACTTTGACGTAGGCAGGGGAATCGAGCTGGGGCCAGGAGAGGAGCGTCAGCGCGACCGTGTGCACCCACGATCGGGGCAGGTGGCGGTCACGTCGGCGCTCGTCCCGGAGGTTCTCCCCCCAGGTCGCGAGCGCCCCGAGCCATGTATCGAGTCGGTGGGAGGTCCCCCCGAGGGCGGTGAGCAGAGCATCCTCGAAGACCGACGGCGGGAGGACCGCGTCCTCCTCGCGGACGAGCGCGTGGATCAGCTCCTCGACCGCGGCCGCCACGATGTCGAGGAAGCGGCTCGCGCTCGGCCCGTCCGGCAGCTGGAAGTCCCCGCGTTCGGAGATCTCCGCCCGGGCTCGGCGCACGGATTCCTGAGGCAGGGATACGGTCGTCAGCTCTCGGAGGTGGTTCGGGAGGTTGTGGGCCTCGTCCACGACCAGGTCGACCCGTTCGGGTCCGACCCCCATCCAGTTGAGGAGCGAGCGTCGGATGTGGGGATGGAAGAAGAAGGCGTAGGGCGCGGTGACCAGCCGAGCGTGCGGGACCAGCTTCTTGGAGAGCTCGTACGGACAGAGGTTCTCGTCCCGGCTGTACTTCTCGAACTCGTGCGGTAGCGGGAGCTTGGTGCGGAAGCGCTCGATGAGCCCATCCAGGTCGGATTGGAGCACCCGGGCATAGTAGGGGCACCCGTCGAGGTCGGTCAGGTCGATCTCCCCACCCTCGGGAAGCTCCGGGGGAGGGGCGAGAGGCGCCTCCCCCTGGAGCGCCCGTTCGGTCGCGCGCTTTCGGTCGGCGCACAGCTTTCCGTGCTCTTCGGCCGTCGCTCCCTTCACCTCGGCAACGTTCTCCAGCAGGAAGCACCGACGGGCCCGTCCCTGCAGCCCGACCGCAAGAACGGCTTGGTCGAGACGATGGGCGATGGCGCGGGTCTCGTGGAGGACCTGGACCTCTTGCGAGTGGGTCCGGACGAGATACAGGATCTTGTGGTCCGCCTTCACCGCGTGTTCCAGGAGCGGCGCCAGCGTCGCGACGGTCTTCCCGCTCCCCGTCGGGGCGTTCACGAGCAGCGGACCCCCGCGTCGGCCGACCTCGGCGACCTCGCGCAGGATCGATTCCTGACCCGGCCGCGGTCGGTACGGAAACAGGAGAGGCGCTTCGGGCGCGGTCGTCGCGGCGGACGTAGAGGGCCTCCCCTCTCGCCGAGCGGGCGACGGGGGTTTTAAGCTGAGCCTTGACTCGCACCCGGATCGGGCGATGACCCCTCGTCGGACCCCGGTTCGGACGCTGTCCGGAGCATCCCGGGCGACCGGAACCGGTCACCCGTAGGCGTACCGGATCCCGTACGGCCCCCGGGGCATCGTCCACGTGACCGAACCCTGGTCACAGGCAATGTCACAGGCCCCGCACTCGACGCAATCCTCGTAGCGGAAGACGAGGCGGCCGTCGATCCGCTCGTAACACGCGGCCGGGCAGACGAAGGTGCACAGGGAGTGCGGACACCGGGCACAGATCTCCGGTTTGACGGTGATGTGAGCATGGTCGGTCGAGTCCGTCGTCATCCTCAGGGTCCCGAGGCGGCGCTTCACATCGATGAACTCGACCGCCCCGGGGGTGGGCGCGGGCGCGGGGGTCGACATCGTTCCTTTCTCCCTCACTTCGGCAGCTTCGAGAGGATTTCAAGATCGGCGCGGACGGCGGCCACGCTCGCCCGGAACGCCTCCCGCTCGCTCGGAAGCAGGTCGACCTCGACGACCCGCTCGACGCCCTGACGGCCGAGCACGACGGGCACGCCCACGCAGACGTCCTTCTCCCCAAATTCGCCGGAGAGGTGCGCGGCGACCGGCAACAGGCGGTGGGCGTTCTGGGCGATCGCCGCGACGAGCTCGGCCTGGCTCGCCGTGGGGGCGTAGAACGCGCTCCCGGTCTTCAGCAGGTTGACGATCTCGGCCCCGCCCGACTTCGCCCGGGCGACAATGGCGGCGACCTGGTCGGGAGGCAGGAGCTTCGTGAGCGGTACGCCCGAGACGCTCGTGAGGGACAGGATGGGCACCATGGTGTCGCCGTGGGTCCCGAGGACGAACCCGGTGACGTCCCGCGGCGCGACGTGGAGGGCTTCG
>DATGZQ010000108.1:0-24956 GCA_035297125.1 Thermoplasmata archaeon
CCCGAGGTCGCTCGTTAGGCGCACCCGCAACCGCGGGCCGGGTCGCCACTCCGCCTCCGCCCATACCCCCGCTTCGAGAACGACCCCGGCACCAAGCGAGCCGCGCGCTCGCGGATCGCGCGCCCCGGTCGACGGGACGAACAACCCGGTAACGTGTCCGGGGGCGAACGCTCGGGCCTTCCGGGTGGGACCGCTCACCGAGGGCGACACCGGCCGGCCTCCGACGGTTGATTACTTATAAGCGCCCTCGCCTTGTGATACCGGGAATCGGATTTGGACGCTCGCCCGGGAGAGCCATGAGCGAACCCGACGTTCCCGTCGCGGCCTCGCACGAGGCGTTCGACCGCGTCAACTTCCTCGAACTCCGGAACACCCAGCTCGCCGAGGCGATCAAGCGGGTCGAGAGCGAACGCCACTACATGGAGGCCGAGATACTCCGGCTCCAGCGCGAAGTGAAGCGCCTCAAGACGGAGCTCGACCGGCTCCGCTACCCGCCGTTGGTCGTCGGGAGCGTTCGGGACGTCCTCACGGACGGCCGGGTCATCGTCAAGTCGTCCACGGGACCCGACTTCGTCGTCAACTCGGCCGAGACGGTCGAGCACGGCAAGATCACCGTGGGAGCCCGCGTCGCGCTGAACAAGCAGACCCTCGCCGTGATGGGCGTGCTTCCGGCGTCGCTCGACCCGCTCGTGACCGCGAGCGAGATCGTCGACAAGCCGAACGTCACCTACCAGGACATCGGTGGGCTGTCCGACCAGATACGAGAGATCCGCGAGGCGGTGGAGTACCCTCTCCTCCGCGCCGAGCTGTACAAGAAGGTCGGGGTCGACCCCCCGAAGGGCGTCCTTCTGATCGGCTCCCCCGGGACCGGGAAGACGCTGATCGCAAAGGCGGTCGCGCATCACACGAACGCTACGTTCGTCCGACTCGTCGGCAGCGAGCTGGTGCAAAAGTACATCGGCGAGGGAGCCCGGCTCGTCCGGGAGCTCTTCCAGATGGCGCGCGAGAAGGCGCCCACGATCATTTTCATCGACGAGGTCGACTCGATCGGCGCGAAGAGGCTGGAGGTGGCGACCAGCGGCGACCGGGAGGTCCAGCGGACGCTGATGCAGCTCCTCGCCGAGATGGACGGGTTCGAGCCGCTGGCGAACGTGAAGATCATCGCCGCGACCAACCGCCCCGACATCCTCGACGACGCCCTGCTGCGGCCCGGCCGGTTCGACCGGATCATCGAGGTCCCCGTCCCGACCTACAGCGGTCGCGCCGAGATCTTCCGGATCCACACCCGTGGGATGGCCCTGCGGGAACCCATCGACTTCGAGATCTTCGCGAGCCGGTGCGACGGCGCGACCGGGGCTGACATCCATGCGATCTGCACCGAGGCCGGCATGTGGGCGATCCGGGAAGAGCGCGAGTCGGTGACGATAGCGGACTTCGATAGGGCGATCGAGAAGGTCGTCGGCGAGGAAGAGCTCCGGAAAGAATCGGTAACGATGTTCGCCTGAGCGGGGCGGCACCAGCACCGCGCCTTGGAATCTTCCGCGAGCTCGTCACCCCGTGCCGACGGGGTGCGACCCTGGCTAGGCGACGGGAGGCCCCTCGGCGAGCACGGACCGGCCGACCACCCGGGGTCCCGTCGGGACCGAGAGGTCGAGAAGGATGACCGCCCGCCCCACGGAATAGGCCACCGGCCGGTCGCATGTGACCCGGACCGCGGTGCCCGACAGCTCGGAGACCGACGCGGGGACGACCTGCAGGCCGATCGCCGCGTGGAGCTGAGCGCCGGGGCCGGCGTCGCCCCGATAGTAGGGACACCGAGCGAGCGGTCCTCCCACGAGCTCCGCCCCCGCGCGGAGGGCCCCTTCGGGAGCGAGGATCTGGCCCCGGGACAGCTCGTCGGCCTCGACCTCCTTGAGCGCGAGGCCGACCCTCTCGCCGCACTCTGCCTGCTTGCGGTCGATGTCGTGGACCTGGATCGAACGGACCTCGATCGTCCCCGGGGTCGGCCAGAGCCTCAGCCGTTCGTGGGCGTGGAGGGTTCCGCGCCGGACCACCCCAAGGGCCACCGTCCCGACGCCTTTCACCGGGAACGAGTGGTCGATCGGGACCTCTACGGGGCCTTCGAGCACCGGGGCAGACCATCCGTCGAAGCTCGTCCTGAGGGCCGGGATGTCGAGCGGGACCCGCTCCGCCGACGCGAGCCGGCTGCCCCGGAGGACGCGGGCGAGCTCCGCCTCGCCGACCGCAGGCCCGAGGGCCAGGGTCGTCGGAAGTTCGGTGAGCTCCACGATCGCGATCGTCTCCGCGATGGGTCGCGAGAGCTCGGAGACGACGAGCAGGCACCGGTCGGCCATGCCGAGCGCGACGAGCAGGGGAGCGACCTTTTCCGGGAACTGGGTCGGCTCTACCAGCGTTGTCGCGTGGCCATCCCGGACCTCGTTGAAGAGCGTGACGTCCGAGAACGTCCCCTTCTTCCCGAGCTCCTTCGCCACGCCGGGGGCACCCACGACGGCGACCGTCACCGACCCGGCCATCCCTCAGTCCCCCGATTTCGTGGAACCGACGGTGAGGGTTATCTCGCCGCCCTTGGCTCCGACCTCGATTCGGCTCCCGTCGGGCACCTCTCCCGAGAGGAGACGTTCTGTCAGGGGGTCGATCACGAGCCGCTGGATCGTGCGCTTGAGCGGCCGGGCACCGAAGTCGGGGTCGAATCCCTGCGACGCGAGGAGCTTCTTCGCCGTCTCGGAGGTTCGCAGCGTGATCCGCCGGTCCTTGAGCCGCGCCTCGAGCTGGGAGAGCTGGATGTCGACGATCGACTCGATCTCGCGCTGGTTCAGCACGTGGAACACGACCACCTCGTCGAGTCGGTTCAGGAACTCCGGCCGGAAGTGGCTGCGCAGCGACCGGTCGATCACGGTCCGTCGCTCCTCCTCGGAGGTCGCTGCGGCGAGCTGTTCCGTCCCCAGGTTGGAGGTCATGATGACCAAGGTGTTGCGGAAATCGACCGTCCGGCCCTGCCCGTCCGTGAGACGGCCGTCGTCCATCAGCTGCAGCAGGACGTTGACCACCTCGGGGTGCGCTTTCTCGATCTCGTCGAACAGGACCACGGTGTACGGGCGGGTGCGGACCGCCTGGGTGAGCTGACCACCCTCCTCGTACCCGACGTACCCCGGTGGCGCCCCGACGAGACGAGCGACCGTGTGTCGCTCCATGTACTCGCTCATGTCGATGCGGACCAGGGCCCGCTCCGAATGGAACAGGAAGGCCGCGAGCGCCTTCGCGAGCTCGGTCTTCCCCACCCCCGTCGGACCCACGAAGAGGAAGGTTCCCATCGGTCGGTTCGGGTCGGCGAGGCCCGACCGGGAGCGTCGCACGGCTTTCGAGACCGCCTTGACGGCCTCGTCCTGGCCGACCACGCGCAGTCGAAGCTCGGCCTCCATGTGCAGCAGCCGGTCCCGCTCCCCCTGGAGCATTCGGCTCACGGGGACGCCGCTCCACCGCGCGACGACCTGCGCGACGTCCTCCTCGCCGACCTCCTCGCGCAGCATGCCTGTCGACTGCTCCGCACCTTCCGGGGTCCGCGCCAGTCGCTCCAGATCCTTCTGAAGCTCCGGGACCCGTCCGTACCGAAGCCGCGCGGCCGCCTCGAGGTCGCCGGAACGTTCCGCCTGCTCCTCTTCTGCCCGCGCCTTCTCGAGGTCGCCCCTCAGGGCGCGGACACGTTCCACCTGCTCCTTTTCCCGGTTCCACTGCGCCTGGAGTGCGGTCTCCCGTTCCTTGAGGCCCGCGAGCTCGCGTCCGAGCTGGACCATGCGCTCTCGGCTCGCGGGGTCTTTTTCCTTGGAGAGGGCCGTTCGCTCGATCTCGAGCTGGCGTATCCGTCGGGTGAGCTGGTCGAGCTCTACCGGACGGGAGTCGAGAGCGAGGCGCACGCCAGAGGCAGCCTCGTCCACGGTGTCGATCGCCTTGTCGGGGAGATGCCTATCCGGGATGTACCGGGCGCTGAGCGTTGCGGCCGCCACGAGGGCCGCGTCGAGGATCCGGACCCCGTGGTGGAGCTCGTACCGCTCCTTCAGGCCCCGCAGGATCGATATCGTGTCCTCCACGGACGGCTCGGAGACGGGCACCGGTTGGAACCGGCGCTCGAGCGCCGCGTCCTTCTCGATGTACCGACGATACTCCTGGGTCGTGGTCGCGCCGATGCAATGGAGCGTACCCCGGGCGAGGGCGGGCTTGAGCAGGTTCGACGCATCGAGCGCCCCTCCCTCGGTCGCCCCTGCGTGGACGAGCGTGTGGAGCTCGTCGATGAACAGGATGACCGCCCCCGCGGATTCCTCGGTCTCGCGGAGGACCGCCTTCAGCCGCTCCTCGAACTCGCCCCGGAACTTCGCTCCGGCGAGGAGGGATCCGAGGTCGAGCCCGATGATCCGCTTCTCTCGGAGCGCGTCCGGCACGTCGTGGGTAGCGATGCGCAGGGCGAGGCCCTCCACGACCGCCGTCTTCCCTACCCCTGGGTCCCCGATCAGGACCGGGTTGTTCTTCGTTCGACGGGAGAGGATCTGGATCACGCGCCGGATCTCCTCGTCCCGGCCGATCACGGGGTCCAACTTGCGTTCGCGCGCGAGCGCCGTCAGGTCGCGACCGTACTTTTCCAGCGCCTGGTACTGGGCCTCCTCTGTTCGACTCGCCACGGGACGCGCGGAGCCTCTCACCGTGTCGAGGGCAGCCTCGAGCGCGCCCCGGTGCGCCCCGGCCTCCTCGAGGAGGTCCTTGGCGGGCGACGCCACCGAGAGGAGGCCGAGCAGCAGCTGGTCCACGGTGGTGTACCGGTCCTTGCGCTTCGCCGCCTCCGCCTCCGCGGCATCGATGACCTGCGTGAGGCTGCGAGAGAGATACTGGTCCGAGGGCGCCACATGGTCCACGGTGGGCCGGCGGCCCAGGCTCTCCTCCACCTTCGCTCGGACCTGGTCCAGGGGTACCTCGAGTCCCCGCAGGAGTGCCGCCGTCGGCCCGTCTCCCGCCGCCGCGAGGGCGGCGAGAAGGTGTTCGGGTTCGACCGCCGCGTGGCGGAGCTCGGCGGCCCGGCGGAACGCGGCCTCGAGCGCCTCGCGCGCGGCATCGGTCAGCCGGTCAAGATGCATCGTCCGAGCATTCGAGGCAGGCGATTTAAGCCGACTCCTCGTCCGTCGTTCTCGTGGCGGAACTCGCGGTGCGGCTCGCGGGGCTCTCGCTCCGGAATCCGTTCCTTCTCGCGTCGGGGATCTGGGGGGAGAGCGGCGACTCGCTCTCGGGGGCCTGGAACGCGGGAGCCGGCGCCGTCGTCACGAAATCGATCGGGTCACTGCCCCGACCGGGGTATCCCAACCCGACCGTCGAGACCTACGAGCGCTGGGGCCTCCTGAACGCGATGGGCCTTCCCAACCCCGGGATCGACGAGTATCCTCGGGAGATCGAGATCGCCCGGGGCGCGGGCGCGACGATCATCGGTTCCGTCTTCGGCGGGAACGCTGAGGAGTTCGCCCGACTCGCGGCTCGCATGCAGGCCACGGGCGTTTCCGCGCTCGAACTCAATCTGAGCTGCCCGCACGCCGAGGGGTTCGGCACGGAGGTGGGGAGCGACCCCCGGGACGTCGAGGAGATCGTGCGCGCGGTCGTGCGCGAGGTCCGAGTCCCCGTGATCGCGAAGCTCACCCCCAACACCGCCGACCCGGTCGCCCTCGCGGTCGCGGCCGAGCGCGGGGGGGCCGCTGCGGTGAGCGCGATCAACACGCTGAGGGCTCTCGCGATCGATGTCCGGCTGCGTCGGCCCGTGCTCGCGCACGGTCTCGGCGGTCTCAGCGGTCCGGCGGTGAAACCGGTCGGGCTCGCGTGCGTCTGGCAGATCTACGGAGGGGTTTCGATCCCCGTGATCGGAATGGGCGGGATCTCCAGCGCCGAGGATGCCCTCGAGTACATCATGGCCGGGGCCCGCGCCGTGGAGGTGGGAACGGCGGTCGCCTTCGAGGGGGTCGGCGTCTTCGGACGTCTGGGGGCCGATCTCTCGGCCCTCCTCGACCAGTTGGGCATCGCCCGGCTCGAGGACGCCGTCGGGCTTGCCCACCGCATCGAGAATCGGCCGGCGGTTTGACCGCCCCGAGGGCCTATTATCGCTCGGCCGATGGCACCTTCCGTGCGGACGCTCGTGAACGTGTCGGAGCGGGTCCAGGAGACCCCCTCCACCGTGACGCTGCGGTTCCCGTTCGACCCACCGTCCGCGCCGGGTCAGTTCGTGATGGTCTGGATCCCGGGCGATGACGAGCTGCCGATGTCGCTCTCCTACACCGAGGGGAGCTCGAAGGGGATCACGGTCAAGGCGATGGGCGATACCAGCCGCAGGATCCTCTCGATCCGGGTCGGCGAAACGGTCGGCATCCGTGGCCCGTACGGGCAGGGGTTCGACCTCACGCCCCGCGACATCTTGATCGTCGGGGGAGGGTCGGGGGCCGCGGTGCTCGCGCCCGCCGCCCAGAGGGCGCGAACGGCAGGGGCGTCGGTCACCGTGGCGCTGGGGGCCACGACGGAGCGGGAGCTCCTCTTCGCGGAGCGATTCCGTGGGATGGGTGCGCGGGTCGAGGTCGCGACCGACGACGGGTCGGCCGGCGAGCGCGGGTATGTGACGGGGGTCGCGTCTCGGCTGATCCGGGAAGGGCGGTTCGAGGCGGTGTGGACCTGCGGTCCCGAGATCATGATGCGCAAGGTGGTCGAGGCCGCCGGCGGCCGAGGAGTTCCGACCTTTTGCGCCGTGGAACGCCACATGAAGTGCGCCCTGGGGATGTGCGACGCCTGCGCTCTCGGCCCCTTTCACGTCTGTACGGACGGTCCTGTTTTCGAGGCGACTCGCCTCTCGGCGACGACGGACTTCGGCCGGTACCATCGCGACGCGACCGGCCGGCGGGTGCCGTTTTAGGCGACCGGGCCGCGTCCACGACCGTCCGTCCGCACGACGCGCCCTTCGTCGCGCCCAAGACTTTATGGTCGGGCCCGCTAAGCGCCCCGCGGGGCTCGGTCGTGAAGGTTCTGGTTGTTAGCGGCGGGGTGATCTCCGGCCTCGGGAAGGGAATCACGACCTCATCGCTCGGTCGGCTCCTCAAGGCCCGCGGGATCCCCGTCACGATTCTCAAGATCGACCCGTACCTGAACGTCGACGCCGGCACGATGAACCCGTACCAGCACGGCGAGGTCTTCGTGCTGGACGACGGGACGGAGGCCGACCTCGACCTCGGTAACTACGAGCGGTTCCTGAACCAGAGCCTCTCGGGGATCCACAACCTCACGACCGGGAAGATCTACCGCACGGTCATCGAGAAGGAGCGGCGCGGCGACTACCTGGGCAACACGGTCCAGATCATCCCTCACGTGACGGGCGAGATCAAGCGGATGATCCGCGAGGTGGCCGAGGCCGCCGGGGCCGAAGTGATCCTTGTCGAGGTGGGCGGAACGGTGGGCGACATCGAATCGATGCCCTTCCTCGAGGCGTTGCGCGAGCTTTCCTACGAGCTCGGCGACGGGAACATGGCGTTCGTGCACACCACGCTGGTCCCCGTGGTCGGCCCCGTCGGCGAGGCCAAGACCAAGCCGACGCAGCACTCCGTCCGCGAGCTCCGGGCCATCGGTATCCGGCCGAATTTGATCGTAGCGCGAGGGCCTGCGCCCCTCACCCCCGACATCAAGGCGAAGATCTCCCTCTTCTGCGACGTGCCGCCGGAGGCCGTGATCTCGGTCCCCGACCAGTCGCTCATCTACGAGGTGCCGCTCGTCCTCGAGGCTCAGGGCGTCGGCCCGCTCCTCGCCCGCGTGCTGCATCTCACCGACCGTCCTCCCGACTACACCGCGTGGAAGGAGTTCCTCGCCACCCACCGGGGAGCCCGGCGACCGGTCGAGATCGCGATCGTCGGAAAGTACACGGAGCTGCGCGACGCCTACCTGTCGCACAGGGAGGCGTTCCACCACTGCCAGGGACACCTCGGGGTAGAGGTCCGCCTCCAGTGGTACGACTCCGAGGATATCCCGAAGAACCCGGCGCTCCTCGCCCGTCTCTCGGCCTCGGACGCGATCCTCGTTCCGGGCGGGTTCGGTGCGAGGGGGGTGGAAGGCAAGGTTCGCGCGATCGAGATCGCGCGCACCCGAAAGATCCCGTACCTAGGCGTCTGCTACGGCTTCCAGATGGCCGCCGTCGAGTTCGCCCGGAACGTCCTCGGGCTTTCGGGTGCGACCTCGACGGAGATCGACCCCGCGTGCACGGACCCGGTCGTGTGCCTCCTCGAGGAACAGAAGGTCGTCTCCGACCTCGGGGGAACGATGCGCCTCGGAGCGCAGCGTGTCGTCCTCACGAAAGGGTCGAAGGTCGCCGAGGTCTACCAGAAGTCCGAGATCTGGGAGCGCCATCGCCACCGCTTCGAGATCAACCCGAAGTATCTCGAGCGGTTCCGCACCCGCGGCATGGTCGTGACCGGAACGGCCGTGGACGGCCGGGTCGAAGCGCTCGAGGTAGAGGACCATCCGTTCTTCGTCGGGGTGCAGTACCACCCCGAGTTCCTGTCTCGCCCCGAGGCGCCGCATCCTCTCTACCTCGCCCTGGTACGGGCGGCTGTCGCTCGGAAGGAGGTCGCAAGCCCTGTCGCTGCCGCGCCGGCTGTCGCGTGAACTGAGCGCGCTGGACGGCCACGTCGTCCGCATCGCCGGTCATCTCGAGGAGTACCGCGCCCTGGGCGGCGTCGCGTTCGCCCTCGTCCGGGATGTAGGCGGAACGACCCAGGTCACGCTCAAGAAGGGGACCGCTGACCCCTCGCTCTTCGCGCTCTTCGCGGAGCTTCCGCGCGAGTCGATCGTCGAAGTGGAGGGAACCGTCCGGCGCTCGGAGCGGGCAAACCGGGGTCTCGAGCTGTACCCGTCGAAGGTGGCCGTGGTCTCGAGGGCCGAGGTGCCCCTCCCGCTCGGTGTGGTCGACAAGGTCGGCGCCGACCTGGACACCCGGCTCAACCATCGTGTCCTCGACCTCCGCAAGCCCGGCGTCCGGGCGGTGTTCGAGCTCCGGACCGCGCTGCTGGCGGGGGTCCGGACCGCGTTCCTTCGCCGCGGATTCCTCGAGGTCGAGACGCCGAAGCTCCTGCGCCAGGGTGCGGAAGGGGGAGCGACGTTGTTCGGCGTCGACTACTTCGACCGCCGGGCCTACCTCGCGCAGAGCCCCCAGCTCTACAAGCAGATGCTGATCGGTGCCGGGTTCGAGCGCGTGTTCGAGATCGCGCCCGCCTTCCGCGCCGAACCCTCGGACACGGTGCGCCACATCACCGAGTTCACGAGTCTGGACGCTGAGATCGGATACGTCGACACGCCCGAGGAGATACGGGCGATCCTCGAGCAGGTCGTGGCCGAGGCGATCGGTTCGACGCGCACCACGCTCGCCGAGCGATCGAATCCGCTCGCTGCCTCGATCCCGGAGCTCACCCTGCCGTTCCCACGGTTCCCGTTCCGGACCTGCGAGGAGTGGCTCGGCCGTCCCGGGGCGGAAAGGGACCTGGGGGCGGAGGACGAGCGGGCGATTGGCGAGCGGGTCGCCAAGGACCGGGCCACCCCGTTCTACTTCGTCACCGACTTTCCCACGTCGGTGAAGGCGCAGACGTTCTACGCCCAGCGCCGGGAGGACGACCCTCGGACGACGGGGTACTTCGACCTCGACTTCCAGGGTCTGGAGATCGCGAGCGGGGGACCGCGGGAGCACCGGCTCGACCGCCTCACCGCCAACCTCAGGAGCGCCGGACTCGACCCTTCCAAGTTCGACGGCTACCTCGAGGCGTTCCGCTTCGGGATGCCCCCGCACGGGGGCTGGGGCCTGGGCATCGACCGCCTCGTGCAGGTGCTCGCAGGGCTCCCCAATATACGGGAGGCCCGCTTGTTCCCGCGAGACCGCTATCGCCTTGACCCGTGAAGGAGCCGAAGCACCATGGTCGCCGCCAAGAGGACCCTCCCCGCGCCTCCGGAGCTCCAGAGCCGGTGGGCGGCGGTCCTCGAGGAGGCCGTTCTCCGGCCGAGGATCCTCCAGATCTATGACCTGTATCCCGAGGAGCGCTCCCTTGAGGTCCCGTTCGCCGCGCTGGACGCGCCCGATACCGGGCTCGCCGACCTGCTGCTCGAACGACCGGAGGAAGTGCTCGCCGCCGGGGCCCGCGCGATGCGGGAGCTCTTGCCCCTCGCGGGGACGGCCACCGAGGGGCTCCGCCTCCGGGTCGTAGGGCTCCCACCGACCGCCCACCGGGATATCCGGGCGATCCGGGAGACGGACCTCAACCACCTGGTCGCGATCGAGGGCATCGTCCGCCGCGTCACCGAGGTCCGCCCGCAGATCCGTGACGCCGTCTTCGAGTGCGTCGCCTGCCGCGCGAAGTTCCACGAGCCGCAGGACGAGGGGTCCCTCGTGTTCCGCGAACCGCTCGAATGCCCCGAATCCCAGGGGGGATGCGGGAAGACCCAGGGGCGGACGCGGTTCCGGCTCGTCTCGGAGGAGTCGACGTACGTCGACGCGCAACGGATTGAGGTCCAGGAGCACCCGGAGTCGCTGCGCCACGGCGCCCATCCCCAGGGCATGGCCGTCCTCCTGACCGAGGACCTCACGGGCAAAGTGCTCCCCGGCAACCGGATCATCCTCAACGGAGTGCTGAAGAG
Source organism: Thermoplasmata archaeon (assembly GCA_035297125.1). Classification (GTDB taxonomy): domain Archaea; phylum Thermoplasmatota; class Thermoplasmata; order Lutacidiplasmatales; family UBA184; genus Lutacidiplasma. The sequence goes on from DATGZQ010000108.1 coordinate 10,699, forward strand.
CTTCCAACGGGCAAGCGCGTCCCGCGGCGGGGTCGTGCGCAACACGACCTTCGACGTGATGGCGATCGGGAACTCGGTAGAGCCTCAGGACGTGGAGTACAGCGACATCGAGATCTCGCCCGAGGAGATCAGCCTCTTCGACCAGTTCCGTAACGACCCCACCGTCGTTGACAAGATCGTCCTCTCCCTGGCCCCGACGATCAAAGGGATGGAGGAAGAGAAGGAGGCGATCGCCCTCCAGCTCTTCGGCGGGGTTCCCAAGAAGCACTCGGACGGGGTCCGCGTGCGAGGCGACATCCACTGCCTGATCGTGGGGGATCCGGGGACCGCGAAGAGCCAGCTCCTGCGGTACATCTCCGACGTCGCCCCGCGGGCGATCTACACGAGCGGCAAGGGAACGACCGCCGCGGGGCTGACGGCCGCGGCCGTGAAGGACGACTTCGCCGGCGGGCGATGGGTGCTGGAGGCGGGGATGCTCGTCCTGGCCGACGGCGGGATCGCGATCATCGACGAGCTCGACAAGATGACTCCCGAGGATCGGTCCGCGATGCACGAGGCTCTCGAGCAGCAGACGGTATCGATCGCGAAGGCGGGGATCACCTCGACCCTGAACGCGCGGTGCCCGGTTCTGGCCGCCGCGAACCCCAAGCTCGGGCGGTTCACCAACGACCGCCCGATCGCGGAGCAGATCGACCTTCCGGTGACCCTGCTGTCGCGGTTCGACGTGATCTTCGCCATCCGGGACCAACCGGACCAGGTCAAGGACCGGCGCCTGGCGAACCGGATCCTGGCATCCCACCGCAACGTGGAGAGCGCCGAGGGCCGGCGGATCGAGTCGGAGGGCGCGCCGTTCTCGCCGGACCTCCTCAAGAAGTACATCGCCTACGCGCGCCGGACGATCCGGCCGATCCTCTCCGAGGAGTCGCTCACCGTGCTCGAGGACTTCTACGTCCGCGTCCGGAAGCAGGGCGAGGACCCGAACTCCCCGGTCCCGATCACCGCCCGCCAGCTCGAAGCGCTGGTCCGCCTGAGCGAGGCCGCCGCCCGCGCCCGCCTCTCACCGGTCGTCGGGCCGGAGGACGCGCGGCGGGCGGTCGGGATCATGGAGAACTACCTCCGGCGGGTCTCTATGACCCTCGAGGGGAAGCTCGACATCGACCTCACCCAGACCGGCGTGAGCCACAACCAGCGGGAACGGTTCGAGACCGCCATGAAGATCATGCGCGAGCTCCAGGGGGAGTCCGGCGGCCACTTCACGATGGATCAGTACCTGGAGGCCGCGGAGAAGGCCGGGCTGGGGCACGCCCGCGCGGACGGGATCCTCCAGAGCCTCCGCAACCAGGGCGAGGTCATCGAACCGCGGCCGAACCAGCTCCAGCTGGTCCGGTTCTAGGGCGTGGCGGGGGGGCCTCCCGCTTTATCCCGGTGCGGACCTCCGGACATCCGCGGGGTGGTGGGGTGACCGACGATGGGTTCGTGATGCGCGTCCACCGGGTTCGCACGGAGTTCGTGGTGGCGGCCTGCGACGCCGAGCTCCTGGGCCAGGACCTGCCGGTCGGGGAGAGCGGCCGCACCGTCAAGGTCTCGGGCCAGTTCTACGGGGAACGGCGGGTCAGCCGGGAGGAGCTCGTCTGGGCCCTCCACCGAGCGACGGTCGCGAACCTTCTCGGGGCGCGCGTCCTCCGCCTGGCGGAGGAAGAGGGGCTGGTCGAACCCCACGGCGCCGGGACCCTGGGCGGCGTCCCGCACGCGGAGATATTCTCGATGGTCGGCTGAGGTCGGCCGGTACCAGGAGGGTCGGTGTCGTCCCAGGAGTTCTGCGTCGTCTGCGGCCGAACGGGCGCGCCGCTGATCGACGGGATCTGCGCAGAATGCGCCAGCGGCCGGGTCACCCTCGTCGCGGTCCCCGAGCACGCCGAAGTGGTCATCTGCCCCGGTTGCGGCGCCCGATGCTCGCACCGCCACTGGGAACGGGCGGGCGAGCCGGCGGTCGTGACGGCCACCGATCTCGCGCCGTTCCTCCTAATCCATCCCGAGGTGGGGGTCCGCGAGGTTCGTTGGGAGGAGCGTCAGGCGACGGCGACGGTGCGGTCCCTGGTGGGCCACGCGCGCGTGTCGTTCCGGGGGATCGAGAGGAACGTCGAGCTCGCCGTGGACGTGCGGCTCGTTTCGCGGAGCTGCCCCGAGTGCAGCCGAAAGAGCGGCCGCTACTACACCGCGATCGTCCAGCTGCGCGGCCCTTCCGAACGCCTCACCGAAAAGCCGCGGGACATTAGAGCGCGTCTTGACCGGCGGTGGACCGAGCTCCTCCGCGACACCCGGCCGGATTGGCAGCGGGCGATGTCGTGGCGGGAGGAGCGCCCCGAGGGGTGGGACGTGTACTTCACCGAGACGCTGGCGGCCCGTTCGGTGGCGCGCCTCGCGAAACAGAAGTTCGGGATCCGGCCGGTGGAGTCGGCCACCCTCTTCGGACGGAAGGACGGGAGGGACGTCTACCGCGTCACGTTCTGCCTACGGTTCCCGCGCCAGCCGTCCGACGACGCGCCGGCGAGCGCTGTTGGCGCGGCCGCCGAACCGCTGGAACCATAGCCTTAAGAAGCGACCCCCCCGTTCGAGGCTCCGAGTACGGGGCACGCCTCCATGATGAAAAAGAGCGGTATTCTTCGGCGGCATCACGGGTCCGAGACGTTGGATGAGGGGTCGTTCCTCGACCTTGGTGCGATGCAATTCGAGGACGAGGTCGGCGCGCTGGCCGGCGCCCGTGGGGCGGTCCGCCTCGCGGAGATCCTTAGGTTCGAGGATCTTCACACGGTATCGAAGTACGCGTACCAGGGGGACATCGTCCTCCTGGACTACACCTCCATCGCCAACGACCAGATCGCCATGAAGCGCCTTAGCATCGACCTGAAGAACGTCGCGAAGGACACGGGCGGGGACGTCGCAGGCATCGCGAAAAACCTCCTCTGCATCGCTCCGGCCGGGATCCGGATCGACCGGCAGAAGATTAGACCCTCGATGTAATCCGCCCTGGGCCATGAAGGTCCAGGTAGACCGTCGAGACGGACTGGAGGCGGTCGCCGACCTGACGGTCAGCGGCGTCTTCGAGCGAGGCGAACGAGCCGAGCCGCTGCCGCGTACCCTCGCGGGCGAGGACGCGGCGGTCAAGGGCGCGCTCAAGGAGGCGTGGGAGCGCCGCGAGGTCCGCGGGAAGGCCAAGGAGCTCACGGTATTCCACCGGCCCGACGGGCGCGGCCGGGTCGTCCTCATCGGTCTCGGCCCTCGTTCCCGCTACGGCGCCGAGAGGATACGCCGGGCCGCTGCGGAGGTCGTGAAAGGGCTGCGCGGCCGGGGAGCGCGCACGGCGGCGTTCCGTCTCCCGTCGTTCGTGGCGGAAGGGGTCGTGGCAGAGGTCGCCGCCCGAGCGCTCGTGGACGGGGCGGTCCTGGGCGCGCACGAGTTCACGAAGTACAAGAGCACGACCGAGGGACCGATCGAGGAAACGTCGGTCCACCTCGGTTCCGAGCTCTCCGGGGAGGAGGGGACGGTGCGCAAGGCCGTCGCCGAGGAGGCGACGATCCTCGAGACCGTCGTCTGGACCCGCGAGATCGCGAACCTCCCGGCCGACACTGCGACGCCGGAGCGGCTGGCCGAGGAGGCCCGTGCGCTCGCGAAGGAGTTCGGCCTGAAGGTCACGGTCTTCGACGAGAAGGCGCTGAAGGAGATGCACTGCGGCGGGATCCTCGCTGTCGGGAGCGGCTCGGTCCATCCGCCGAGGATGATCGTCCTCGAGTACGCGGGCGGCAGCCGCCGGGGCCGGACGGTCGCGATCGTCGGTAAGGGGATCACGTTCGATTCGGGCGGGATCTCGATCAAGCCCGCGACGCGGATGCAGGACATGAAGTTCGACAAGTCCGGGGCCGTCGCCGTGCTCGGGATCCTCCGCGCCGCCGCAGCCCTGAAGGCCGCTCCCAAGATCGTGGGGGTCCTCTGCTGCGCGGAGAACCTTCCGGGAGGGGGCGCCTACCGCCCGGGGGACGTGGTCCGGACGTTCTCGGGTAAATCGATCGAGGTCTTGAACACGGACGCCGAAGGGCGGGTCGTGCTCGCGGACGGGCTGGGCTACGTCGTGGAGCACTACCGTCCGGACGAAGTGATCGACCTCGCGACCCTCACGGGAGCCGAGGTGGTCGCGCTCGGCGACGACACGGCGGGTCTGGTCTCCACGGACGAGAAGCTCGCCCTGGGCCTCCTCGCGGCCTCCGCGTCCACCGGGGAGCCGCTCTGGCGGATGCCCCTCACCGACTATCACCGCGAGCTCGTGAAGAGCGATACGGCGGACGTGCGAAACTCGACCGAGATCCCGGTGGCCGGCATGCTGACCGCGGCCGCGTTCCTGGAGACGTTCGTCGGCTCGACCCCGTGGGCCCACCTCGACATCGCGGGCCCCGCGTACACGACGCCGACCACGCGGAAGTGGCAGCCGGCCTACCAGAACATCGGGGCGACCGCGTTCGGCGTCCGGGTCGTCACGCGCTACCTGCTCGATCTCGCACGCTCGTAGGAACGCGGCGTCCGCGGGACACCCTGCGGCGGCCCGGCCCGGCGCCCGCTTCGCGGCGATCGCGCCCGGCGGGGCCTAGGCCGCGACGATCTGGACCGACTCGCCGCCGTGCCGGGTGGCCCGTGGACGGACCTCGCAGAACAGCGGGGTGTGGTACCCGCCGCCGGTGATCAGCGCCGTTCCGACGGGGAGCGACTGGATCATCTCGGTCATCCCGTCGGTCAGTCCCTCGATCGACTGGGCGATCGCCTTCAGGTCGAGGGGGTTCGTGACCTGCAGGATGAGCTGCGTGTTGCACTGGGAGAGGACGCTCTTGTCGATGCGCGCCGCCCGCTGGGTGACGACGCAAAGACCGAGGCCGAACTTCCGGCCCTCGCTCGCGATGTTCTTCAGGATCCGCGAGCAGGTCGCCGTTCCCTGCTGGGGCGCGAAGTTGTGTGCCTCCTCGACCACGAGGAACAGCGGGGGGATCTTGTCCTTCTTCCGGTTGTCGAAGAGGGTCGACGCGAGCCGGGCGACGACCAGTTCCTGGACGTCCGGAGCGATCCCGCGCAGGTTGATGAGGGTCGCCGAGCCCTTCTGGACGAGGTCGTTGAGGCTCGTGCCGACGGGGCCGAGGAGCTTCGTCTGCTCGACGTACTCCAGCCTCTCGTGAAGCGTCTCCATGATCCCGCCCTCGGTCAGCTCCGCCGCGCGGACGAGGTCCCGGACCGTGTAGTCGGGGTTCGCGGCCGCGACCTGTTCGAGGAGCTGCTTCAGCGGGCCCAGGAACGTCTTCACGTTCGTGAGGCCCATGAAGACGAGCAGGTCCCTCAGGTCGGTGTGCCGGAGCGAGAACGTCAGCGGTTTCGCGGTCGGGTTGAGTGAGACATCGGGAGAGTACTCCTGGACCTGCCGGGCGAACCCCTGCGACTCGACCCCGAACCGCGTCTGCCGGCTGTTCTTCTCCGACGCGACGCGCAGGGACCCGTACTCTCCGTGCGGGTCGATGATGACGCACGTCACCTTGTGCCGGAGCAGCTCCTCGATCAGGACCCCGAGAAGGTAGCTCTTGCCTCCGCCGGTCTTCGCGAGGACGCTGACGTGGCGTTGAACGAGCTGGTTGATGTCGAGCTCGACCCTCAGGTTGTGGTTCCTAAGGAGGCCGACGTACGCCCCGCTGTTCGAATGGCGCTTGAGGCCCAAGACCTCGGCGATGAGCGGCTCCTCCGCCCGGTAGACGCGCGCTCCGGGCCGGAACGGGACCGTGGGACACTTGACGACGCCCTGATCGTCGCGGTAGCCGACGATCCGCGCGATGCCCAGCAGGCTCTGGTGGACGGACGCCTCGTCGGAGGGGACCATCGCCCCTGCGCGCTCGAACTCGAGGTCGCTCTTCCGCTTGAGGTCGTCCAGCTGGCAGAGGACGTGGCCGTGCATCTCGTCCTCCACGGTGAGATAGTCCCCGCGCTCGACCGGGTGGACGAGGATGAGGTGGAACTGGCCCAATCCTACATCGCCGAAGATGCGGCCGACCTCTTCCACGGGCCGATTCAGCGGGGCCCTCGAATATTAGCGTGATGTGCCACTGGAACCGGGCCGCCACTGACGGAGGCCCGGCTCCGGAGCCTTTATATCGGGAGAACTTGTCGAAATCCTCCCGCCCCGACCGAGCTCGGCCGGGGAACCGGTGGTTGCTTGAGCGACGCGACCGACGAGCTAGAGAAGAAGCGGGCCGAGTCTAACGCGCGTGCCGACGAGTGGCGCGCGAAGCGAGACCGGCTGAACGGCGAGGCGCGCGTCATCGCGGACGCGCGCGGCGCGTTGCTCGACACGATCCACGAGAAGAGCGCGGAGGCGCAGGAGCACCGCCGCCGGCGCGACGCGCTCAACGCCGACGTTCGCGAGGCGAAGCGCCTGCGGGAGGAGTGGAACACACGCCTCCAGGAGTTGGGGGACAAGGTCCAGGAGATGCGGCGCAGCCGGCCTCCCCCGACGGGCGCCGTGCCGGTGTGGCGCCTTCGCAAGGAGCTCAAGGAGCTCGAGTTCCGCCACATGACCACCGTCCTCACGGCGGACCAGGAGAAGCGGCTCGTGGAGGAGATGAAGCGCCTTGAGGCGGCCCTCAAGGAGCAGGACACTCAGCTGCGCAGCGACCCCGAGGTCGGGACCACGCTCGAAGCGTTCGCCCAGGCGCGCACCGAGGCGGAGAAACATCACGCAGCCGTCGGCCAACTCGCCGAGGACGCGCAACGCGCCCACGAAGCCATGGTCACGCTGTACGAATCGGTCGACGACCTGCGCCGGCAGGCGGACGACGTCCAGGTCAAGCTGATCGAGGTCAAGACGCAGGCGGACGAGGCGCACCGGGCCCACATCTCGTCCATCGAGGAGGTCCGGGACATCGAGAAGCTGCTGTACGCGGCCCGGGGAGGGCGCATGCCGGCGAACTGGACCCCCACGGAGCCCCCCCGCGAGGAGGACTTCCTCGCCCGTCTCAAGAAGGGCGAGAAGGTCTCGACCGAGGACCTTCTCGAGCTGCAGAAGAGCGGCCGGGCGTAGTCTCGGAGCTCCATGACCCCCCTGGGCGCGACCGAAGCGGTACTGTTCGACCTTGACGACGTCCTCGTTCCTTTCCAAACGCCCCGAGCGTGGCAGTGGGCGTGGCGCCCCCAGGGCCCGATCCTCGGCGAGCGTCACGTCCGGGCGATGATCCGCCGTTCGCTCCGGAGCTGGGACCGGCGCCGGTGGCACGGTGCGATTGGCAAGGAACCCCCGACCGACCTCGTAGCCCTCCGCGCGCACCTCGCCGAGACCCTTTGGGCGATCTCGGGCCACCCGCTGCCGGCCGAGGAGACCGAGGCCGTCGTCCGTCGGTTCCTCCGGCCCCAGGGAGAGGTCGAGCGCTACCCGGACGTTCCCGGTGCTCTCGAGCGACTCCGCTCCCGCGGCGTCCCCGTCGGCATCGTCACGCCGCTCCCCCTCGAAAGCGCGCGGTGGCTCGTCCGGCGGGGCGGGATTCCCGAATCGCTGCTCGTCCGCACCGGGGACGACCTCGGACCTGCGGTGCCGGCGGCGGCCGCCTTCGGTGCGGCCGTAGAACGCCTCTCGCTGTCGCCGGAACGGGTCTCGTTCGTTGGGGATCTGTTCTGGAGCGACGCTCGGGCGGCCCACCGCGCCGGGCTGCGGGGCGTGCTGCTCGACCGTCAGGGCGCGTGGCCGAGCGTGCAGGGCACGCGCCTGAGCGGCCTCGATACCCTCGAGGCCACGCTCGAGGCCCCTCCGCCGGAGGACGCCCCGGAAGAACCCACCCCGGGGTGAGCCGCGGCACTGACGGGCAACGTATATACGAACGCCCGCGGTGCCCGAGGCGCCGATGGCCGATCGATACGTCAAGATCGACCAAGCGGAGCTTCGCCAGATCAAGGATCTTTACGAGGGCGTGATGTCCCACGCCTGCCACGGCCTGTTCTTCAAGGAAGGATCGGTCATGGGCACCCCGATGGCGGAGGAAGCTCTCAAGGACCGTCCCCACTTCTTCGACAGGGCGGCGAAGATCCTCGTGGAGAGAGGCTGGGTCGAGGAGATCCGTTTCACCGAACACGAAGCGGTGGCCCGGGGGTCGATCGAGGTCGCCCCAAGCGACATTCCGACCTGCCACCGCCTCCGGGGCATGCTCCGCGAGTTCTACGAACGTTTTAAAGGGGGGCGCGTTAAATGCACAGAAGAGGCGTGCGCGAGCACCGGGCAAAGGGAGTGTCGCTTCCGGGTAGAGGAGGTCTGAGGGGGATGTACGCATGATGGCCACCGGGAATGTCGGCTCCGTGATCAAGGACCTCAAGGCCCGCATCAGCGGCATCGCCACCGCCCTCGTCTCGCGGGACGGCCTGGTCCTCTACGCCGACGTACCCGCGGGCGTCTACACCGAGACGTTCGCGATCATGTGCGCCACGATCCTCGGGGCTGCCGCGACGGCGAACACGGAACTCAACCGCGCTGCGCCGGAGCGGATCGTGGTCGAGGGGAACGACTCGAAGACGATCATCGTGGGGAGCGGCAAGAAGGCCCTCCTCGTCGCGGTCGTCGACCAGACGGCCGACGTGACCAAGGTTCTCGCCGAGGTCGCGAAGGTCGCCGAGCTCCTGAAGGCGAACTGAGCCCGCAGCTGGGCGCTCACTCCGCGAGCCCTTCCGGGGCGTCGGCGCTGAGCCGGGAATCGCCGCCCATCAGCATTCGGGTGACGTAACCACCGAACGCCGCGGCGAGCCTCGCCGAGGCGATCGCCCCCCGCTGCCCCTCGATGAGCCGGCGCATCCGGTAGCGTCCCCAGAGGTTACCGTGCTTCTCCGTGAGCTGCTTTCGCCCGTAGCCGTTCCAGAACGCCTGGTAGAGGAACCGGAAGAACGTGCCGCGCATGTGATGGTACACGACGGCCCGAGGCTCGTAGACGATGGACGCTCCCGCCTGGACCGCACGCAGGTTGAGGTCGATGTCCTCGGCCGTGATGAAACGCGGGTCGAACCCGCCCATACGGACGAACGCCTGCCGCTCGTAGACGAGGTTGCAGGACGGGTAGGTGACGTCGTAGCCTCCCTGGAACAGCTCGACCCGCTCGAGCTCCCCGTACCGTGGCTTCCCCACGATCACGGTCTTCCCGGCGATCACGGTCCCCGGGGCGAAGCGTGTTCGGAGCTGGTGCAGCCACTGGGAGTCCGCGAAGCAGTCCCCGTCAATGAACGCGACCCACAGGCCCCGCGCGGCCCGGACCCCCACGTTCCGGCCGATCCCCCTCGAGCCCGGGCGACGGACGATGCGCAGAACCCCCGGGGCACGCGCCCCGACCGCCTCGGCGATGGCGACCGTACGGTCGCGGCTCTCGGCGTCGACCAGAACGACTTCGAACGGCCCTTCCTGGACGAGTAGGCTCTCGAGAAGCTGGCCGATGTGGCGCTCTTCGTTGCGAACGGTGACTACGACCGAAACGAAGGGGAGTTCCGAAGGGTTACTTCCCAAGGTCCATCACGACGACGTCCTTCACCGCGCGCATGCTCTTGAAAGGGAGCACGAGCCGGCCCGACGTGTCGCTCTGGAAAAGTCGCTGCTCTACGTCCTCGCTGGGGGTCACGAGGAGGTGAGCGATGCCACCCGACGTGGTGTCCACGACGAAGTTGTCGATCATGCCGAGAATCTGTCCGTCGTTGGTCATCACGGTCTTGCCGCGAAGCTCGGTAAGGAACTTACGCATTGGGAGGGCCTCGAGCGTTGATGACGGCGGGGCGTATTTAATCGTTCTCGGCTATCGGAAGCACCCCGGGCCGGTGCCGCGGCTCCGGCGAGCCCGGTCGGCCGCCGCCGGGAAACCGGCGGCGGCAACGCTTATATCACGCACCCGGGTCGAGGGCCTTCCGCCCATGGCTCGTCGTTTTCGTAAGGAGAATCCCGAGCTCCTCCGGGTGCTCGTAGAGCTCCGCCGCGCCGCCCGGGCCCACCACGCTCCGGTCTGGGAGTCGGTGGCGGAACGGCTCGAGCGATCTCGCCACGAGGTCGTTCCTCTGAACGTCGGGCAGCTCGACCGGCTCACGGCGGCGGACGAGACGGTAGCGGTCGCGGGCAAGCTGCTCGCGGACGGGCCGCTGTCGAAGCGGTTGACCGTCGGGGCGTTCTCCTACTCGGCCGAGGCCCGGGCGAAGGTCCATGCTGCCGGCGGCTCCGCGCTCTCTCTCCACGAGCTCATCAAGGCGAAACCCGACGGAAAGGGGGTCCGATTCCTTGCCTGAACCCTCCCTGACGCCATCCCCCGGCCCTACGGTGGTGGATGCGAGCGGACTCGTCCTCGGACGGGCCGCGAGCGTGATCGCGAAGCGCCTGCTGAACGGTGAATCCATCGTGGTCGTCAACGCCGAGAAGAGCATCGTGACCGGCTCCCGGGCCAGTGTCATCGCTCAGTACACCGCCGCGCGCGCGCGGGGGTCCGTCCGAAGCGGCCCGCACTTCCCCCGGTATCCCGACCGCATCTTTCGGCGGACCGTCCGCGGGATGCTCCCTCACCAGAAGACCCGGGGCTGGAACGCGTTCGTGCGCCTCGAGGTCCACATCGGCGTACCCGACGCGCTGAAGGGCGCGACCACCGAGACGCTCGAGACGGCGAAGGCACGCCCCGCCCTCCGGGCCCCGATGACGCTCGCCGAGATCACACGACTCTTGGGGGCCCACGTTTGAAGGCCCCGGTCGTCGTCCTGGCCACCGGCAAACGCAAGTCGGCCGTGGCCCGCGCTACGATCCGCAAGGGTGTCGGCCTTGTTCGTTTCAACGATCGACCGCTCGAGTTCGTCGAGCCGGAGCTCGCCCGGCAAAAGATCCAGGAACCTCTCCTGATGGTCGGGGACCGCGCCAAGAACCTCGACATCTCGGTCCAGGCCCGGGGTGGGGGGATCGTCGGTCAGGCGTCCGCTGCGCGCACCGCGGTCGCCCGTGGACTTCTCGAATGGCTCAAGGACGCCTCCCTGCGGGAGACGTTCAAGCACTACGACCGCTCGCTGATCGTCAACGACCCGCGGCGCAAGCTCCCGAAGCGGCCCGGAGGCCGTGGGGCACGCGCCCGCCGCCAGAAGTCGTATCGTTAGGGGAGGGCCGCGCGCAATGACGATGATGGTGCCGGTCCGCTGCTTCACCTGCGGTGCCGTGATCGGCCAGCACTGGGACGAGTACCGGGAGCGAACGACCCGTGGCGAGCCCGCCGGGGCCGTCCTGGACGCTCTGGGCCTGCGGCGCTACTGCTGCCGAAGGATGCTCCTGTCCCACGTCGACCTTCTGGACGAGGTCGGCCCGTACGGCTGATCGTCCGGTATAGGGGCCACAGCGCCCTGGGATGGGGCTTAGCGCGCAGCCCAAGAGCGAGCCGACGCGCGGGAAAGGGTTCGGGGCAGAGTCCTACGACTCGTCCTCGTCGGTCGACTCGCCCTTCTTCGGACCGCGCTCGAGGCCGCCCTTACCGGTGCTCGTCTTGGCCGTGGCGGTACGGCGGGGCGACTTGCCCCGGCGGTACCACCAGACGAGCGCCACGATCACGATGATCACGGCCGCTGCGATCCCGCCATATTCCAGCAGCTGGGTCGTGGGGTTCGCCTTGACCGATATCGCGAGGGAGGCGATGTTCGCGGTCCCGTAGGAGCTGTTGGCCTCGTTGGAGGCGCTCGCGTTGGCGTAGAGGATGAAGTTGCCCGTGACGCTCGGGTCCCAGGAGATCACGGCGCGGATGGTCTTGTTGAACGCAACCGTGGGTACCGATCCGGTCGCGAGGAGGGTCGTGTTCACGACCCCCTTCGATGTGTAGTTGTAGAACTGCACCGACCCGGGGGATCCCGCGAGGTACGTCTTCGAGCCCGTTCCCGTCGCCGAGAGGATGTAGAACTGGACCGTCACGTCCTTCGCGACCGCCTTCAGACCGCCTCCGATCGTGACGTTCACCCAGAACGTGTAGGTCGTGCCGTCCGTGAGCGAGGTCGGTCCCGTGAGGTTCGTGGCTGACAGGATCGGCAGGATGGACGTGTTGTACGAGACGCTCAGCGTCTGGGTCGAGTTGGCCTTGTTGCCTGCCGCGTCCGTCACGGTCAGGTTGACCGTGTACGGCTGGGTCTGCGGCTTGAGCCAGAAGGCGGGGAACGGCTTCGCGCTGGTGACGTTCTTCGAGAAGTTCGTGAAGGACGTCGACGGGTTCGTGATCCTAAAGTTGTAGTTCGTGATCGAACCGTTGTTCGAGTCCGTCGATCCGGACGCGTTCAACCGCACTTCCGCGCTGCCGTTCGCCTGCTCGATCAGCCCCGTCGTGGGGACGGTCTTGCCGGAGGCGGTCAGCATCTCGAACGAGGGGACCGGTTTCTGCGTGTCGTTGACCAGGATCACGATGGTCGTGGTGGCGTTCTCCCCGGTCGAGGACCACACCGTCAGGGTGAGGTTGTACTCCCAGCCCTTGAAGTGGATGATCGTGCCGTTGATGACCGTGCTCGAGAGGTAGAGTCCCGCCCCGTTGAACTGGACGGACCAGTTCGCGCTGTAGGTCCCGCCCCGGGAGGTGGTGAAGTTGGCGGTCTGGTTGAAGTTCTTCGCGGTGAGCTTGTAGGAGGCGACCGAGATGTTGCCCGGAATGACCGGCGGGCCAACCGTCACGTTCGGAACGGTGCTCTTGGTCGCATTGAACGCGAGCGTGGTGCTCCAGTTCACCTCGACGTAGGGTGTCCCGCCGAGAGCCAGCGTCGTCTTGTTCTGGGCCGTGGTCGCGTTGCTGACGATCACCGCAGTGGGCTTGACGTTGGTCGCGACGACGTAGACGTTGAAGTGGGTCGTGTTGACGGTCCCGCCCGAGGCCGTGATCGTGAGCGATCCGTTCCACGGCTTGGTCCCGTTCGCGGTGAGGTAGGTGTGGTTCGTGGTGGTGTTGTTGGTGACGACGCTGCCGCCGTCCGCGAACACCCACTTGAAGCTCGTCGCGTTCGTTCCCGTGGGGTACGTGGAATTGATGGCGCTGAACGTCACGTTCTCGCCGGCGCCGACCACGACCGTGTAGTTCCCCTCCGTCGAGTTGAGAACGTTGAGCTTCGAGAACGCAAAGTTCTGGACTGTGGCGTTGACGATCGGAGTCGGGACGCCAAGTTTCACGATCGTGAACTTGGCGCTCGCGGGCACCGTCGTGCTCGGGTTGGAGACGAGCGTGAACTTGGACCAGGTCCCGTTGGGCCCGACCCCGACCAGGAGCGTGTGCGCCGGGGCCGCGGTGTTCGCGGAGAGGACGTAGCCCGTCGGAAGCTCGAGGGTGTAGTTGAACCGGTCCCCGCTGCTCAGCGGGTGCTGGAAGTTGAACGCGATCGTGTAGGACGTCGCGTTCTCGGGGATGGTTCCGTTGAGGGCGTAGGCGTCGTTCCAGGTGTAGGTGATCCCCGCGTTACTGCCGAGCCCGCAGGACGTCGTGCATGTGGAGGAGAAGGTGGGGTCAGCCTGGGCGGCCGTAGGGGGAACGAAGGCGGTCCCATTCACGGTCGTCAGGGCCTGGGTGGCGGGGAAGAACGGGCCCGTGGCGTTGACCCAGCTCTGAACCCCCGCGAGGTCGGCCTTGGGGAACACGAGGGAGTGGTTGAAGTCGAGACCCAGTTGCGCCCACAGCTGCCCGACCGTTCCGTTCGGAAGGTTGGGGACGACCGAGTCGTTCCCCAAGCTCACCGTGGTCTTGACCGAGAGGTTGCCGCTGCCGTTGGTCACGTTGATCCCCGTGAAGTTGAGCGTCGTGGCGAACACCCCGAGCTGCTTCGCCGGCGTGGGGACGACTACGACGTTGTGGCTCAGAGGCGTGGCGGACGACACATTCTCCGTGAACCAAGTGGTCTGGTATCCGACCGCGGAGAGAATCACGTCGAACGTCTGCGTGCCGGCGTGGAAGCCCGCGAGGTACGTCGGGAACCCGTAGTAGCCGCCCGGCGCGGTGGGGACGGTATAGATGTACCCGTGCGTCGGGTCGAAGAGCGTCGCGTTGCCGGCCGTGGGGACGAACCCGGTGCCGGTCTTCATCCGCCCGGAGAGGAAAAAGCTCTCCAGGACGGGGTTGAAGATCTGGGTCGTTCGCGAGGAGATGGTGATGGACGAGGTGTTGGTGTACGTGCTCGAGCCCGAGGCCTGGACCGACTGGATCACGTAGGTCCCGAATGGGACGTGGAGCAGGCCGTAGACC
>DATGZQ010000109.1:0-3411 GCA_035297125.1 Thermoplasmata archaeon
CACTACATGTTCGAGGCGGAGGAGCTCTGCCCGAAGCTCGCCGTCCTTTCCAAAGGCCGGATCGTCGCCCAGGACACGGTCGCGAACCTACGCCATCTTGTGGGGGGCGACCGGACGATCGACGTGGAGGTCTACGGCTTCGACGATCGGGAACTCTCCTCCCTTCGGCAGCTTCCCGGCGTGTCGAGGGTGCTCACCGAGGAGTTCGGCCCGGTCTCCCGGATCACCCTCCGGGTTCGTACGAACGAGGTTCGGCTCGAGGAAGTCTCGGCGGCGCTTCCCAACCACCCCGAACTATCGGTCCGAGAGCGGCGTACATCGCTCGAGGACGTCTACCTCGACTTGGTCGAAGAGGAGGCCCGATAGATGGCGCTGCCCACGGCAGAGTATTCCCGCTCTCGGTCCACCTACGCGTCGCTCCGATTGAGCGTGTTGCAGTTCTTGGCGGACCCGCAGTGGCTCGTGCCCTCCATGATCGCCCCGGTCATCTTCGCCCTGGTCTCCTTCGAACTGTTCCGAGGTGCGGGGCCGTACTACCTCACCTATGCGATCCTCGGCGCCGGAATGATGAGCATGTGGGGCCAGACGCTCTACGGGAGCGGTTGGGCCACTGGCCAGGACCGGGAATTCGGAACCCTCGAACCCACCCTCCAAGCCCCAACTCCGTACATTTACGTCGTGTTGGGCCGGGTTCTTTGGAACGTGATCTCGGGTCTCATCGGTGGGGGCATTGTCTACGCCGTCATCGTCCTTGTCGCGGGAGGGCCACCGGCCCTCGCGGACCCGCTCGCCTTCGCCCTCCTGTTCATCTTCGTGATGGTCACGCTCGCCAGCGTCGGGGTCATCTTCGCCGCCTTCTACGTGTACACCCGATACGCGGGGTTCATCCAGAACATCGGAGAGTTTGCCTTCTACATCGGCACGGGCTGCATGTTCCCGGTCGTCCTCCTCCCGTTCGTAACGAACCCGATCTCCCTCGCTTTCCCTCCGACATGGGCCCTGGATGCCCTCCGATACCTGTCGATCCCAGGCTACCAGGGGTTCGGCTGGGGATTCTGGGTCGACCTGGGGGGGGCGATCGCCACCACGCTGGCCTACCTCTCGATCGCCGGCCTGGTGTTCCACCGCGTCGAGCGGCACGTCCTCGAGGAGGGGAATCTGTCCCAGTACTGACGGGACAGTAAGACTCCGATGACGACTTCCACGCTCCTGTACCGCCCCTCGTTCTGGCGGACGTTCTGGACGAACGCGGTCATGGCCCCACGCACGAGCCTCGGGTTCATGCGGGTGGACTTCGTGATCGGAACGGTCTTCGTCGTCCCGCTCACCCAGATGGTCTTCTTCGCGTTCGTCGTCCAACTCGGCGGCGGAGGGGCCACGGAGATCGCGTACACGGCCGTGGGTAACGCAGTGGCCACGGTGACCTATTCGAGCGTCTTCTCTGTCTGTCAGACTACGGACTCCGAAAAGCAGCAGGGCACCATGGAGCACCTGCTCGTCACCCCGGCCAACCGCTTCGCCCTCTACTTTGGACGTGGACTCATCCCGATCCTCGTCTCCCTGGCCACCGTCGCGGTCGGGCTGATCTACGCCGTGCTCCTGTACGGGGTGTCGATCCCTCTCGCGGTGCTCCCGGCGCTGTCCATCTCCATCGTGCTGATGGCCTTCGCGATGGTCGGCTTCGGCCTACTCCTGGGAGGGGTAGCGCTCTACCTTCGGACGTCGATCATTCTGGGGAACATCTTCCTCTTTGTCGGGCTCCTTCTCTCGGGAGTGAACTTTCCGCTCTCCTCGTTGCCCCTTCCCCTACAGTGGGCCGGAGACGCACTCCCCCTGACGTGGGGCCTCGCGGCGATCCGCGCCGCGCTCTCCGGCGAATCTCTGGGAAGCATCGCGATCCTCTGGGGCGCGGTCGGGCTCGCGGCTCTGGTCTCGTTCGGAGCCGCGGTCACTCTGTGGAAGATCTTCGAACGGCGGGCGCTCGCGACGGGGAGCATCGCCCGGTTCTAGACCCGGGCTAGCCCCGACGTCACGTCTTCGGTTGGGAGGCCGGACCGAAGAACTCGAGCCAATTCCCGTCGGGGTCCCGGGTGTACACGATGTTCTCGTACGTCTCTCGGATCCGTGCAACGATCGGAAACTTTCGACGGCGCAGTTCTCGTTCCCAGGCGTCCACGTCGGAGACACGGAAGCCGAAATGGTCGAACTCGGTGCCCTTGCGCATCGGCTCGTAGAAGCGGTTTCCCCGCGGGTAAAAATTGAGCTCGATCCGCTGGACAGCGCCCGGGAACGCGAGGTGGACCCACAGGCCACCGTGTTCCATGCGCCCCCGCTTGTGGACCCGAAAACCGAGCTTCCGATAGAACCGGAGCGAACGGGCGAGGTTGCGCGCCCGCAACCCGCTGTAGATGAACTCGACCTTGACCCGCGGCATGACGAACTCGAGGCGAAGCTCGAGATAAGTCTGATGTTCTCTCGCGGGTGCGGTCGCCCTTGGACCCGGCTTCCTCGGGCCTCGCGATGGGGCCGAGGGGCCGAGAGATTCCCCCGCCACACCGCCCCAACTAATTTAGCCGATGATTTCGGTAGTTCGACGGCCGGAGAAGGCCCGGGGCTGGCGCATCATGAATCCCCCCTCTCAAACTGCGGCCCCCGTGGAACCAGCCCGCGCTCGCTCCCGGGCATGGTGGGCTTACTCAGAGTATGTGGTCTTCACGCTCGGAATCGTCCTCCTGCTACTCACCGCCTATCTGATCGTCATCGCACCCGGGTTGTTCGCGGTCGACCTTCCCGGGGCGTTGTTGGGGATCGCGGCGTTCTTGATCGGGCTGGCGATCCTGGACCGATTGCCTCGCGACGTCGAAGTCGGGGACGACGGTGTCGAGTTCCGCTACTTTCTCAGCCGGGTCGCCCTCAAGTGGGACCAGCTCGCACCGCCGACTCCCGTTGGAAAGGGATTCGTGGCGTTCCGAGCCGTTTCGGGAGCCCGGGGCGTGTGGGGCTCTCTCACCGTGACCGCGGCGCAGGGACGGCAGATCCTCGCCCACCCCAAGTCTCCCCGGTTCGAGCTTTCGGACGATCTCGCGAACGTCCTTCGCGGGTGAGATTCGGATCCCGACGGATTTCGTGGGGGCCCGCTCGGTGCAACGTGTGTTGCACCCACGGGGCCAGAATTTGCGTCTAGCGCGCGTTTCGCTTCCGTGACTTCTGGTGCGCCCGATAATCTCGTTCGAGCGCTTTCGCAAAGTTCTTCCAGGACTGACGCAGCTCCCCTTCGAGGCGTGCTTTCGGGGGGTTCTTCTCGCCCGGGAATGTCGCGCGACGCTCCCCTCGGAACAGCATCTCGGTAACACCCCTCGCCCGTTCGACCAGCTCGTAATCGATGCTCCACGTCCGATGGTTCCCCATCGC
>DATGZQ010000110.1:0-3460 GCA_035297125.1 Thermoplasmata archaeon
ACAGTTGGCCGGGGAAGCACTGCGGCGGTGGCCAGGAGCCCGTGAGGTCGGTGTACGAACTCTGGCCGTGGCAGAACGGTGATAGGCCGCTCGAGCCCCCTAAAAGCAACACGAACGCCATTAAGAGTACGGAGCCGAGAAGGAACGCCGGCATGGCGTACCCAGAAAAGGAGAGCACCCGGGCCGCTTGGTCCACGGGGCGGTTGCGGTTCACAGCGGAAAGATTTCCGATTGGAATCGCAATAATGAGGATCAGCAGTAAGGAGAGGCCTGCCAACTCAAGGGTGTACGGGAGGAACCACCCCAGAACCGTGACGACCGGCTGTCCCCGGGTGATCGGGACGGATTGCGTTACTCCGGTTCCGTTACCAACGTACCCCCAATGACCCGTGAGAGAATTGCCGATGTAGATGGCCCATTGGACGGGTATCGGTTTATCGAGCCCTAGGGCCGCGACGCCGCGGGTGTAGGCGGGGTTGGTACAGTTGCCGAGCGTGCTGGGATTCCCGGTAAGCTTCGAACACGGAATGACGGGGTCGTAGGAGAGCCGGGGGCTTGGCCCATAGTAAGAAACCAGCCGTTGCGATACGGGGAGCGCATTGACGAGGACAAAGGTGATCGTCATCACCCCGATGATGACGGGGACGATGAGGAGAATTCTCCGGACCACATAGATCCACAGCCGCAATTCCGCCCCCCCGGTCGGCCTTCTTAGGGCCGCCCGAGATGCCCAACCAGAAGGTGATATTTAAACATCTATCGAGGGCGATTGGCGACCGTAGCCGAGCTTGTGCTGAGGCGGTCCTAGGATGCTTCTGCTCGCCCCCACCGGGAACCAAGAGGAGCTGACGACCCGGCATCCCCAGCTGGCGGCCGATGGGGTCCCCTCACGGGCTAGAGGTGGAAACCAGGTAGGTGGCCCGGGTCCGGCCCCCAGGCCCCCTTTGACCCCATCGTGAGTAGGGAGCAGAGGGTGGCAAAGCGATGCACCGGCCCGGCCCGAAACCGAAGCGGCTCTACCTTCGCCTGGTCCGATTCGGCGACGACCAAGCCGAGGATGCTGGCCTTCGTGCCGCCTTGCGGACGTTCGTTCGTGAGTTCGAGCGGGTTGGCCGTCTGGTGGCGCATGGCGAGCTCACGGACCCACCCGGGGACCTGCTGATCCTACGTGCGACGGACCATTCCGAAGCTTTGCGACTCCTCCGGAAGGACCCGCTCAAGTCGGAGCGGGAGCCGACGTATCAGCTGCTCGAGTGGAAGGTCACGGAGCTCGGTTCCGGGGTGAACATCGAGCCCGCTCCGGCCCGCGGATCGGGGCGGTTGACTCGAGTCCAGCGAGTCGGGGTGATCGTCGGCGATCAGACGACCGCGGTAACGTGGTATCGGGACGTCTTGGGGCTCGAGGTCCTTCAGAGCGACCCCGAGACGGGGTACGTCGAGCTCTCGCTCGGACCTGGGGCGGTCGCACTCTCCCTGATCTCCCCCCGACCGGAGTGGGGCGCGCCGTACTACGCGGAAGCGCTCGCTCGAAGGGGAACGCGCACGGGCATCGTGTTCCAAACCGACAACGTCGCGGCGCTCGAGCTCCGACTCTTGCACGCAGGGGCCAACGTGACTCACGGCGTCGAACCCGAACCGTGGGGAGGTCGGACCATGCGGTTCACTGACCCGGATGGAAACGAGTTCCTTGCATTCGACCGGGGGGCTCCGGTCCCGCCCGTCCAAACCCCGCGGGCCGCCCGCCCTAAGTAGGATCCGGATTGAATATCGGACTGGGTCCGCGCTGGGCCAACATCAGAGTAGCGCGAGCCCACCCGTAACTCCGTCGATCTCACCCGCTCGGGCCGGGCCGAGCCCGAGGCAGGTCTTCGTACCCGGGGGCACCTCGGTGAACCCCGCGTCCTCCACGAGCACCCAGGGAATCCCCAGACTACGGGCCTTCCGCGCGAGCGCTTCCAAGTCCGAGAGCGTGGGCGCAACCAACGCGATCTTCTTTTGGCCCGTGGATGACCAGGCGCGGTAGGCCGCGGGCGCGCGTTTTTCGGCTTCGCTCGCCAACATGACCGCCGCATGGGCGATCTGAACGGCCGCCTTCCCGGCGGTCAATCGCAGTTCCCCGCGGATCACGAGGACCATCTTGTAGTCGGACCCGTCCGGCCCCGTCTTACGATGCATACTCTTCCTCCCGCTTGCGTCGGAGGGCGTCTCGCTCTTCGCGTACCGAGTCGAGCTGGGTCGTGAGTCGCGCCATCGCGCCCGGGTCGGAGACCGAGACGCGCAGAGCATGCTGAAGCCGCCGTTCATCATGCTCTGCGCGTCTCAGCCGCTCGAGCTCACGCGAGAGCTCCCACGCGCCATCGCCTCCCGCCTCGTTCGCGTCCCCAGCGGCCGCGGGGGGGTTCCGAGCGAAGGCACCCCGAGCGAACGCCGCTACGAAGCCGACGACGGCGACCGCGACGAGGACGGCCTCGAGGAGAGGGTCGGACCACGACGCAGCGAAGCCTCCCGGGGCCAGGTTCAGGATGCCGTAACCGATCACGACGGTAAGCCCGATGCTCGTGACGAAGGAGAGGGTGAGGAGTTCGAGCAGTTGCCGGGCTCCGCGACGGCCCCGAACGCGCCACTCCGGAAACAGCGCTTTCGCGACCGCGTAGCCTGGTACGAAGAACAGGAGGAGAGCACCCACGCCTCCTTCCGCGATGCCCAACGGCGTCATCGGGCGAGCGCCCGGGTCACGGGGACGGGTCCCCTCCCGAGCCGAACTGCTTCTCCATCTGGCGTCGGAGCCGTCGGTTGGAGACCAGGCCGTGGGCGGCCTTTCGGGTCGTCTCGTAGTGCTTCAGGAGCGCCCGAACCTCCTGGGGGCGGTGGCCGCTCCCGCGGGCGATCCGGTGGATGCGGTCGGCCTTGATGACCTGCGGGTTGTCCAGTTCCTCGGGAGTCATCGAGTCGAGGATAACCCGGAAACGGCGAAGCCGTTTCTGCGTTAGCTCGAGCTCCTTATCATCGACCTTCATCGCGCCGAAGCCGGGGAAGGCCGAGAGGATCTTCGAGAACGGTCCCATCTCCCCCAGGGAATCGAGCTGGGAGCGCATGTCGCGAAGCGTGAACTTGCCGGACATGAGCGCCTTGGCGGCCTTCTCCGCGGCCTCCTTGTTCGACAGCTCTTCGAACCGCTCGAGCAGGCTTTGGATGTCGCCCATCCCGAGGAGACCGGAGACGAACCGGGTAGGCTCGAAGCGTTCGAGCTCGTTCAGGTGCTCGCCGGTGCCAATGAACAAGATGGGAGCTCCGCTCACCGCGACGGCGGAGAGCGCGCCGCCGCCCTTGGCCGAGCCGTCGAGCTTCGTTAGGATGACCCCGGTGAGGCCAACGGCCTTGTGGAACGCCTCGGCACTCCGACCGGCCGCCTGGCCCATCGCGGCATCCAGGACCAGGATGACCTCGTCCGGGACGAGCG
>DATGZQ010000111.1:0-37512 GCA_035297125.1 Thermoplasmata archaeon
GGAGGCCGCGGAGTTCGTCCTGACCCAGCCGTCGTTCCGGGCGACCCGGGGACGGTCGGAGACGACCGACCACCCCCCGATCTACCCGACGGGGGTCGTCGACCCCAAGAAGCTCCGCCCGGACGCGGCGAAGGTCTACGAGCTCGTCGTCCGCCGGTTCCTCGCGACCGTCGCCCCCGATGCGATCGGCCGCAGCCGTACGGCCGCGATCGAGCTTCACGGCGAGCGGCTCGAGGGGAAGGGCCAGAAGATCCTCGACCCGGGCTGGTACCGCGTCTACCCGTACTCCCAGCCCGAGGAGTCCGCCATGCCTCCACTGAGGGTAGGCGAGACCGTCGAGATACTATCCGTCGACCTGCGGGAGGACCACACGAAGCCTCCCCGCCGGTACACCCAGGGGACGCTCATCCAGGAGATGGAGCGGCTCGGGCTGGGAACGAAGAGCACGCGGCACGACGTCCTCCAGAAGCTGTTCGACCGCCACTACGTGAACCAGCGCCAGCTCGAACCGACGTCCACCGGTATCGCGGTCACCGAGGCGCTCCGGGCGCACGCGCCCGTGATCACCCGGCCCGAGATGACCCACCGCCTCGAGGAGGACATGGAGCTCGTGGCCGAGTCGAAGAAGCCGAAGGAGGAGGTGCTGGCCGAGTCGCGCGAGATGCTCCGGGAGGCGTACAGCCTGCTCACCGCAAACGCGGCTGGGGTGAAGGAGACGCTGACGGGAGCCCTCGACCGGCAGCATTTCATCGGCCCGTGCGCGAAATGCGGAGGCGCGCTCCGGCTCGCCCGGAGCCCGCGGGGGGCGCGCTGGGTGCAGTGCGTGAACAACCCGGGCTCGTGCACGGCCAACTATTCGCTCCCATCGGCCGGGTTCATCGAACCTGCCCCCGAGTTCCTGTGCGGGACCTGCAAGGTCCCCCGGGTGAAGATCACTTTCCGGGGCCAGAGGCCCGACTTCTACTGTATCAATCCGGAGTGCGCGGAGCACCACAAGGCGTTCCGCATCGGGGTCTGCCCGAACTGCGGCAGCCCGCTCAACATCCGCTACTCGTTCGCAGGGAACCGGTTCGTCGGCTGCTCCGGATACCCCAGCTGCCGCGTCACCTACCCCCTGCCCCAGCGCGGGAAGCTCGACAAGGACCAGCCTCCGTGCCCCACCTGCCGTGCGCCCGTCGTGACCGCGATCGAGGCGGGCCGCCGGCCGTGGACGCTCTGCATCAACCCGGAGTGCCCGACCCGTGTGAAGGCGAACGAGGCGAAGGTCGCGCGCGCGGAGACCGCGACGAAGAAGAAGCGGGCCACGGCCGCGAAGGCGCGCCGCGCCGCGGCGCCGAAGGCGCCGGCGAAGGGCCGCGCCCGTCGGAAGCCGGTCGCGGAGCCGGCCGCCGAGACCGCACCAGGAGTCGAGCCCGCCCCGCCGTGAGCGTTCGCGAAACCGGACACGACCGCCCCCCGGACTAAGAGTTCGCCTCCCTGCCTCCGGCGCCCCCGGTGTTCCTCGACCTCTCGGCCCGCGTTAAATAGCCCGGCTCGGTCGTTCCACCGTGAAAACCTCTCGGCGGTTGCTCGAGCTCGACTCCCGCACGTTCGAGCGTCGGTTGGCCTCGAACCCTCTCGTGATCCTACCGGTCGGGGCGCTCGAAGCGCACGGGCCGCACCTGCCGCTCGGCGCCGACCAAATCCAGGCCGAGGTCACCGCGTTCGCCCTAGCGGACCGCGTCGACGCGCTCGTCGCCCCTACCATCGCCTACGGTTCGGCGCCGGGGGCGAGGCGATTCCCGGGAACCGTGTCGCTGTCGGTCGGGGACCTCGAGACGCACGTAGAGGGGGTCCTGAGCGAACTGGTCCGGACCGGAGTGCGACGGCTCCTCGTCCTTTCCGGTCACGCCGAACGCGGACACATGGCCGCCCTGCGCGAGGCGGCCGACCGGACCGTGCGACGCGAGCCCGCGGCGCGCATCGTCGTCCTCTCCGACTACGATTTCGTCTACGAGCTCCGGGGCAAGGAGTCTCCCCCGAACGACGGCCACGGGGGGCTTCTCGAGACCTCGCGGGTCCTCGCGCTCGCACCCGACACCGTCGGCCCCGAGCGCCCCGTGGTCGAGTACCGTCACAGCCCGTTCATCCCGGGGAGCCCGTCCCCGGAGGACTGGCCCGAGAGCGTGAACGGCGACACGAGGCCGGCCTCCGCCGAGCTGGGCCACCGCGTGCAGGCGCACGTGCTCGACCGACTCACCGAGACCGTTCGCACGCTCCTGCCCGGGTGAATCGTCCGACGATGGCGGAGGCGAGCAGCGCCATTCGCATCCGTGGTGCGCGCCAGCACAACCTGAAGGATGTCTCACTCGACCTTCCCCGTGGCAAGTTCATCGTCATCACCGGCGTGAGCGGCTCCGGGAAGTCCTCCCTCGCCTTCGATACCCTCTACGCCGAGGGCCAGCGGCGGTACATCGAGAGCCTCTCGTCGTACGCCCGGCAGTTCCTTGGCCAGATGGACAAGCCCGACGTCGATTCGATCGAGGGGCTGTCCCCGGCCATCGCCATCCAGCAGCGGGCCGGAAGCCGCAATCCTCGCTCGACCGTCGGCACCGTGACCGAGCTGTACGATTACCTGCGGCTGCTGTTCGCGCGAATCGGGGTCCCCCACTGCCCCAACGACGGGGAGGAGATCGCCCCGCAGTCGGTAGACCGGATCGTGGACGCCGTCCGGCGCGCCGCGGGCGGGGAGAAGGTCGACGTGATCGCGCCCGCCGTACGGGAGATGAAGGGCGAACACCGCGAGGTGATGGAACGCCTCCGCAAGGCGGGATACCGGCGGTTCATCATCGATGGCGTCGAGATCCGTCTCCCCGGGCGAGAGGTCCGGCTCGAGAAGAACAAGAAGCACACGATCGAGGTCGTGGTCGACACCATCGAGGTCGCTGGAGAGGAGGAAAGCCGACTCGCCGAGTCGGTCGCGCTCGCCCGCCAACTCGGGGATGGCCTGGTCATCCTGCGCCGGCCGGGGTCCAAGCGGACGACGTTCTCCAGCCGCCGCGCCTGTCCCCGCTGCGGGTTCTCCATCGAGGAGCTGACTCCGCGGATGTTCTCGTTCAACAATCCGATGGGAGCGTGCCCGGAGTGCCTGGGGATCGGGGCCACGCTTCACGCCGACCCGGAGCGGATAGTCCCGAACAAGGACAAGCCGCTCGCACGCGCGATCTCGGTCTGGGGCCTTACGCCGGAACCGACCGCCCTCCAGCGCTTCGGGACGGCGTTCGGCTACGACCCCCGACGGCCGATCCGGGAGCTGTCGGAGAAGGGCTGGAAGGCGCTGATGTACGGTTCCGACCGGGGGATCGGTCCGGGCGTGAGGGGGCCGGGCCACTGGTGGGCGACCGGCTGGCTCCGGGAGGGACTGGTCGCCGCCGTCGAACGGCGCTGGAAGGCCACGAAGAGCGAGAGCGCGAAGGAGTACTACCTCGGGTTCATGTCGTTCGTCAAGTGCCGGTCGTGCAACGGACGGCGCCTCAAGCCGGCGAGCCTCGCGGTAACGGTCGAGGGCAAATCCATCGCCGACGTGGCCGCGATGACCGTTCTGGACGCCGCCGCCATGTTCCGTGACATCCGGCTTGTCGACCGTGACGAGCAGATCGTCGGTCAGGTCGTGAAGGAGATCCGGGCGCGCCTCGGGTTCCTGGAGAACGTCGGTCTGACCTACATCACCCTCGACCGGGGCTCGGGCACGCTCTCGGGGGGCGAGGCAGAGCGGATCGCGCTCGCGACCCAGATCGGCTCGGGCCTGGTCGGCGTTCTCTACATCCTTGACGAGCCTTCGATCGGGCTCCACCCGCGCGACCACGCCCGGCTCCTCGCGACCCTGAAGACGCTGCGGGACCTCGGCAACACCCTCCTGGTCGTGGAGCACGACGAGATGACGATGCGCGAGGCCGACTGGCTGATCGACCTGGGGCCCGGCGCCGGGGTCCACGGCGGCGAGGTCCTCTTCTCGGGGCCGCCCGACACGATCGCGGGCACACCGCGTTCGCTCACGGCCGACTACCTCTCCGGACGCCGTTCGATCCCGGTGCCGGACCAGCGGGCCCCCCCCGCCGGACGGTGGCTCACGATCCACGGCCCGCGCGAACACAACCTGAAGGGGGACGACGTGCGGATCCCGCTCGGTACGCTGGTCGCGCTGTCGGGCGTTTCGGGGAGCGGCAAGTCGACCATCCTCGAGGAGATCCTCTACAAGGCCGTCCGGCGCCACCTAGGCGTGGGACGCGACACCCCCGGACTCCACGACTACATCGAGGGGATCGATGCGATCGACCGCGTGCTGCTCATCGACCAGTCGGCGATCGGGCGGACCCCCCGGTCGAATCCCGCTACGTACACGGGGATCATGACCCCGGTCCGGGAACTGTTCGCCGGCCTCCCCGAGGCGAAGGCCCGCGGGTTCGCGCCCGGACGCTTCAGCTTCAACGTCGCGGGAGGACGATGCGAGGCGTGCGAGGGGGACGGCGTCCTCCGCTACGAGATGCACTTCCTCCCCGACGTCTACGTCGTCTGCGAGGAGTGCGGCGGCAAGCGGTTCAACTCGGAGACCCTCGAGGTCGCGTTCAAGGGAAAGACGATCGCCGACGTCCTCGGCATGACGGTCGAGGAGGCGCTCGCGTTCTTCGAGAACCACCGCCGGATCGCGTCCCGTCTCCGCCTCCTGAAGGACGTGGGCCTAGGCTACGTCCGCCTGGGACAGAGCGCGACCACGCTCTCGGGGGGGGAGGCCCAGCGGATCAAGATCGCCTTTGAACTGTCGAAGCCGCCCACCGGGCGGACGCTGTTCCTCCTCGACGAGCCGACGACGGGGCTCCACTTCGCCGACGTGCAAAAGCTGCTCGAAGTGCTGTTCCGGCTGCGCGCGGGGGGCAACACGATCGTGGTCATCGAGCACAACATGGACGTGCTGAAGAGCGCGGACTGGCTGATCGACCTCGGACCCGAGGGTGGCAATGCCGGAGGCCACGTGGTCGTGGCCGGGACCCCCGAGGACGTGGCGAAGTCGCCACGGTCGCACACGGGACGGTTCCTCTCCCCGCTCCTCCGCCGCGCACTCGCGACGTCCCCGCGCTCCCGGACATGACGGACCGCCGTCCTCCCGAACTTCCTGCGTTCGTTCCGGCGAGCCAGCTGGCGGCGGAGACGCAGGAGGGGTTCCGCGCGGGACCCGACCTGCCGGGCGCCTACCTGTTCCGGTCCGCGGCGGGCGAGGTCATCTACGTCGGGAAGGCCCGGAGCCTTCGACGCCGCGTCCTCGACCACCTTCGGGCCCGGATCGAGAAGGACGGGTCGATCGTCGCGAGCAGCGCAAGCGTCGAGTTCGTCCCGACACGGACGGAGCGCGAGGCGCTCCTCCTCGAGGCGAGCCTGATCAAGCAGTACCAGCCACCGTACAACGTCCTCCTGAAGGACGACCGGAGCTTCCCCTACCTCGCCGTCACCCTGGACGAGCAGTTTCCCCGCATCCTCCTCGTACGACGGCCGCGTCGCCGCGCCGGCCTTCTTCTGTTCGGACCCTACACGAGCGTCCGGGAGGCGAGGGGCGTCGAGCGATTGCTGGCGGATCTGTTCCGGCTCCGACGCTGCGTGCGCCTGCCCAAGGAGGCGTGCCTGTACTACCATCTCGGCGTCTGCAGCGCCCCGTGCATCGGGGCGATCGACGCGGACGGGTACCGCAAGGACGTCGACCGGGCTGTCGACATACTCCGCGGCCAGGTCGCGACCGTCCGCCCGACGGTCGAGGAGGAGATGCGGCGCGCGGCCGCGAAAGAGGAGTTCGAGCGCGCCGCGCTGCTGCGCGACGCCCTGGCCGGGCTGGGCGCGCTGTCGGAGCGGCAGGCGATCGTCGGGCCCGGCGCGGGCCGCGCGGACGTGATCGCGCTCGCCTACCCCAACGAGCCGTCCACGCTGCGAGTCGCCGTCGGCGCCGTGCACGTCGAGGACGGCGAGGTGCGGCGGACCGAACCTCACCTGGTCGCGATCCCGGCGGACGACGTCCCCGAGCCGGGCGAGGTCATTCGGCAGTTCCTAACGCAGTACTACGGCGGCCGGCTCGAGCTGCCGGACCGGATCTACATCGCCGGGCCGCGACCGGCCGGGATCGACTCGACCGTCGACGAGCTGTTCGGCGTGCGGGGGATCGAGGTCCGGTTCCGGCCGACGGGCCGCTACGCGTCGCTCGTCGGCCTCGCGGAGCGCCTCGCGCGCGCCACGGTCGACCAGGTGGTCGCCCGCCCGGCGCCCCGCTCGGTCCTCGTCGCCCTCCAGTCGTTGCTCGACCTCCCCACCATCCCCAACCGGATCGAGGGAACCGACATCTCCATCCTCCAGGGCTCGGACGCGGTCGGCTCGCTGGTCGTCTTCGAGCGGGGCGCGCCGCGGCGCTCGGAGTACCGGCGCTTCCGGATCCGTTCCGTGCCCGGCATGAACGACTTCGCGATGATCGCCGAGGTCGTACAGCGCCGCTACCGACGGCGCCTCGCGGAGTCGGAGCCGCTCCCAGACCTCCTGGTCGTGGACGGGGGGGCGGGGCAGCTTACCGCGGCCGTATCGGCCCTGTCCGCGCTCGGCCTCGCCGACCGGATCCCGGCGATCGGGCTCGCGAAGCGGGAGGAGGAGATCTATCGGCCCGACCGCGCCGAGCCGATGCGCCCCAACCCGAACGCACCGCCGATGCTGCTCCTGCGGGCCGTCCGGGACGAGTCCCACCGGTTCGCGGTGACGTACCACCGCACCCGGCGGCGGATCCGACTCCGCAATGAGTTCGAGGATGCCGCGGAAACCCTGGGCGCCTAGGCCCGGCGCGGCTTGCGCGGACGCCGCGGGGCCATCGCGGCCCGCTTGAGGTCGATCCACGTCATGTCGGGAGACCGGCGGTCGTCCTGCCAGAGAGCACCGATGATCTCGCCGAGGTGATGCGCCTCCTCCATCGTGGTTTGGAAGAGGGCGTCCCGCACCGTGTAGCGACCGGGCATCCAGAACACCGAGGCCGTCCGGTTGAGGACGCGGGGAGTGAGACCCCGCACGGTCGTCTCGACGCCCGCCCAGACCTGTTCCGCGTAGGTGTCGAACCCCTTCCAGTCGTGCGGGTGGCGGCGTGGTTCTTCGAAGAGCGTTCGCAGTTGCCGTTCGGAGTTGCGTCCGCGGACGATGTAGACGAGCCAGACCTCCTGGACGTTGAGGATGTGGACGAGGGTGTCGAAGAGTGACTCGTGCCCGATCCCCCGACGCCGCGTGGCGGCCTTCCCCGGGAGGCCACGGACCCTGCGGGCGAACCGACCGAAGACGGCCCGGTTGTATTCGAACAGGGCAACGGCCCCTTCGGGCGAGAGCGGTGCCGAGCGCGCCGTCACGGTCCGTGCGGCGCGCCGGGTCGTCATCCCCGTTCGGCCCGTCTAGCGCGACGAGCCTTTCTTGTCGGGCGTGCCGATGAACGGAAGGCCCGAAACGCGGCGCGCCACCTCGCTCGTGGTGAGGCGTCGCAGCTCCGTCTCCGGTTCGAGGATCGAGGCGTCCAGCGCCTCTGGCGGGAACGGGGTCGGGGAGCCTTCCGCGACCGCCTGTACGGCGAACCGGAACGCGGTCTCCTCGTTCGCCTTCTCGGGGAGCTTCTCCTCAAGGAAGTCCGCGACCGCGCGCCGATTGCGGCCGATCGCGTAGGCCTTCCAGCCGATGGTCGCGCCGCTGGGGTCGAGCTCAATGAGCCCGGCGTTCCGGCCGTTGAACCCTCCGAGGAGGAGCGAGACCGCGAACGGGCGGGTACCGCCGAACTGGGTGTACTGCTGAAGGAGCGTGCCGAGCGCGTGCCCGAGCACCGAGTACGGCGCGGGCTCCCCGTAGGAGAGGCGGTGGCGCTGGGCCTCCACGCGGAGGAACTCGACCAGTACCCGCGAGTCCGCGATCAGCCCGGCGGTCACGCACCCGAGTCCGGTGTCGATCGCGAAGCTCTTCTCGATGGAGCCCGATTCGGCGAGGGAGCTCACCGGGAGGTTGCGGTAGGCGACGAACACGATCCCGCCCTCGTAGGTGACGGCGACGGCCGTCCCTCCCATCTGGATCGCCTGGAGGGCGTACTCCACCTGGAACAGTCGCCCGTCGGGCGAGAACACGGTGCTCGCGCGGTCGTAGGCCATCTGGCCCGGCTGCATCTCCATCGGTGTCTTTCCCCCGAGATCGAGGATTCCGTAACGGGTGGGGCATTTGAGGCTGAGCCTTCGGTCCCCTTGGCCCCACTTGGTGGCGTGGCTCCACCGTGGTGAAGCGCCGGGGGGTCTCCCGACCGCCCGCGGCTCTTCGAAACCCTTAAGCCCGGGGCGAGGGGTCGACTCCCCGATGGTCGGCGAGGCACTGCACCGGCTCCCGATGGCGTCCAGCCACCGGGGCGCGCTCTCCGAGGCCTGCCAGCAGTGCAGCGAGGGGCGCAAGATGGTCCTCTTCGTCACGGGCCTCTGCCGGTTCCGTTGCTTCTACTGCCCCGTCTCTCCCACGCGCAACCAGCACGACGTCGTCTACGCGAACGAGCGCCGGGTCGAGGTCGACCAGGACGTGATCGACGAGGCGCGCTCGATCGGCGCCGCCGGCACGGGGATCACCGGCGGCGACCCCCTGGGTGTGGTGGACCGGGTCGAGCATTACGTCCGCCTCCTCAAGGAGGCGTTCGGACCGTCCCACAACATCCACCTCTACACCCACGAGCCGAACGCCGAGAAACTGCGGACGCTGGCCGCCGCGGGCCTCGACGAGTTCCGCCTCCACATCCCGCACTACCTCTGGGGGCCGCTGGCGGGCGACGGCAGCGCTTACCGCGCCGTCCTCGAGGAAGCACCCAGCTGGGGCGTGCGCCGGGGCGTGGAGATCCCCGTCCTGCCCGAGAAGGAGAAGGAACTGCGCAGCCTCCTTCGCGCCCTCGACCGGATCGGGGTCGATTTCGTCAACCTGAACGAGCTCGAGTTCTCGGAGACCAACGAGGAGACGATGCGCTCGAGAGGGTACCGGGTCGACGCGTGGAACGGCTGGGGCGTCCGCGGCAGCCGCGCGACCGCCGAGCGTCTCGTCCGCGAGATGCACCTCTCCATCCCGGTCCACTACTGCTCCTCCCGGTTCAAGGACGGGGTCCAGCTCCGCCAGCGGCTGTTGCGCCGCGCCGAGCGGACCGCCCCGGCGTTCGCCGAGCGGACACCCGACGGCACGGTCGTCTACGGCGTGGTCGAGGCGCCGGTGGGCGGGGACCTTCCCCGGTGGGCCGCGCGCGTCGCGCGACGGATCGGGGCGACCGAGGGCAGCTATCGCCTCGACGTCCCGCGTCGGCGAGTGGAGCTCGCGCCCGAGGCCCTGCGGCGGGTCGCCCGGCGACTGCCCTGGCCGGCGTTCGAGGTCGAGGAGTACCCGACGTCGGACGCGCTCGAGGTCGAGCGGGCTCCCCTCAACGCCTCCAGCCGGCTCCGGCTCGGTGTCGGGGACGGCGGAACGTAGCCCTCGTCGCACAGGTGCCCTCCGTACGTCAGGTACCGGACGTCGCCTCTCCGGTTCTTGATCGAGCAGGGGCCCCAGCCGTCGTCCTCGGCCCCGTACCACATCGGGCAGTCCTGGCAGTGCAGCGTTACGATCCCGGCGGTCTTCGGCCCGCGGGACGGGACCTGGGGTGCGGGCGTCACGACCCGCCCTCGCCCCGGACGAGGAGCTTCCAGGACCTCACGGTACTGGCCATCAGCTCGGCG
The DNA here is from genome assembly GCA_035297125.1 of Thermoplasmata archaeon. Lineage (GTDB taxonomy): Archaea > Thermoplasmatota > Thermoplasmata > Lutacidiplasmatales > UBA184 > Lutacidiplasma. Next base: position 9,759 of record DATGZQ010000111.1, read on the forward strand.
ACGGTGACGGGCCCGACCCCGCCGGGGATCGGAGTGAGCGAGCCGGCCCAGCCCTCGAGCGACGCGGCGTCCGCGTCGCCCACGCCCCGGCTCGCCCCCGGGCGGTCAGGGTCCGACACGCTCGAGAGGCCCACGTCGACGACGTGAGCCCCTTCGGGCACGACGGTGCGGTCGAGCAAGCCCGCACGGCCCACGCACGAGAAGATCGTGCGGGCCCCGGCGAGCGAGCGCGCCATGTCGTGCGATTTCGAGTGGACGACCGTCACGGTCGCGTTGCCTCCGGGCGGGCGCCCCGCCAGCAGCAGTGCGAGCGGGAGGCCCACGGTCTCGGACCGGCCGAGCACCACGACCGGCTCTCCCTCGACGGGCAGCTCATAATGGCGGGCGATCGCGAACGCGGCCTTGGCGACCGCCGGGACCTGGACCGGCCGCTGAGCGACCAGGCGGCCGAGGTTGCGCGGGCCGACCCCGTCCACGTCCTTCTCCGGCCGCACCTCCTCCATCGCACGGAAGAAGTCGAACGGTGCAGGGAGCGGGTGCTCGAGCAGCACCCCGTGCACGGACGGGTCCCGGTCGAGCGCGCGGACGCGGGCGACCAGCTCGGCCGCCCCGTCTCCTGGGACGAGGGTCTCGTCCCGGAACACGATCCCGAGCGCCTGGGCAGCCTTCGCCTGCCGTTTCAGGTAGAACTGGAACGGCGTGTCCTCGCCGCGGTGGAGGCTGACCAGGGACGGGGCCGGTGCGGCGGTCCCTACGGCCGCGATGGACGAGCGTGTCGCACGGTCGATCGCCTCCGCGACCGGCCGACCTTCGAGTCGAAGCGTCATCTCGAACCCTCCCACGCGGAGCGAGCTCACCTCGATAGATAACGACCGGCTCGCCAGGGGCCCGTACTGTGACGGCGCACGGAGCCGGCGGACTCCGGGTTTTCGGGCGCGAATTCCCCCTCGACTTAACCGAGAGGATTTATACGGGCCGCCGTCTAGAACGAACGGCGCAGCGACTCCCGTGAGGGCTCGGTCGGGACGCCGTCATGGAAGAGGGAGCGGGAACACCGTCCGGGAACACCGGTGAATCCTCGCCCCACAGCGAGCTCGACGCGTGGGGGAAGACCCTGCCGTACCAGTCGAGCGCCGACGTCGAAGTTCCGCCCCGTCTCCTCGAGCAGGTGATCGGGCAGGACGACGCGGTCGAGGTCGCCCGCAAGGCGGCGACCCAGAAGCGCCACATGATCCTGATCGGGGACCCGGGCACGGGCAAGAGCATGCTCGCCCGGGCGATGGTCGACTTCCTCCCCAAGGAGCAGCTCCAGGACATCCTGGCCTACCCGAACAGCGAGGACCCGAACGAACCGAAGATCCGGGTCGTCCCGGCCGGCAAGGGGAAGGAGATCGTCGCCGCCCAGAAGGTCGAGGCTGCCCAGAAGAAAGAGCAGCGGACGATCCTGTTCGTCGTGCTGGCCCTCGCCGTGATGGCGGTCGTCCTCTACATCGTGATCACGCAGGACGACCTGACGGCCCTCCTCCTGGGCGTCCTGATCGTCGTGTTCATCTACGCGCTTTCCCGCTTCTCGGGCGGGCGGAGCGATTCGGGTCCGGGGGTCGCCAAGCTCCTCGTGCCGCACACGCCCGACGACAAGCCCCCGTTCATTGACGCCACGGGCGCCCACGCGGGCGCGCTCCTCGGGGACGTGAAGCACGACCCGTTCCAGTCCGGCGGCCTCGAGACCCCCCCGCACGAGCGGGTCGAGGTCGGCGCGATCCACAAAGCGAACGGGGGCGTCCTCTTCCTGGACGAGATCAATCTCCTCAAGATCGAAAGCCAGCATTCGCTCCTCACCGCCCTTCAGGAGCGGAAGTTCTCTATCGTCGGCCAGTCCGAGCGGTCTGCCGGGGCGATGGTCAAGACCGAACCGGTCCCCGCGGACTTCGTCCTTGTCGCCGCGGGCAACGTCGACAGCGTGCAGACGATGCACCCGGCGCTCCGGTCGCGGATCCGGGGGTACGGCTACGAGCTCTACGTCAAGACGACCATGCCGGACGTTCCAGAGAACCGATTGAAGATCGTCCGGTTCATCGCCCAGGAGGTACTCAAGGACCGCAAGATCCCCCACTTCGACCGCGACGCGATGGTGGAGGTGATCCGGGAGGCCCAGCGTCGCGCGGGCCGCTCGGGCCAGCTCACGCTCCGCCTCCGGGAGCTCGGCGGGCTCGTGCGCGTCGCGGGAGACATCGCCCTCTCCGAGGGCGTCCCGATCGTCCACGCGGAGCAGGTGGTCAAGGCGAAGCGCGCGAGCCGCTCGCTCGAGCAGCAGATCGCGGACCGGTACATCGAGCGACGCAAGGAGTACCGGATGTTCGCGACCGAGGGCTCGGCCGTCGGGGTCGTGAACGGCCTCGCCGCCATCAACGCCCAGTCCGGCATGTCGGAGTTCTCGGGGATCGTCCTCCCGATCGTTGCCGAGGTGACGCCGGCCCAGACCCGGGACGGGGGCGTCGTCGTCGCCACCGGAAAGCTCGGGGAGATCGCCCGCGAGGCCGTCCAGAACGTGAGCGCCCTCGTGAAGAAGTACACCGGCGAGGACATCTCGCGCTACGACATCCACATCCAGTTCGTCGGGACCTCGGACGGTGTCGAGGGTGACAGCGCCTCCGTCTCGATCGCCACCGCGGTGATCAGCGCGCTCGAGGGCGTGCCGGTCGACCAGGGCGTGGCGATGACCGGCTCGCTCTCGGTACGGGGCCAGGTGCTCCCTGTCGGCGGGGTCACGGCCAAGGTCGAGGCGGCCGCGGACTCGGGGATCATGCGCGTCCTCATTCCCGCGGACAACGTCGAGGACCTCGTGCTCGAGGCCCGCTACCGGGGGATGGTGGAGGTGATCCCGGTGCGCACGCTCCGGGACGTCCTCAAGTACGCTCTCGTCGGACAGGGTGCTCGCAAGGAGTCCCTCCTTGGCCGTCTGGCTGCGATGGTCCATGCCACGAGCCGGTCGGGGGAGGAGGCCCCGGTCCTGGGCACCCCACCCGCTCCGCCCGGGCGTCCCACGGGATCGTGAAGGGCCCGTTCCGTCTCCCGCCCCATCCGGTCGCCGCCTCGCGACCTGCCGCTCTCGCCGAACCGGTCGACGAGGAGCATCGATTCTTCGACCGCCCGTGCTACGAGTTCAACCACCGCTTGCTGCCGGCGTGGAACGACCGCTACTGCGAGCATTGCCGGCACTACCTCACCCCGCGCTGCCCCCACATCGAGGAGTTCCTGGACGACGTGGAGGATTTGAGCCCCGAGTGATATCGCGGCTCCCGTGCGCGGTCTTCTCATCGGGCGTTTCCAGCCGTTCCACGCGGGCCACCTCGGCTTGGTCCGGGCGATCCGGGCCCGGCGACCCGACGACCCGCTGCTGATCGGGATCGGGACCGCCGAAGAGTCCTACACCGTCGAGAACCCGTTCACCGCCGGCGAGCGGTTCGAGATGATCGATCGCGCGGTCCGTGAGGCGGGTATCTCTGGGGTCGAGATCGTGCCCGTGGCCGACATCCGTCGGCACGCGCTCTGGGTGCGGTACCTCGAGGGCCTCCTGCCCCCGTTCCGGGAGGTCTACACCAACAACCCGCTCACGCGGCTCCTCTTCGAGAAGGCGGGGTACCCGGTCGAGCCCTCGCCGCTGATCGAGCGCGACCGGTACGAGGGCGCGAAGATCCGGGAGAAGCTCGCCTCGGGCAGCGCGTGGAAGGAGCTCGTTCCCCCCTCCGTCGCCCGTTACCTGGAGGAGATCGGTGCACCGGCCCGCCTCGCCGCCTTGCGGCAGGGCCACGCCGCTGCCGTCCGACCGGTACGCCCGTGACCGACGGGTCGGTGGAAGGCTCACTCCCGGGACAGCCCGTCCGGCGCCGGTTCCACCCCCTGCCCGAGTGGGCGAGCCCCGCTACCCGTGCGGTCCACGGGGGCCGGCGGCCCGACCTGAACGCGGGGGCGGTCGCACCACCCATCTACCAGACCTCGACGTTCCACTACCCGGCGCAGTTCTCCGAGGCCTCCGGCCACGGCGACGTCTACCTCTACAGCCGGAACGCGAACCCTACGGTCGAGGGACCGGCCGAGGCGCTCCGCGAGCTGGAGGGGGGCGAGGCCTCCCGCCTGTTCGCCTCGGGCATGGGCGCGATCTCGGCCACTCTCCTCTCGCTCGTGCGACCGGGCGACGAGGTGCTCGCCCTCTCCGACCTCTACGGGGGCACGACCGACCTCCTCCACGACGTCCTTCCCCGCTACGGGGTATCCCTGGCCGAGGTCACGGACGCAGAGGCACGGGAACCCGAGACGGCCGTGTCGAACGCGACGCGCCTTGTCTACCTCGAGAGCCCGACCAACCCGCTCCTCCGGGTGCACGACATCGCGCGATGGGCGAAGGCCGCGAACTCGGTCGGCGCCATCCTCGCCGTCGACAACACCTTCGCGACGCCGATCAACCAGAAGCCCCTCGCGCTGGGCGCGGACCTCGTGCTCCACAGCGCGACGAAGTACCTCGGGGGGCACTCCGACCTGATCGCGGGGGCCGTGGTCGGTTCGGCCCGCCTCATCGACCAGATCGACCCGAAGCGGATCTTCGGGTCCCCCCTCGACCCGTTCGCCGCGTTCCTGCTCCATCGAAGCCTGAAGACCCTCGCCCTCCGCATGGACCGTCACAATGAGGCCGGCCGGGTCGTTTCCGAGGCACTGGCCCATCATCCGTCGGTCGTCCGGGTTCACTATCCGGGCCGCGCGGATCCCGAGGACGAGGCGATCGCCGTGCGCCAGATGCGGGGGCGCGGCGGGATGGTCTCGCTCTCGCTCCGAGGTGGAGCGCCGGCGGTCGATCGATTCCTCCACCACCTCGCGATCGTCCATGTGGCCCCCAGCCTCGGCGGCGTCGAGAGCCTGGCGAGCGTGCCCAGCCAGACCTCGCACACCCATCTCTCCCCCGAGGAACGCGCCTCCCGAGGGATCGACGAAGGGTGCGTTCGCCTATCGCTCGGGATCGAGGAGCCGGCGGACCTCGTGCGTGATGTTTCCGAGGCGTTGGACGCCGCGCGGTAGCCGTTCCCGCCACCATTATAGGCGGACTCCGGTCGTCCGCCGCCGGTGCCACTGTAGCTCAGCCTGGCAGAGCGGCTGATTCGTAATCAGCAGGTCGGGGGTTCAAGTCCCTCCAGTGGCTTCGGGTCTTCCACGCCCGGGCTGTCCACGCACCCGCCGACGAAGGGACCGTGGGTCGGGTACGCGAAGATTTCCGACCCGGACGGGAACGGAATCAGGCTCACTCCGGCGTACGCGACGTCCGCCCGCCCGCTGGCCGTGCCGCTAGTGGACTCCGCCTCCGAGCCGGGTCGGTTCGCCCGGACGGATTCGCGCGTCGCGGAGACGGGGCTCAACCTCGCTGGTGAGAATCCCGCCGAGGGGTGGCTGCAGGGATTCGTAGGGGGGTGCATCACCCCGGGACCCGCTCGTCGGCGGTCTGACGGGGGTAGGACCGCGTGGAATTCTGTCCCGCCATTGCGGTCACGCCTTGAGCAGGATTATGTAGCGCGGTACCCTCTCTGAAACGATGCCGCAAATCTCGGCCTACCGGCTCGCCGCCGTCTTTGTCGTCCTCGTCATGGTGGGGTCCTCCGCCGCGATCCTTGTTACGGCGCCGAGATCCGAGGTCGCAATCCTGCCGGCGACATTGTCCCCCAGCCCGTCGTCCGGGATGGTCGCGACCCCGGGAGAGGCTGCGTTTGCAGCCGGTCCGGGGGTCCCTTCCTCGGTCCACCCCGACATCGCGTATCCTATCACATTCTCTGAGAGCGGCCTCGCGGCCAATCTCAGCTGGGCCGTCCTGGTCGGTCGAGTCTCGGAGTCCTACTACACCGATGGCGGGACCGACAGCCTCACGTTCAGCGAGCCAACCGGCTCCTACGCCTACTCGATAACGCCCATCGCGGGCTGGCAGCAGTCGAACCTATCCTATTCCGGGACGGTAGTCGTGAGCGGCGCGCCGGTGACGGAGCCGACCGCGGTCTACACCCCGGTGACCTACGCCGTCACCTTCTCGGAGAGCGGCCTCCCGGCGGGACAGACGTGGCAGGTCACGGTCGGGGGCGTGCCGCTGGCGCTGACCACCAACGGAGCTACCGACTCGCTCTCCATCCTCGAGCCGAACGGGACGTACGCGTATTCGATCGCCGACGTCTCGGGCTGGCACCAATCGACCCTTCCGTACAGCGGGAGCGTCGTTGTGAACGGCCTCCCTGTCACGAAAGCGACCCTGGTCTACGTCCAGGTGACGTACTCGGTGGTGTTTTCGGAAAGCGGGCTGGCCTCAAGCCTGGTCTGGCAGGTGACGGTGAACGGCGTCCTGGAGATGCTCGGGACCAACGGGCTGACCGACACACTCACCTGGACGGGCCTCCCGAACGGGACGTACGCCTACTCGATCACCGACATCTCCGGCTGGAACGAGTCGACGCTACCGTACAACGGCAACGTCGCCGTCAGCGGCGGAACGACGACCGAGCCCACCCTCGTCTACTCCAAGGTCACCTACACCGTCACGTTCACGGAAACCGGCCTCCCTGCCAGCGAGAACTTCCAGGTGACCCTGGGCCGGGAGGTGCAGGGCGTGACCACAGACGGCGGGAACGACACCCTCTCCTTCCTCGTGTCGAACGGCACGTACGCCTACACGATCGCCGATGTCTCGGGCTGGGACCAGTCGACCCTCCCGTACAGCGGAAGCGTTCTGGTCGCGGGTTTCGCCGTGTCCGAGCCCGCCCTCGTCTACACGCAGGTAACCTACTCCGTCATCTTCACCGAGAGCGGTCTCCCCGGCGGAACGAACTGGTCCGTTACGTTCGCGGGGACCCCACAGAACACCACCGGCACCCTACTCACCTTCACCGAGCCGAACGGGACCTACGGCTACGTCCTCGGCGTCGTGCCGGGCTTCAGCCCAAGCCCAGGGTTCGGGTCGAACACCGTGAACGGCGCCGATACGTCGGTTGGGATTGCCTTCACCGTCGTGACGTACACCGTCACGTTCACCGAGTCGGGCCTCCCGGGGGGAACCTCGTGGGGCGTGACGATCGGGGTGACGACGCACTCGTCGACCGGATCCGCGGTCCTATTCGCAGAACCCAACGGCACGTACGGGTACTCGATCGGGCTGGTCCCAGGATACTCTCCCACGTCGCCGACCGGGTCCGTGTTGGTGAACGGGGGCCCGGCGTCGGCCGCAGTGCCGTTTACGCAGGTCAAGTACACGATCACCTACCACGAGAGCGGACTACCTGGGGTTGGCAAGCGCTGGTCGGTGGCAGTGGGCGGCCTCCTTGAAAGCAGCGTGGGAACGACCATCACGTTCTCGGTGCCGAACGGAAGTTTCGCGTATCGTGTCAACGGACCTTCGGGATTCGAGGTTTCGGCCGTTCTGCCTCCCTCGGGCACGGTCACTATCAACGGGGCCAGCGTGGCTGTCCCCGTGACGTTCCTGCGGGGCCCGACCTACACGATCACCTTCCACGAGGTCGGCCTCCGGACATTGACGTTGTGGTGCGTGACGATCGATTCGACGACCTGCTCCACGACCTCGAGCGTGGCGTTCAAGAACCTTACTCCCGGGACGTACACCTACGCCATCGGTTCGTTCACTGGGATGACCACCGTCGTGAAGCTGACCGGGGTCTCGGTTGGCGCGAGCGGATCAACGTCCGTCGGTCCTGGCCGGCTGTTCCAGATTCGGTACACCTATCCGGTCACCTTCACCGAGTCCGGCCTCCCCGGCGGGACTTCGTGGAAGGTCGCCGCGGGCGGAGTGCCAGGCACATCGACCGGGACGACGATCGTCCTTGACCTGACGAACGGATCGTACGGATTCGCGGTGACCCACATCCGAGGTTACGTGGCGTCCCCCCCCTCCGGGCGGATCCTGGTCGCCGGGGCGCCCCTCGCTATCTCGATCCGATTCTCGCTAGCCCCGGCTCACGAGCCGACCCTCGGCGCGGTCGGGGGCCCGGTCGCGACCTGGCTCACGCGCGCGATCGCGGGCCTCCGCATCGGGTAGCCTCACCTCCGCGGGGTTCCCGTCGAAGGAGCCAAGAGGAGTGACCGTGTCTAGACTGGGAGGTGCGTGGATGGGGACGAGATTCGCCACTGGATTCGTCGTCGTCGTAGCCCTCCTTCTCCTAGGTTCGTCGGCTCTGGTGGGCGCTTCGGGTCTCCGTGCCGCAGGCGGCGGCGCCGCCGGGACCTTCGCCGGGAGCACCGCGGTCGCACCGGTAGCGTCCGCTCTCCCGCTTCCCGGGATCGTTCCCCCCGTCGAGACGCCGACCGCAATCCCCGTGGGCGGAGGCCCAGACGCGGTACTTGTCGACCCGGTCAACAACACCGTATTCGTAGCCAACAGGTTGAGCAGTGACGTCACCCAGATCTCTCTGCCGACGAACACCGTTGTCGCGACCATTCCCGTTGGTTCCCAACCGGCGCCCCAAGCGATGGCGCTCGACATTGCCAACGCCACGATCTACGTCGTGACCTCCGGGTCCAACAACGTCAGCGCGATCTCCATTCCCGACCAGTTTGTGACGGCGACCATCCCGGTCGGGGCGAGTCCGGACGCGATAGCGTTCAATCCGTCTAACAAGGACGTCTACGTTGCCAACGGGGGAACCGGCTCGGTGACGATCATCTCCAGCGTCACGAACCTGGTTCTCGCCACAATCCCTGTGGGGTTCGATCCGGACGCCGTTACGGTGGATTCCGTGAACCACGAGGTGTTCGTGGCGGACGCGGGCTCAAACAACGTGACCGCGATCTCGGGATCGACCAACCTCGTTCTGAACACGACCACGGTGGGCACCGGTCCCGGTCCGTTTGGCGCGATGGGGTTCGACCCTATCCACAACGAAGTGTTCGTCGCCAACGTCGGCTCCAACAATGTGAGCGTGATCGGGGGGACGAACCACACGCTCCTGGCCACGATCGCCGTCGGTTCGGGGCCGAGCGGACTGGTGGTCGATCCGGCGAAGGGGGAGGTCTTCGTCGCCAACCAGTACTCGAACAATGTGAGCGTGATCTCGACCTCGCTGGACGAGGTGATCGCTACGATCCCCGTGGGCGACCAGCCCTCCCTGAACGGGGCGATCGCGATCAACACCGTGCTCGGGACCGTCTACGTACCGAACTCAGGCTCCAGCAACGTGAGCGTCATCTCCGTCGCGACCGATGCCGTGCTGACCTCCGTTCCGGTCCTCAACGTTCCGGACGCCGTCGCGGTGGATTCCACGAACGGCGCCGTGTACGCGGCGGACGAAGGCTCGGGCAACGTGAGTACGTTCGCCTTCACCTCGGTCACCTTCCGTGCCAGCGGCCTGCCGGTCCACTCGACGTGGTCGCTCTCCGTCGGGTCACCCCCTCTGCTGGTGACCAACACCACGGTGCGGACCAGCGGAACGATCGAGCTCCTCGAGGAGACGGGCAACCTCTCCTACACGATCCTCCCGCCGTCCGGTTACGGGGTTGCGAGCGTCACGGGCCTCCGGTCGCCGACCCAGTCGGTGGCCAACCTCACCTCCGTCCCCACTACGCTCGTGATCAAGTTCGGACCCATCGAGATGCTGACGTTCGTGGAGACCGGGCTGCCCGCCGGCACTCCGTGGGGAATCGCGATCAGCCCGTCGTTGGCCCACGGTGGTCCCCCTTCCCAGCACACGAACACGACGGGCAGCTCGGTCAACTTCTCGGTCGTCCGAGGCTCGTGGAAGTTCCAGGTCACGTCGAAACCGAGCCTCTACGCGGCGACGCCCTCGCACGGGGCGGTCGGGGTGGCGAAGCCGGTGGTGACGAAGGACATCAAATTCAAGCCCCTTACCGCGACCGTGGTCTTCCGAGAGGTCGGTCTGCGGGGAGGGACGCTCTGGCAGGTGAACATCACCGGTCCGATCAACATGAGCCGGAGCTCCACCGCCGCGACCCTCAAGTTCCTGCTCGTGAACGGAACCTACACCTTCTCCGCGTGGAATTTCAGCGCTCTCCACCCCCACCCGGCGAGTGGCTCTCTCACCGTGGTCGTTCCCCACGCAGCGGTCACCGTGACGGTCGAGTACACGGCCTCGCTCGTCCGCGGCGGCGCGGGACCGACGGTGGGGTCCGAACGGACGGACGCCTCGGCGGCCGGTTCGTCCAGGACGGAGACGGTGGGCCTGGTACGCCCCGACGAGTGATCGTTCGGACCAACCCCAGCCGTCCGGTTCGCGAACAGCACGACGGGCCCTGACCCCTCGATAGACCGGGATCACTTCAACCCGTAGCGCCCCTGGTGTCGGGAGGGGCGACCGGTCGCGGTTCCGCGAGCGACGGGTCCAGCCGCAGTCCCATCAGGACCTCTCCCGAGACGAGGCGCATCCGCGTCCGAAGCCCCCAGGCGCCCAATCCCCCCTCCAGCCATCCCGGCTCCTTTCGCTCGACCTCGCGGAAGCCTCGCGATCGGAACAGTCCCCGGGAGGCCGCGTTCTCCTCCTCGGCCGCCGCGTAGACGACCCGCACCTCTTCCGACCGGAACCGTCCGAGCGCGTCGTCCAGCAGCGTTCCGGCGATGCCGCGTCGTCTGTGGTCCCGGCCCACGAACACGTAGTACAGGTAGCCCACCTCGGGTGTTAGGCGATCCAGCATCGAGGCGCCTACGACCACTCCATCAGCCTCGACGGCCCGGAACACCGGGATGTCACGCATGGTCCGTTTGGCGTGCCACCGGTAGATGCCTTCGAACGACTCCTTCAGGATCGGGAGGGCCCGTTCCCGGTCGTCGCCGACCAGGTCGATCAGCCGGAAGGGCGGGGTGGCTCCCACGGGTCAGTTCTCGCTCTTGGGGACTACCGGGGCATCTCGGGTGGCCGGCCCTTCCCCGGTCGGTCCTGCGGGTGGGCGCGGAACGGGGAGGGTTGCTCCTCAGACCCCGGAGAGCGTGAGCTCCACGATACGGATCGGCGTGCGGGGGCGGTCGTTCGAGTCACGGGGGACCGCAGCGATCTTCTCCACGACGTCCTGACCACCGCGCACCCGACCGAAGATGGCGTGCTTGCCGTCGAGCCAGGGTGTCGCGGCGAGCGTGATGAAGAACTGGCTGCCGCCGGTGTTTGGGCCGGCGTTCGCCATGGACAGGATGCCGGGCGCGTCGTGGTGGAGTCCCGCCCCGAACTCGTCCGGGATCGTGTAGCCGGGACCGCCCGTACCGTCCCCCTTGGGGCACCCGAGCTGCACCATGAATCCGGGGATCACGCGGTGGAACGTTAGGCCTGTGTAGAATCCCTGGCGGCTGAGCTTGATGAAGTTCTCGGAGGTCTTCGGCGCGCGGTCTCGGAACAGTTCGATCCGCACATCCCCGAGGGTGGTGCGCATGGCTGCGGTCGGGTTCGGCATGGCACGCCACGGCCGCGTGGGGCTAAAAGTCGCTCGGCGGGCCGAGTGGTGCCCTCCGGTTTATGAGGAAGGAACCGAGTAGTCGAACGCGGGCGGAGGGAGGTCGCCGCCGCCCCACGGGATGAACCGCTCACTCGCGTATCTGGGCGTCGGGGTCATCCTCACCGGCATCGCCCTCGTCTCGTTCCCCATCGTGGTCGGCGGGTCGGAGATCTTCGACATCGAGCAGGAGGCCGGCCTTCTCGTCGCGCCCGTCGGTCTGGTCGTTGTGCTCTTCGCGGCGGTAGCGCACGATCCCCGCCAGACGACGGTCGGCGGGGCGTTCGGGAACCCCGACGAGCCAGCGGCCATGCCGCGGAGCCGCACGAATCCGCCTCCCCGCCTCCGGCAGTTCAGCCCGAGCGAGGCGGCTTCGTGCCGTCACTGCCGTACCTTCATCACGGCCGACCTCGCCCAGTGCCCGCGGTGCGCGAGAGCGCGCGAGTGTCGGCGCTGCGGCCGTCCTCTGGGGCTCGTGCTCGACCGAGCGACGTGCCCGCGCTGCGCGCACCCGGAGGCTTCTTGCAACTGCACCGCGCTCGTGCAGGAACCCGAGGTCGCTCCTCTTCACGGGCACGGGTGGTGAGGCACGACGGAAGATCTCGAGATCCCACGCGGCGTTGCGATACCCGGGTCCGGACCCGTGGAGGTTCACTTCGACGGCGCCTGCGAGCGTACCCGGAACGGGTCGATCGCGACCTACGGATTCACGATCGAGGGTGCGGGCTTCGCCTACGAGGGGCACGGGCTCGCCGTGCCGCCGTTCCACGCCCGCGCAACAAACAACGTGGCCGAGTACTCAGGGGCGATCTGCGCGCTGGAATGGCTGGCCCGTAACGGCTACACCGGGGACGTGGTCGTCCGCGGAGACAGCCTGCTCGTGGTTCGTCAGATGACGGGGGAGTACCGTGTCCGAAAGGAACATCTCCAGGCCTACCACGATTGGCTGAAGCAGCTTACGCTGCGGTTCCCGAAGGTCGAGTTTCACTGGGTGCCCCGCGCACAGAACCAGCGCGCCGACCTGCTATCGAAGCAGGCGCTCAAGGAGGCCGCCTACTCCCCGCCGAAGGGACGGCGGGCAACGGTCGTAGTCGCGTCCGACGACGAGTCGGACGAAAACGAGCCCTAGCTCCAGCGAACGGTGTAGACGAGCGTCCGTCCCTCGACCGCGGCGCGCGCACGGGCCGTGTCCACGTAGGTCGCGAACGCGGCGGCCGCGTCTGGAGACAGCCGGGGCGGGATGCCGTAGCCGCGGGGTTGCCCCACGCCGAGGCTGGTGGGCGTGATGATCCGCGGTTCGACCTTGGGCCCGGTGGCCGACGAACCTCTCACGGAGGGCTCCAGGGCCCGCGGTGAAGCGGGGTGGGGTACTGGGTAAGGCCCGAGAGCGGGCGTAGACAGGGGAGGGCCGCGAGGGGGGTGGGCGCCTCGCGGCGGAAATCTGCATCCAACGGGAGGGCGGCTAGGAACACGTGTCGATCTTGTGCGTCCGACACTGTCAGTCGGTGATTGTCAGACGCATGTCATACATAAACACCTACTTCGAGTGGAAAGGGGGGGGTGGGGAGGGTGCCTCCTTATCGGATGAGACTGGCGGACAAAGTGCCGACCGATTCGTCGTCGCGGCGACGGACCCCCTGGACCCCTCCCGGCCTCCAGCCGCGACCTAGGCTGGATCGTTACGCTCGACTCGGGCCGTCGACCCTGCTACGGCCCTCCGGAGCGCCTCGGAGAGGGGTGCCGTTGCGGGTGCAGTCCCTTCCTGAGGCCCTGAAGTGGCTCCGAACGGACCGCGCCGGCGAGCCGGCCGCGGCCGCGGGATAGATAGTTAAGCGTGCCTTCGCTCGCGCCCGACGGAGTTGTCCGTGCCTACCGATCCGCGTCCTACGGAACCCGTGGAGTTCCTCAGAAGGGCCGAGAAGGAGCTTCTCGAAACCTCGGTCGAGGCGCAGCAGGCGGACTGGGTGTACTGCACGTACATCACCCCGGACTCGGAGGCGCTCTCGTCGAAGGCGTCCGCCCGCCTCATCGACGCAACGGTTCGGCTTGTGAAGGAAGCCGCGCATCTTCCGCCGAAGGGACTCTCGGCCGAGCAGGCCCGAAAGGCGAAGCTCCTGAGGCTGTCGCTCACGACCGTCGCCCCCGGGGATCCGATGCTGTCCGAGCGGCTCACGAAGCTGGTCGCCTCGATGCAAGGCGCATACGCGAAGGGGCGTCACACCCCCGCCGGAGCGAAGGCGCCGCTGGACCTCCAGGCGCTCTCCCGCATCCTTACGGAGAGTCGGGACCCGGCCGTCCTCGAGGATGTGTGGACCGGCTGGCACCGGGTGGGCCGAACGGTCCGCCCTGAGTTCGTGGAGTATGTGGACCTATCCAACCGGGGCGCCCGCGAGATCGGTTTTGCCGACACGGGCGCGATGTGGCGGTCGATGTACGACATGGACCCCGACGCGTTCGCGAAGGAGGTCGACCGGCTCTGGGCCCAGGTCCGTCCGTTCTACGATTCCCTTCACGGCTTCGTCCGCCACCGTCTCCGATCCGTCTACGGTCCGGACCGGGTTCCCGAGAGGGGCCTGATCCCGGCGCACCTGTTGGGGAACATGTGGGCCCAGTCGTGGGAAGGGGTCTATCCGCTCCTCGCTCCGCCGGGCTCCGACCCTGGGTTCGACCTCACCCGGCTCCTCGTGGACCGAGGCACGACGCCGACCGAGATGGTCCGTTACGCGGAACGGTTCTTCGTCTCGCTGGGGCTCCCGTCGCTCCCCGCCTCCTTCTGGGAACGCTCGATGCTGGTCCGCCCACAGGATCGAGAGGTTGTCTGCCACGCAAGCGCCTGGGACATCGACTATGCCGAGGACCTCAGGATCAAGATGTGCATCGAGATCACCGGCGAGGACTTCCACACGATCCACCACGAGCTCGGACACAACTACTACCAGCGCGCGTACGGTTCCCTGCCGTTCCTCTACCGCGGCAGCGCCCACGATGGCTTCCACGAGGCGGTCGGGGACACCGTTGACCTCTCCGTCACCCCGGAGTACCTCTCGCGGATCGGACTGCTGAAGCAAGTGCCGGACGCCTCGAGCGATACCGGGCTGCTCCTGCAGAGGGCGCTGGAAAAGGTCGCGTTCCTGCCGTTCGGCCTCGTCATCGACAAATGGAGGTGGTCCGTGTTCTCCGGTGAGATCGCCCCCGCCGACTACAACCGGACCTGGTGGGCGATGCGGGCCGAGTATCAGGGTGTCGCTCCCCCCCGGCCCCGGGACGACGAGGAATTTGACCCCGGAGCGAAGTTCCACGTCCCTTCCAGCGTGCCCTACATGCGGTACTTCCTGGCGCACATCCTCCAGTTCCAGTTCCACAGGGCCCTCGTGAAGACCGCCGGCATCGGCGGTCCGCTCCATCGGGCTTCGATCTACGGGTCGAAGGAGGCGGGCCGCCGCCTCGCGGAGATGCTTTCGATGGGGGCGAGCCGGGAGTGGCCGGACGCGCTCGAGGCCGTCACGGGGGATCGTCGGATGGACGCCACGGGCCTGCTCGAGTACTTCGCACCCCTTCGCCGCTGGCTGGACGAGCAGAATCGCCAAGCCCCAGTCGGTTGGTAGGGAGTCGGTCCGTGTCGGCTCGAGAGCAGCCCGGGGCACCCTTCCGAGGGAGCACCAGCACCTAGTGCGAAACCCCCGGGTCGACCATGCTGCTCCAAACGGGTGAGAGCGTGCTACGGAGCGCCTACGCCGTGCTGGACGCGCCCCGCGACGCCGCGGGAGGACGCGGTCCGGGGGTCCTCTACCTAACGAACCGGCGGCTCGTTTTCGAATCGCACGTCTCCCGCGGTGTCGTCCGGGATTTCGTTGGAGGCAAGGAGGCCCGGATTCGGCTGGACGTGGGACTCCACGAACTCCGGAACGTGTCGGTCCGGAAAGGACGGCTCGGTCGTGCGCGGCTGGTGCTGGAGCTGGTCGACGGGCGGCCGACGTTCGACGTGCTCGAGCCGGAGTCCTGGGCGAGCGCGATCGCGGAGGCCCGCCGGGAGCTTCCTCCGTTCCCGCGGGGGTCCGAGGGCGTGGTCCAGACGATCGAGCGCGAGGTCGTCAAGATCCGGTGCCGGTACTGCGGCCAGCTGGGCAACGAAGTCAATGGCCGCTGCCCTACCTGCGGCGCGCCGCTCTGAGGGACCGGGTGCCCGCACGGGACCCTGACGCCCGGCCCGGTCAGTTCTCGAACGTCCAGGCCGGCGTGCCCGCCCGGAACGCGTGGAGCAGGAGCCCGTCTGTCGGTTCCGTCCCGCTCACGGGTCGAACGGCCTCGACCGCGTGGAACAGGAGCTCGAACGCGGCCTCCTCGGCCTCACCAGGGTCTTCCTGGCCCGTTCCGGCGGGAACGTACACCTGCAGGAATCCACCGCCCACGCCGAGGAGCGCCAGTCCGCTCCCGTCACGCCGAGCCCATGCGAGCAGCCGTTCCTCGGGCCGGTCGATCGTTCCGACCCAGCGAAGGGACCCGAACCACCGGCCGGCAAGCCTCCCGAGAAGCGCAGGGGGCGAGACGCTCGGCGGCAGCTCTACGCGAGCGATGGAGCGCAGCGCTTCGACCGAAGCGGCAGCGAGGGGCAGCGACGGCCCGAGCGCACGATAGCCGCCATCGACCCGCTCGACCAGGCCTTCGCGCTCAAGGCGATTGAGCGCACGCGAAAGGGACTCCGGGTGGGCGCCGAGAACTCGGCGCAGCCCGCTGAACGCCAACCGGCCGCGCAGCCCTTGGAGGGTTTCGAGGACTCGCTCGTCCAACCGACCGTTGGCGGGCCTGTCATCCGCCCCTCGGGACGTTCCCATGCCCTCGAAAGCCCGGAGCACGGATTTAGCAGGGCGCTAACGTTGTCGTTATCGAAGGGCGGCGTGAAGAGCCCCGCGGGTCCGTTGTGACCGGGCCTTTCTCCACCCGCTCAATATCCTCCCCTCGGCGGTGAACCTTCCGTGACCGGATCGGTCAGGAAGGAATGCGAATGACAGAAGATGAGTCTGAGTGGAGCCACGGGCGATCGGGATACGGGCCCTGGGTCTGGACGGCCTACCGGGCCTACAACGAGCTGCTCCGGGAGAAGGTCAAGAAGCGGTTCGAGGCGCAGGAAGGCCCGTGGATGGAGAAGGTCGCCGACCTGCTGGTCGAGATCGTCAACGCACGCTGGGAAGGCGGCCGGAAGAAGGAGAAAGAAGTCGGCGAGCTGTTCGCCAAGCTCGACCGCCTGATATCGGAGTGAGGTTCGCGTGAGGCCCCTCCCACCCATTCCCATCCCGCCGATCGGCCCCGAGCCCTCCCTGCCCCGCCCGGCCCATCGGGCCTCGCCGCAGCAGGCCTAGGTCCGGCCGTGGCGTTGGAGGAGCTCGAGGCGAGAATCGCGTCCGCCGTCGAAGCGGTCGCCCCGAGCGTAGCGGTGGTCGAGAGCCTGAAGGTCGGGCGCAAGCGCGGCGGCTCACCGGTCGCCTTTCCGTCCCAGGCGACGGGGGTCGTCACCGACCGGTCTGGGTATCTCGTCACGAACCAGCATGTCGTGGACGGCGCGACCGAGGTCCGGGCACGACTGTCGGGCGGCCGCGAGGTCACGGGCGAGGTGGTCGGGGGCGACGCGGTCACCGACATCGCGCTCGTCCGAGTCGACGCCGACGACCTCGTCCCGGCCCGCATCGGCGACTCCGAAGCCCTTCGGGTGGGCCAGATCGTCCTCGCCATGGGCAACGCGCTAGGGCTCCCGGGGGACCCGACGGTCTCGATGGGGGTGGTCAGTGCCTTGGGACGCCCGTTGCCAGGATCCGATTTCGTCTTCGAGGGGCTGGTCCAGACCGACGCCGCGATCAACCCCGGCAACAGTGGGGGGCCTCTCGTCGACCTCTCGGGGTCGGTCGTCGGGATCAACGCCGCGATGATCCCGTTCGCGCAGGGGGTCGGGTTCGCGATCCCGATCCACGCGGTCGCGCGGATCGCGGAGGAGCTCAGGCTCCGCCGTAGGATCGTACGACCGTGGCTCGGCGTGATGGTGGCCGAGCTCCGCCCCGACCTCGCGCGGCAGCACGGCCTCGAGCCGCGGTCGGGACTCCTCGTTGCCGAGGTCGTTCCCCGTTCTCCCGCCCACCGCGCCGGGCTGAAGCCCGGCGACGTGGTCGCGGGTGTGGGCCCATTCGCGGTCCGGACGGTCCGAGAGCTTCTCGAGTCGCTCTCCAAGTTTCCGGTCGGCTCCGAGGTAGCCCTGTCGTTCCGGCGTCGCGGCAACGTCCTCTCGACCAGCGTTCCCCTGCAGGAGAACCCCGAGGTCGCTCCAGACGCTGCCTGATCCTCGGCTCGGGTCGCCCCAGGCCCCGCGGGGCGCGTTCTCGCCCTCAAATACCGCCCGCCGCTATCGTCCCCTGAGATGCTGACGGACGCCTACGGTCGCGGCGTGACCGACATCCGGATCAGCGTCACGAAGCGCTGCAACTTCGGCTGCGTCTACTGCCACGATGAGGGATTGGGACCCGTCGCCCGCCCCCGCGCGGCCCACGGCGAGGAGATCACTCCCGAGGAGGTCGAGCGCCTCGTTTCCGTCGCCCGGGAGTTCGGCATCCGGTCGGTCAAGTTCACCGGTGGGGAGCCGCTCCTCCGCGAGGACCTCGAAACGCTGATCGCGGGGACGGTGAGCCAGATCCCCGACGTGTCGTTGACCACGAACGGCTCTATGCTCGCGTCCCGGGCCGCCGGCCTGAGGGACGCCGGCTTGAAGCGGGTCAACGTCTCGATGGATTCTACCGACCCGGAGCAATTTCGGTCGATCCGCGGCGGCGCGCTGGCTCCGGTCCTTCGGGGGGTCTCGGAGGCCCTCCGCGTGGGGTTGACGCCGGTCAAGATCAACCTGGTCGTTTTCCGAACGACGGTCGCGAACATACCCGCGCTGATCGACTTCGTGGGCCGGACCGAGGGGCTGAAACTGCAGCTCATCCAATTCATGCCCGAGCTCGTCCCCCAACACGACTGGGCCGTGGACATCGGGACGGTACGACGGTGGCTGGAGGAGAACGCCACGCGCGTCCTCGTGCGGGAGATGCACCACCGCCGGGTCTACCTCTTCGACAAGGCGGAGGTCGAGCTGGTAGACCCCGTCTACAATCCGGAGTTCTGCTCGAACTGCCACCGGATCCGCGTCACGCACAAGGGCGAGCTCAAAGGGTGTCTCAACCGCAACGATGACCTGGTCCCGACCCGCGGCCTCGATGACTCGGCGCTCCGGGCGGCGTTCCGGAGCGTGATCACGACCCGAATCCCGTACTACGGCGGCTACATCTCGGATTTCCCGGCTCCGGAGACGCTCGGTGCGCGGCTGCCGATGGTCTCGCCCTCCCGAACCGCACCCGCAACCGATTAGGGCCCGAAGGACTCGCCTTGCCGAGGCAAGGCGATGACGATCGATTTCGGCTGGGCGAAGAACCCGAAGCTCCGCGTAGCGTCGATAGCGTGGAAGGGCCCGTGGAGCGATGCGAAGATCCGCGCTCAGTTCGAGAAGGTGGAGCGATGGGCGAAAGGTCAGGGGCTCCGCACCGGACGCTGGATCTTCCAGGAGCCCGGCGAGCGCCGTTGGGAGGTCTCGATCGAGGTCAAGGGTTCGGCGCGGGGCGCCGGTCCGATCCGGATCAAGACCCTGCGGCCGGCTACGGTCGCCCGGGTCGTGTTCGACCCGGACGTCGTTTCGCCCCAGGTCATCTACCACGGTTTGAGCGACTGGCTCCGCTGGCGACGCAAGGAGCACGAGATCCGGTCGATCGGGTCCTACCGCGAGGTCTACCTTGGGAACCCTTGGCGCGACGCAAAGGCGTGGGCGCGGACCGAGGTCCAATTCCTCGTTCGGAAGTGAGAGGATTCACCCCTGGTTACGCCGCCCCGAGGAGATGCCGACCGGGCGGGGTAACGCGTTCAAATCCCCGCGGAGCGTAGGAGCGTGAGAACGTGACCGTACCCGAGCCTGCCGGGAAGCCGAGCGCGGGAGCGCTCGAGGTCGCCACGATGGCGGGAGGTTGCTTCTGGTGCACCGAGGCGGTCTTCACTGAGGTCGCGGGCGTGAAACGCGTCGACCCCGGCTATACGGGGGGTACGGTCCCGAGCCCGACCTACGAGGACGTCTGTTCGGGCCGGACCGGCCACGCCGAAGCGGTCCAGGTGACGTTCGACCCTCGCGAGGTCTCCTACCGTGACCTGCTCGTCATCTTCCTCACGACCCACGACCCGACGACGCGGAACCGCCAGGGGAACGACGTGGGGAGCCAATATCGTTCGGCCATTTTCTTCCATTCGGCTGCGCAGAAGTCGACCGCCGAGTCGGTCCTCGGCGAGATCGAGAAGGCCGGCGTCTGGCGGAAGAGGATCGTGACCGAGCTCGTTCCGTCCACTGCGTTCTATCCGGCGGAGGAGTACCACCGCGACTACTTCCGCCGCAACCCGGAGCGGGCCTACTGCCAGGCGATCATCGCGCCGAAGGTCGCCAAGTTCCGCAAGGAGCACGCGGCCCGGCTCAGGCCCGCGGCGGGACCGACGATCCCCGGCGCTTAGCCCCGGATCGCGAGAACCGCGAAGTAGACGGCGAATCCGAGAAGGATCGCCGCCGACGCGTAGCCGATCGCGCGTTGGAGGCGCGGATACCGCCGGGCGCCGGAGTGGACGGCGACGGGGAACGCGACGATCCAGATCGCGATGGCGCCGAACAGCCCGAGCAGGAGAACGGGGCCTCCGAGGTAGGCGAACGCGAGGCCTGCCGTGATCCACCAGACGATCTGGAACGGGTTCGACAGCCCGAGCGCAAGCGCCCGGGTGAACGTCCGGACGGTCACCTCCGCGGTCGGAGAGGCCACCGCGAACGAGCGGAGCAGCCGCACGCCGAAGTAGACCATCACGACCGCGCCCACGGCGTAGACGGCGCGAACGATGGGGGCGAGATTCACGACCGAATCCAGCCCGAAGACGAGGCCTCCGAGAACCAGGTCGGCGCACATCGCACCGAAGCCGGTGACGATGCCGCCCCGCGCGGAACGGGCCGATATCGCCGCGATCAGCGCGTTCATCGGCCCGGGCGGGATCGTGAGCGAGAACCCAAGAACGAGCCCGAACAGTAGGTTCCCGAGCAGTGTCATCGCGAGCTCCGGCTAACCGTCGACCACGGGATGAAACGTTCGGAACGACGCTCTACCGGGCTCGGCCCGCATCGCGAGAGGAGCCCGGGGGGGCAGGGGCGATCCGCCGTTCAGGTCCAGGGAGGAGCAGCGGGGGGCTGTGGGGTCGCGCGAATATCGATCACCTTCGGCTTCCAGAGTATGGCCAGCACGCCTCCCACCAGGGCGAGGAGGAATCCCACGACAATGCCTCCGAGCGCGAACGGCACACTGAGGAACGCGAAGACGATCGTGACGATCCCGAACACGGTCTTGCCGGACGGCACCAGCAGCATCAGCCCGCCCATCACGATGGTGAGGACCCCGATAACCAGGCCGATGAAGAACAGGCCGCTGTAGAAGTGGAAAAAGACCGCGACGAACGTACCGAAGACCGCCAGAATGAGCCCCCCGAGCCCGATGAACAATCCTCCGATGATGGTCAGCACTGCCGCGGCGACGGGTCGGGTCATCTCCGCTCCTCGCGGACGGCCATCACCGAGGCAGTATTAGCGTGGTGCGGCGGAGTCGAGGTGCCGAGGTCGCCCCCCGAACGGTCCGTCAACCGGAATCTGGGTGCTCGTCGTTCGCGAAGGCCGCCATCGCGGTCGGCGGTCGTAGCCCGGCCTTGGATCAAGGGTTGGCGACGCGAGCCTCCGCGTCTCGGGAACGAACGGGCGAACCGCGTGGTCAGAGATGCCATGTGGGGCCGCCGTAGCCTTCCGGGAGGCGCGGGGGCTTGGACCCACCCAGCGGGTCGGGGCGGGGAGTCGGCGCCTTTCTCGCCTTCTTCGATAGGTACGCGTCGATCGCCTCCGCAGCCTTCGAGCCTGAGGCCATGGCATAGACCACGGACTTTCCGCCCGCGGCGAACACTCCCTCGACGTCCGACATCCAGTCGGGGCGCTTCCCCTGGGGCCACGGATGGGCCACCGGGCTCAGGTTCAGCTCCTTCGGGAATCCGGTCAGGTCGGCGAACTCGCCTACCGCGACGATCACCGTGTCGCACGGGAGCGTCTCCTCTGTCCCCTCGATCAGGACCGTCGTCGGTCGGCCCGAGGCGTCCGGTGGTCCGGCGCCCACCCGCTGCAGGACGATGCCCTCGACCTGGCGGGTTCCCAGCACGCGCACGGGGGCGCGCTCCAGGACAAATCGGAGTCCCTCTCCCTCACCCTCGCCGACCTCCTCGGGACCCGCCGGCATCGCTTCCTTCGCGCGCCGGTACACTACCGTAACGTCCTTGCTCTCGGAGAGCCGGAGCGCGGACCGTGCCGCGTCCAGCGCCACGTCGCCACCCCCGATGACCACGACCCTTCGGTTCTTCCGGCCGATGAGTCCGTCCGGCCCCTTGTTCGCCGCCAGGAGGAAGGGAAGGGCGGGGAACACCCCCGGCAGGTGCTCTCCGGGGATTCCGAGCGCACGGGGGTCGGAGGCGCCGATGGCCACGAACACCGCCCGGTAGCCGTCCGCGAGCAGGCTCTCGGGCGTGAAGTCGACGCCGGCCTTCTTGCCGCCGACGAACGTCACGTCGAGGTTGCGGAATCGGGCGAGGTCGGTATCGAGTTCGGTGCCCTCGAGATGGTACTTCGGGATCGTTTCGATCTGGCCGCCGAGGAACTTCTGCTCCTCGTACACGGTCACGGGGTATCCTCGCAGTGACAGCTCCCACGCGGCGGCCAGCCCCGCCGGCCCCCCTCCCACGATGGCCACCCGCTGGTCCCTGGGAGCGCTCGCGACGTAGAGGAGGTCAGACTTTCCGAACTCGAGCGCGGCTCGCTTGAGGTGACGAATGGCGATCGGGGTGCCGCGCCCGCCCATGACGCAGTCCTCCTCGCAGTAATGGTAGCAGGTCTTGCAGAGGACGGTCGCCAGTGCATTGTCGCGGATCGTCAGGCGGGCCGCGTCGTCGAACCTCTGCTGTGCGATGAGCATGATGTACCCCCGGCAGTCCTGCGTGATGGGGCACGCCTGCACGCAGAACGGCATCGCGCACTCGAGACATCGCTGAGCCTCGAGGACGGCCTCCTCCTTCGTGTACGCATGGAGGATCTCCTCGAATCCCGTCGCGCGACCTTCGCCCGGGTCTTCCGGGATCGGAGTTCTGACGTACCGGAACCCGCCCACGACTCTTCCCGGCCGCGCCGAAAGGTCAGTACCCTATAGGTCCGACGGGGCGCACGGCACGCCCGGAGCGGGGGGTGCGGCGGAGGGTCCGTGTCCTCCGATCGGGCCGTACACGGCAGGGTCCCGTCGAGGCAAACCTATTTCGAGCCCGTATAGCCTACTGCGGGCCGATGGCACCCCCTCCCCCAATCGATGCCGTAGGTCCCCGGCCCGCGGAACTCGTCCTGTACCGATGCCTCGTCTGCGGTTTCCAGTCCCTCCGGGGTGACGACATCGGGGAGCACCTGATGACGCACACCGAGGCCGCGAAGTACACGTTCTCGACGATCGTCAAGTAGGCGGTCTTCAGCCCCGCGGCCTCGCCGCGGCCGCGAGCGCGGTTCCGACAGGGTCGTGTTCGCGCCGACCCCCGGCGAACGAACCGCCGCGCCCCGACGTTCGGCGGGGCCCAGGCCGGAGTCCCCCGGATCAGGGCGCCGGCGTGAAGACCATGGATATCGAGTTCACGCAGTGCCGGGTGTTCCGGGGAGTGAACCCTTCACCGAGGAAGACGTGCCCGAGGTGCCCGTCGCACCGGGCGCACCGAATCTCCACGCGCTCCCCGTCGGCGTCGGGGACTCGCACGACTCCGCCTTCGATCTCGCGGTCGAAGCTGGGCCAACCGCATCGCGCGTCGAACTTGTCGTCGGAACGGTAGAGCGGGTTGCCGCACCGCTTGCACGAATACGTGCCCCGGGCCGTGTGGTGCTCGTACTCGCCGCTGAACGGCCGCTCCGTCCCGCGGCGGACGATGACCGCCTCTTCCTGCTTCGTCAACGGTCGGTACGACGGATCCGCGGCTCGCGCCATGCCCCTTGAGGAGCGCCGCCGCTCATAACGCCGACAGCCGTTCGGGGGTCCGCGCCGGCGGATCCGTCCCCCGGCCGGATCTGACGGTACGGCGTTCGAAGGCGAGCGAACCCCGGGGGCGTGGCCGGCCGGCGACAGGATCGACCCCCGGAATGTCCGCCCCGTCAAGACGAGGCTTCAAGAGGCAGGACCGTCGAGGCAGGTGGCGATGGAGCGAGCGTACGAACGAACCCTGGGAACGGTCCTGGTCGCCGTCGGCATGGGCATTCTCCTCTTCGGCTTCTACCAAGCGTACGAGTACACCCAACATCCGCCGACGGGGAACTACAACGTGTTTTCGCTCAGCGGCGGCGGGAGCGGGAACAGCTCGATCAACGGTACGTTCAACGGCCGCTTCCTCGAGGCGTTCACGTTCCTCGGCATCGAGTATCTGGTCGGCGCGTCCATACTTCGCGGAGGATGGAACCTTGTCACTCCGAAAGCCGAGACCATCTCGGTTCGCGTGAAGCCCAGGTCGCTTCAGGTTGAGCCCGTCGGCTACCCCGCACCGCCCGTTGCCGCCCCGGCGCCGACACCCGCCTTCGCTCCCTCGAGTGGGCCTCCTGGGACACCGCCCTGAAACCGGTCCAGTAGCACCCCCCGTGGCGGGCGAGCGCTCGCTCGCCTCCGTCCCGTTCCATCGGACCTGCTGCCGGTCCGACTCCGGGTCGATTCGTCCTCCGCGCCCACACTAGGGAGCAAGGTTCAATCGCGCCCGAGTGAGTGGCCCGGCTGTGTCCGCTACGTTCTGCACGCGGTGCGGCAAGCCGGTCCCGCCGAACAGTACGGCCTGCCCGACATGTGGGAACGCTCTAGCCCAGGTCGCATCCGGTCCGGTGGCAGGCCAGCCGACGCCCCCAGGGACACCGCTCCGGACCTGTGGAAACTGCCAAGCACAGATGCGCTGGACCGGGCACTTCAACCTTCGCGCGATGGGGCTCACGGGCCCGGTCAACTACCTCTCGGGAGCGTCGGCAGCTTCGGAAACGGTGCTTCCGTTCAGCCTCTACTACTGCCAGAGCTGCGGGAAGTTCGATCTCTACTATCCGGGCACGTGAGGGTTGCCCGGCGGTTATCGCACCGCTCGGTCGATCGGGGCGGTGAGATCTCCGGGGGCCGACGAGGACGCCCGCCGGTCGCCGGAACCCGACAACGCTGATCGGAAAGCGCGGACTAAAGCCGCGGAGGGGGTTCTGCCTGCCGCCCCGAGAGCACGGAATGGCTTCGCATCGAGCTCAGTGCGAATTCCGCGAGGCGAACGCCCGATGCGTGTTCGTCGACGGGCATCCGGGCTATCACGTGTGCGTCCGCCCGCGCGGCTCGAGCGTTCCGGTCCGAGGAACCGGGGGGATCCCGGACCCGGTCCACCTCTGGCACCGAGAAGCTCCTCGCACCAAGCGAACGGCCGGAAAGGGAGCCGGGGAGGACACTCTCGGGCTCTGGGACGACGGTATGATCCGTGCGCTCGTGGCCGAGATCTTGGCATCGGGCGCCGTCCCCCCGTTCGACTGGAACGCGAACATCCCGAGGCTCCGGGCCGAGTCAGCCGGGCCCTCGAAGAACTGAGCCACACGGACGCCCTGTAGGGCGAGGACCCGTGACGACGGGGCCGTTCCGGAGGGCCCGGCCCGTCGAAGGCGGTGGCCGGGACGTAACCGCGCGCTTTATTCCGCTCCCCCTCTGCCGCTTCCGATGGGTCTGCCCAGCGAGACGATAGGACGGCTGCTCGAGGAGAGCCGGACGCACGAGTGCGAGGGCTCGCCGGAGACATGCGTCAAGATCGTCGCGATCGCCGACCTACCCACCCGGTTCGGCCAGTACCAGGTCGTAGCGTTCTGGAACGACGGGGAGCGGCGCGACCACGCCGCCTTCGTCCACGGGGACATCTTCGATCGCGACAACGTCCCGGTCCGGATCCACTCGGAGTGCCTCACCGGCGACGCCATCGGTTCACTCCGATGCGACTGCCGCGACCAGCTGATCGCTTCGCTCGAGATGCTCGGGCGCGAAGAGGCCGGCGTGGTCCTCTACCTGCGTCAGGAAGGCCGGGGGATCGGGTTCGCGAACAAAATCCGCGCCTACCAGCTCCAGGACGGGGGCTACGACACCGTTCAGGCGAACGAGGCGCTCGGCTTCCGGCCGGACGAGAGGGATTACGAGGTGGCCGCCCACATGCTCCACTCCCTCCACGTGGGGTCGATTCGGATCCTCACCAACAACCCGGAGAAAGTGGAGGACCTCCGACGCCACGGGATCAAGATCGTCGGGCGGATCCCCCTGGTCGTCCCGCCGACCGCGCAGAACCGTGATTACCTCGAGACGAAGCGCAAGAAGATGGGCCACCTCCTCGACGTCGAGCAACGCGACGAGCTGGTCCGACCGTCCGAGGGCGACCCCAGGTAGTGGCGGGGCTCACGCGACGTGAGCTTCACGGTTGTGGCGCTGCAGCGCCGACACCGAGAGGAGGCGCGCTCCGCAGACCGAACAGGTTACTCGCTTGGGCCGCTCGGCCGGCGCTCCCCCGGACGGTCCCCCGTGCGAGTCCTTCAGGTGCTCCTCGAGAATCTCCGGAGACCGGAACGCCGTGCCGCACTGCGGACAGACGGCCTGCGTCTCGTCGTACTCCACGTACGGCACGAGTGCCGGCAGGGGGCGGTTCTCTATCCTCCTTTCGGGAGCGACCGCGGCGACGGGTGGGGCGTCGTTTCCGGTCGAGCCGGCGCCCGGTGTGGCCGACGTCTGTCTCCTCGTATGGCACCCCCCAGTTCGTGGGATAGGGTCTTCCCGCTCGGCGGGCCCGCTCAGCCGATGACCTTGGTCTCCGCCTTGGGGGCCTTGAATCCGGCCGTCCGATGGGAGCCGTCACACAGCGGCTTCTTCTGGGAATGGCCGCAGCGGCAGAGCGCGGTGTACACTATTCCGTCCACCATGACGAGACTCGGTCCGTTCTCGCTCGAGACGATCTCGACCTTGGTCATGCGTCAGACCGCAAGGCCCGGGCGACCATAAACCCCCGTAGCCGGGGTCGTCAGCGAGGCGGGTCGGGGTTTCGGGCCCTTCGGGGGATGACGCTCCTTCCGACCCGCCCTCCCGCAAGCTCAAGTGGTATCGTGAGCCACCGTGATCATGGGGCGGGTCCGCGCGGGCGAACCCAATTCCCGCCGCCCTTACCCTCGTCCTCACGAGATCCCGGTGCGCGAGGGTATCGCGGGGTTCCACGCTCGTCCCCGGTGGACGGCCCCTTCGGGTCACGCTGGGAGGCAGGCGTAGATGTCCGACCCCGGTGACCGACCGGTCGTGGACGATCGGATGCCGAAGGGGGGGCGTCCAGTCCATCCGTGCGAGTTCGAGCGGGCCTACGCCGAATTGGTGAAGCCACGGGAAAGGGGAGCTCGGGCTCGGATCGGTACGTGTTCCGAATCGGGGACAGAAGAGCGGTCGTTCCCCGTGTCCCCCGGAGGCAAACCCTACTTCCTCTGCAACGGGCATCTGAGAGACCTCTTCGAGGCCTTGGACAACGTCCGGGCCGAGGAATCCCCGAGGTAGGGCCGGGGCACGAACGCCCTGCTCGGACCGTTCGGGTCCGGAGCGGCCCCTCAGGAAAGGCAGAGTGGACACGGGGGGATTTGAACCCCCGACCTCTGCTTTGCGAAAGCAGCGATCTTCCGCTGATCTACGTGCCCACCGCGGCGGAGGGATGGAAGAACTCGTTTAACCCCTTCGGCGGGAGGTGACGCGTCACGGCGGACGCAGGCTCCCGAACGCTACGGTCGCTGGGTTAGCACCCGCGTGTAGCGGGCGAGCTCGGCCAGGTGAGCCGGAGCGACCGTTTGAGGCCGGGTCGACGCCGGCGTCCCCTCCTGGGTCCGAGGTAAGCGGCCCTACGCGAGCGCGGGGAGCGCCCCCGGGCGACCTGCTTCGGGCGGGGCGGCCACCGGAGGCTTCCTCGAGGTGGTGATCGGGGCAGCCGCAGGGGGCTCGGGAGGCGGAGACCGGCCTCCGCCGGCCTTCGGCGCCACGGCCCGGCGGGTCAGGTGGAGCGAGTGCTCTTCCGAGTCGTACCGGAACAGGTCGGCGTACCGTCCCCAGTTGACGATGTTCTGGACCGCGTC
>DATGZQ010000112.1:0-47017 GCA_035297125.1 Thermoplasmata archaeon
ATACCGGCGCGAAGCGCCTCGAGCACGGAGAACAGGATGTCGGGGTTGGGGGCACCGAGGTCGGCCAGGATCGCCTCGGTCGACCGGAGCTCCCTGGGAGGAACGAGGTCGGACCGGGGGTCGGTCATCCGGACCGCCTTCGACAGCGCTTCCGGGAAGGAGGCGCCGATCCCCATCGCCTCGCCCACGGACTTCATCGCCGGTCCGAGCCGCCGGTCGGCACGGGCGAACTTGTCGAGGTCCCAGCGCGGGAGCTTCACTACGACGTAGTCGAGCGACGGCTCGAAGCAGGCGGTCGTAACGCCGGTCACCCGGTTCTTGAGCTCGGGCAGGGTGTACCCGAGGGCGAGCTTCGCCGCGACGTAGGCGAGCGGATACCCGGTCGCCTTGCTCGCGAGGGCGCTCGAGCGGGAGAGACGGGCGTTGACCTCGATCGCGTAGTACTCCTCGCTCTGGGGGTCGAGGCAGAACTGGATATTGCACTCCCCCACGATCCCACACTCCTTGACCGCGCGCAGGGCCGCCTGGCGGAGGCGCTGGTACTCGGCGTCGTTCAGCGTCTGGCTCGGAGCGATGACGATGTTGTCCCCGGTGTGGACCCGCATCGCCAGGACGTTCTCCATGTTGCAGACCGTGAGCGCGTTGCCGCGCGCGTCGCGCACGACCTCGTACTCGATCTGCTTGAACGTCCCGACGTACCGCTCGAGCAGCACCTGGCGCACCGGGCTCGCGCGGAGGCCGCGCCCGACGACCTCGCGGAGCTCGTCGGCGTCGTGCGCGACGCCTCCTCCCCGACCACCGAGCGTGAACGCGACCCGCACGATCACCGGGAACCCGAGCTCCCGAGTCGCCTCGAACGCCTCCTCCACGGAGTAGACCGCGCGGCTGGGGAGCGTCGGGACCTTCGCCCGGGCCATCGCGCGGACGAACTTCGCGCGGTCCTCGGTCGCCCGGATCCCCGCGAGGGGCGTCCCTAGCACCCGGGTGCCGGTCCGCGCGAGCGCCCCCTGGTCGGCGAGCTGGATCCCGCAGTTGAGCGCGGTCTGACCGCCGAACGAGAGGAGGATGCCGTCGGGGCGCTCGGCGTCGAGGATCGCCGAGACGAACTCCGGCACGAGCGGCTGGAAGTAGACCTTGCCGTTCTTCGGCTGGTCGGTCTGGAGCGTCGCGATGTTCGGGTTGACGACGATGGCGTACACCCCGTCCTCTTCGAGGGCCTTGAGGCACTGACTCCCCGAGTAGTCGAACTCGCCGGCCTCGCCGATCTTGAGAGCGCCGCTGCCCAGGACCAGGACCTTCTCGGGAAGGGAGAGCGTCATGCTCGCCGTCGGGCCCTCCGAACGAACTGGTCGAAGACGAACCCGGCTTCCTGCGGCCCGGGGTGCCCCTCGGGATGTCCCTGCAGGGCGAGAAGTCGCCCCGAGCCGTCCCGCAGCCCTTCGATGGTGTTGTCGTCCGGGTTGGCCGCCCACGCGTCGAGCCCGGTCCGTTTCAAGGTGGCCGGGTCGACCGCGTAGCCGTGGTTCTCGCTCACGATGAGGGCCCGGCCGTCGGCGAAGCAGATCGTCTTGTTCTGCCCGCGGTGCCCGTACTTCAGCTTGAAGGTCGTGCCACCCCGCGCAAGCGCGACCAGCTGGTGCCCGAGGCAGATCCCGAGGGTGGGCAGGTCCCGGTTCGAGGGCCGGCCGAGCTCCTCGATCGTGGCGCGAAGGTTCGACGGGTCGCCCGGACCGTTGCCGACCAGGAGGCCCGCCACTCGTCGTCCCTCCCACTTCTGCGGGACCTCGTGGTCGTGCGGGAGTCGGAGGACCCGCACGCGCCGGTCGAGGAGCGCACGGAAGATGCTCGATTTCACGCCGCAGTCAAGGACCGCGACCAGCGGGCCCGTGCCCCGACCGACCACGGAAGGCTTCCGGGGAGAGACGTCCTCCATGAAGTTCTCCTCGGCATACTGGGGCGCCCGGCGGAGGGCGGCCGTCAATGTCTCGTCGCTCGGCCGCACCGCGGCCGGTCCGACGTCGACAACGCCCCGAAGCACGCCGCGAGAGCGCAGATGTTCCGTAAGGCGTCGGGTATCGACCCCCCGGAGCCCCGGCACCCCTTCCTGCGCGAGCCAGGCTTCCAGGGTGCGGTCCATCGCCCAGTGACTGGGGCTCGTCGTTCCGCGAACGACCATCGCCCGGACTTGCACGCTGTCGCTCTCGAGAGAGGGGAGCCCGTCGGAGGCGAGCGCCCGCGTGGGCGGGACACCGTAGTTCCCAAGAAGAGGGTAGGTGAACGTGAGGATCTGACCGCGGAACGACGGGTCGGTCAGCGACTCCGGGTAGCCCACCATGCCGGTCGTGAACACGACCTCCCCGACACGTCGGGCAGCCGCCCCGAATCCTTCGCCCTCGAATCGGGTCCCGTCCTCGAGGAAAAGAGTCCCCCCCAAGCGCGTCTCGTCGGCGCGGGCCGGCACGGGCGTCGGGAACCCGAATCGAAGGAGGAAACGGTGCGCCCATAACCCTTGCCGTGCCCGGCGGTCGCTTCGGTCGACCGCGACCGACTCCGGCTCGGCGAGCCATCAAATCCTCGCGACGGGTGGGCGCGCCCGTGCCCGGTTTTCCCCGGTTGCGGGACTCCTACGACATCGTCGTCCTCGGCGGAGGGCACGCGGGGCTCCAAGCCGGAGTGAAGGCCGGCCTTCTCCGGCGGAGCGCGGTCGTGATCGACCGTGGTCCGAAGTATTCCCGGTCGTACTACGCGCCTCGAATGGACAACATTCCCGGGTTCCCGGACGGGATCTCGGGCCACAAGCTGCTCGACCAGCAGATCGCGGCCGTGCGGAAGGTCGACGAGTGGGTCGACTACATGACCCCGGCACGCGCCGTCTCCGCCGAACGGACCGAGGCCGGTTACTCCGTCACGTTCGAGTGGCTGAAGCAGACGCTCGTGACACGCAGCCCGATCCTCGTGCTGGCGATGGGGGTCGTCGACCGTGTCCCCGAGGTCGGGGGCAAGATCGAACCGATCTTCCCGTGGGCGAACCAGGCCCTGGTCGACTTCTGCCTCATCTGCGACGGGCACGAGCTGGTCGGGAAGTCCGTCGCGGTGATCGGTCACGACTCGTTCGCCGCCCGAACCGCCCTTGACATCCTCGAGTTCGGACCGAAGTCGGTGGAGGTGCTCACGAACGGCCGGCCTTTTCTCGGGGGCACCCCGCCAGACGAGCGGGCGACCCTCACGACGGCCCTGGCGGAGCTCCGGATCGGATCGTTCGAGGCTGCGATGGAGGGGTTCGACGAGATCCGGGAGAAGAAGTTCGGTGTCCGGTTCGTCGACGGCAGCCATCGTTCGTACGACCGCGGGTTCTCCGCGCTCGGTTGGTACGACCTCCACGACGCGATCCCCCGTTCGCTCGGGTGCTCGTTCGACCCCGACGGGTTCGTCCGCACGGACGACGACTCCCGCGCGATGGATGCCGTCTCCGGAACGCCGATCCCCGGACTCTATTGCATCGGCGACCTGCGGAACGGCTGGAAGCAGATCCCCGAGGCGTGGGCGTCGGCCGAGAGGGCGATCATCCACGCTTGGGCCGAGTACCTCGGAAGCACTGGTGTGAAGCCCTCCACGCCCTAGCCGCAGACCGACCCGCGCGGTCGAGTCTACGCCCTTCTCGGCCGCGAATCCGGGGCTGCCGCCTTCAGGCCGCGCGCGGGGGGACCGCGGCGCCGAGATGCCGTGCGAGCTCGTCGAGGTTTTGGGCGATCGCCGAGGCACCCGCGGCGAGGAACCGGTCCTTGGTCATCGACGCGTTCGACGTATCCGAAGGGTCCGCGAGGACGGCGTAGAACCGGACCCCGGCCCGCGTGCCGCATTCCGCGTCGATCAGGTGGTCCCCGACGAACAGAGCGCGTTGCACCGGGACTGCCATCTCCTTCAGCAGGAGGAGGAGCGCCTCGGGTGAGGGCTTGGCCGGTCCGGGTGAGCTTCGGCTCCTGAGGTATTCGAAGAACGAGTCCAGCTGGGTCTGGCGGAGCGCGGACCGCGCGAACCGCTCGGAGCTGCGCGTGAGCACGCCAAGGCGGAATCCCCGACCGGCAAGCCCCCGCAGGAGCGCGGCCGCGCCCGGACGGGCCACCGTGCGGGGGAGGGCTTCCATCTCGATCGCATCGATCGCCTTCTGATACTCGGCGTCGAACTGCCAGAACGCGCCCTCCGGCAGGCCCGCAGCGTGCATCGCATCGCGGGTCATCTCCACGATCTTGTGGACCGGGTCCTGCACCGAGAGGTGGCCGGGGGTGACGCCGTGGCGCTGGGCGATCCGGATCACTTCGGCCCGGATCCTGCCGAAGTCGTGGTGGGATAGGATCAGTGTCCCGTCGAGATCGAAGACGACGCCGAGAAGCGGCTCGAGGAAATGTGGCTCCGAATCACGAGGGGGCATAGTACCTCCGCCGGTACTTCGACGCGGTCGGCGGGACGTTAAGGGTTTGCTTCGAGGCGAACCCACCGGAGAGAGCAGGACCGCCCTCGCGATACGCGGGCCTTCCCCCGTCGGGAGGGTTACCGCTTGCGAGCGGGACGGCCGGACCCGGGTCGAGGGCGACGCAGTGTGACGATCGATTCTCGCAGGGCGAAGCTCCGACGCTGTCCGCTGCGGCGTGAACGGGCGACCTCGACCGAGTCGATGGAGAACCCGACCTTCTCCCCGATCCGCGCGAGGATCAGGTCGCCGGGGACGTAGACGCCCGCAAGGAGAGAGTCCCCGACGACGAGGACGAACCGGCCCCCGGGCTTCAGTGCCTCGCGGACGCGCACGAGTACCCGGGCGAGGTCTGCGAAGTACCGGTGGACGATCGCGTGCATGTCGTCGCGACGGTAGCTGCCCTTGCGCGCGACGTTCTGCCGCATGCGACGCAGGATCTCCGGAAGCCATGGGTCGGGAAGCTTCCGGAGCGCGAGGAAACCGGCGGTCTCGGACCGTGGTAGGTTGTCGCAGGCGACCTCGGCCGCGCGCAGGGCCCGCAGGTCCGCGTACGAGCGGGCGTACCCCAGCCACGCGAGGTCGATCTTGTAGTTCATCACGTAGTCCATCCCGTTGACGTAGGGGGGGCTCGTGACCGCCATGTCGACCGATCGGGGGGGCGCTCCCCCCGCGCGGACGTCCCGAGTCTCGACGCGGGCGGGCGGGCCCCAGCGGTCGCGCTCCCGGGCCAAGTGCTCGAGGTCCGCCTGCATCACCCGTATCGAGGCGCGGAACCGCTCCAGGGGAGACGGCCCGTCCGGGTCCTGCGACCGGGAGTAGCCGAGGCACGGGGAGCGGTGAAGTCGGCTCGCCGGGATGAGGATCCGTCCGAACGCGAGACGGGCCGCATCGGCGGTGGGATTCCCCTCCGGCGGGAGGGCGTCACGGAGGCGGGCGAGATCGTTGAGGACCTTCGGGGCGAACTGTCGGCGCGTTTCCCTGAGGAACGGTAGTGGGCCCGGCCGGCCCCGGCGAGCGTGGTCCGCGATCGCTTGGCCGACGTCCCCCAGCGCCCCCGGGTCGAGATCAAAGTTCGTCTTCACGCGGGCGGCGAGGGCGGCGGGGGGCAGCAGCTCGAACCCGAGCGCTCGGAGACCCGCCCGACGTGTCTCGACCAGCGTCGTCCCGCTCCCGGCGAACGGGTCGAGGACCGTGGCGCCCGGTGCGAGCCCTTCTCTGGAAAGCACCCCGGCGACGAACTCGGCCGAGTACCCCTGAACGTACGGCCACCAACGGTGCACCGGGGTCGCTTCGTTCGACCGGAACGTGATCGGCCCCGAGTACCGGTCGAGCTCGATGCCGTTCTCCTTGCGGAACCGGTCGACGAACTCGACCGGGTCGGCAAAGTCCTCGCGGGACTCGAGGTGCTCGAAGTCGCACAGCAGCCATAGGCCCCGGCCCATGCGGAGCACTTCCCCGTCGCGCCGAAGCCGAGCGAGCGCCGCCTCCACCCGGAGCGGTGTATCGTCGAGCCGGGAGGCGATCTGGCGAACGGTCGCCCCGATCGCCCCGGTGTCCGAGAGGACCGCTCGGAGCGCGACCGGGAACTCCTCGTCCGCCGATCGCACAGTTCACCGAAACGCCACGGAGTAATGAGGGCTAAGGAGCACGCGCCTTCGCGCGTTGTGCCTTCGCCACCCTCGAAAGTTCGGCCAGGGCGACCCGCGCCTGTCGCCGCATGCGGCGGCGTTGGTTGTAGAGCCGTCTGGCCCACGCCGTCCCGTGGAGGTCGGGGTCGAGCGTTCCGAGCGCGACGTCGAGGTCGTGAAGTCGCCCGAGCCGACTCTGCAATCGTCGAAGAACGAGAGGTACGCGCCCGACGGATTCGGGAGCCACTTCCGCTACGAGGTCGGCAAAGTGGCGGAGCTGTCGAACCCGGATGCGGAGGCGGTGGAGCCGCTCGGGGCTCGGACGGCGCCGGGCCCTCTCGCGGGCCCTGGTGACCCGGCCGTGACGGGTCGCCGCCTCCTCCGCGAGGAGTCGGCGCAGTCGTTCGGAGGGGCCACGCGCCGGTGGGCGGGTGACGAACGCGCCGATCTCCGCGAACAGGCCGCGCTCCCGCTCCGTCCGCAGGAAGGCGCGCAGCAGCTCGCGCCCCGTGCGGGCGTCGTCCCGAAGGCGCATCAGGAATCGCAGAATGCGGGCCGCTTCTTCCGCGTCGTCCGTTTCCTGGGCGTACCGGGAGAACAGCGCGATCGTCACGTCCTTGTCGCGCACCCGTCCGACCAGGCGGGAGAGGCGTCGCGCGCGGGGAATGAGCAGCTCAAGCTTCGTCGCGTCTCGCTTCGGCAGGACCTGGGCCCACACGCTCAGGCCCCCGACCAGCCGACGCATGTCGCGATGGAGGTCGTGGAGGAGAGGAGCCGGCGGGTGAGGTCGCCGGATGACCGTGTCGACGGACCGGTCGACCGCGTCGAGCACCTGAACGAGCTGAGCCCGGAGTCGGAGCGGCGAGGACGCTAGTCGTGTCGCTGTGGACGTCGCCACCTTCCCTCCGCAGCGCTCTTCGATTGTAAGCCGTTCGGTCCCGGGGTCGACTTCTCGCATCGACCGGGCGAAGCCTCTTAGTCCCGGGTTCCTCACCGGAGCGTGGGCCGACAACGCGCGTCCGAGATCGACGGAGAGCGTGTTCTTGTCCGCCCATCGGCCACCGTCGGGGTGATCGACATTGGGTCGAACACCGCCCGGCTGGTCGTCTTCGAGACCTCCCCCGAGGGGACGATCCGGCCGGTCTACGAGACGAAGGACTCCCCTCGGCTCGGGCTCGCGACGGGCGAGGACGGGTCGCTCTCCGAGGCGGCAATCGCGCGCGGGATCGGGACGGTGCGACGGTTCGCGGGCATTGTTCGCGCGCTCGGAACGGCACGGACGCTCGCGGTGGCCACGAGCGCCGTGCGCGAGGCGCCGAACGGCCCCGACTTCGTCCGGGAGGTCGAGCGAGCGACCGGCGTTTCCCTACGGATCGTCTCGGGCACCGAGGAGGCCCGGTACGCGTACCTCGGGGTCGCTGCGACCGGAGAGCTTCGCAACGACATCGTGTGCGACCAGGGCGGAGGTTCCCTCCAGCTCGCGGAGGTTCGCGACGGGGTGCTCCGCAACTCGATCAGTCTTCCGCTCGGCTCCCTGCGGCTATCCCAACGATTCTTTGAGCACGACCCCCCGAAACGCCGCGAGCGCGACGAGCTCCGGGAGAGCGTGCGGGAGACCCTGGCTTCGGCCGTCGAGGCGTTCGGGGGCCGACCGGACCGCCTCGTCGCCGTGGGCGGGACCGTTCGCGCGCTCGCCCGTGCCTCCATCGACCTCCGGGAGTTCCCGGTCCGTCGTGTCCACGGCTACCTGCTCTACGACCACGACATCGAGGCGCTCGAGGAGCTGCTCGGGGAGATGCCCACGGCGAAGCGCAAGGCGGTCCCCGGAATCGGCGCAGACCGGGCGGACGTCGTCCTAGCGGGGATCACGGTGATCGAGGAGCTCGAGCGGGCCGCGAAGGTCGACCATCTGGAAGTCTCGGGCGCCGGAATCCGCGAAGGGATCGCCCTCGAGGCGATCGGCGCGAAACTGCCGGTGGCCGCCGAGGAGCTCGTCGACCGGTCGATCGCGGCGGCTGCGGGATCGTTCGCGTTCCGGCAGGACCACGGCCGCGAGGTCACGACGACCGCCCTCGCCCTGTTCACGCTCCTCGCCCCCCGGTTCGGTTGGGAGATGGGCGAGCGGCTCGCCCTGCGCGCGGCCGCGGGCATGCACGATGCTGGGATCGCGGTCGACCTGTGGAACCATGCCCAGCATTCGAGCTACCTCATTCGGAACTACCCGATATGGGGGCTCAACCAGCGCGAGGGTCTCCTCGCTTCGATGGCGGTCTACCTCCACGAGGGGGACGAGCCCCCGTCGGAGTGGAAGAAGGGGTACCTGCCGATCATCCGCGGTGCGGACCTCGAGACCGCGACCCGCCTCGGGGCGATCCTCGAGGTGGCGGAGATACTGAGCTCCGCGAGGCCCCGCTTCTCCCTCTCCGGCGGAGGCCGCGCGCTGGCGGTGGCCTTTTCTTCGGCAGCCGACTCGACCCTCCCCAACCGCTGGGCGGAGAAGGTCCGAAAACCGATGGAGCGCGTGTTCGACCTCGAGGTGAGGGTACCGGATGGCTGAGTCCGCGAGCCCGAGCCATGGCTTCCCCGGCCGCCTCCTCGTCTTCGAAGGGCTGGACGGCAGCGGAAAATCGACCCAGGCCGCGCTCCTCGGGAAGTGGCTCTCGTCCCGGGGGTACCGGGTCTTCTTCACGGAGTGGAACTCGTCCGAGCTCGTCGCGAACGTGATCCGGCGCGGCAAGAAGAAGGGGCTCCTCACGCCCACGACGTTCAGCCTTCTCCACGCCACGGACTTCGCGGACCGGTTCGACCGGCAGATCCTGCCGCCGCTCCGGGCCGGATACCTGGTCGTCTGCGACCGGTACGTGTACACGGCGTTCGTTCGCGACGCGGCCCGGGGGTGCGACCCGAACTGGGTTCGGACGATCTACTCGTTCGCCCCCCGCCCGGACCGGGCGTACTACTTCCGGGTCCCGGTCTCGGTGACCCTCAAGCGAAAGCTCGCCTCCCGCCTCAAGATCAATTACTACGAGGCGGGGATGGACCTCGGCCTCTCCGACGAGGTCAACGAGAGCTACATGAAGTTCCAGTCGCGGCTAAAGCGCGAGTACGACCGGATCGCTCAGACCGACAACTTCACGATAGTCGACTCGACCCGGGCTGTGGAAGCGATCCAGGCGGACCTTCGCGCGAACCTGCAGCCCCTCCTCCAGAACTTCCCCACCGGGGCGGACCTGATGCATGACGGGTAGGACGTACGGCACCCGGCCCCCGGGGATGCCCCGGGAGACGCTGCGCGGCCGGCTGATCATCATCGAAGGGGCCGACGGCTCCGGCCGGACGACCGAGGTCACGCTCCTCAAGGAATGGCTCGAGATCGAGGGCCATGCCGTGGTCGACACCGGGCTACGCCGCTCCGACCTCGTGAGCAACGAGATCGACCGCGCGAAGCAAGGCCACACCCTGGGTGCGACCACGATGGCGCTCCTCTACTCCGCGGATTTCGCCGACCAGCTCGAGAACAAGATGATCCCCGCGCTCGCGGCCGGGGCGACGGTCCTCGCCGACCGGTACATCTACACGCTCATGGCCCGGGCGATCGCCCGCGGCGCCTCCCGGGAGTGGGCGCGGGAGCTCTACGCGTTCGCCCTGCGGCCCGACCTCATCCTGTTCCTGGACGCGCGCCCGGAGATCCTCCTGCACCGGGCGATCGCACGGTACGGCAGCCTCGACTTCTGGGAGTCGGGGATGGACCTCTGCCTTTCCCGCGACCTGTTCGAGAGCTTCTTCCTCTACCAGGCGCTCCTCTCGAAGGAGTTCGACTGGATGGCGAAGCAGTACGGGTTCGAGCGGGTCGACGCGAACCGAACGGCCGAGCAGGTGCACGCGGAAGTCCAGCGCCTGGTCTCCCCGCTCTACCGGACCCGGGCGAAGGAACCCGGCCTCGGCGGGGTCACCGCGACCCCGGTCAGCCGCGACCGTCGGCCAGCTGCTTCCGGGTGAGAAGCCAGACGAGGCGTCCGGCGCCCGGGCGGACCCCCGTCGGGAACTCGAGGCACGCCGCGCCCCCCTTCGTCAGGTGGACGACCGAGACCCCGTCACCGAGCAGGGCCATGCCGATGAACTCCGCGAGGGTCGGCTCGTGGCCGACGAGGACGACCTCCTGACCCGGATGGAGCGACCGGCGGAGCTTGTCGAAGATGGGGTTCGGAAGGTTCCCCGGGGCGAGCTCGGCCCACGTCTCGAGGCGGGGCGGGCGGGGTAGGGCGTCGTGGACGATCTCGGCGGTCGTGGTAGCCCGCGCCGCCGCGCTGGAGGCGATGCGGTCGACAGGGGAGGTGACCCGCGCCAGGCCCTTCGCGGCCTTGCGGGTCTGGACCCGACCCTTGACGCTTAGGGGCCGACGGTCGTCGTTCGGCCACCGGACGGGGTCCCTTTCCTCCGCGGGGCCATGTCGGACGACGACCACGCGAACGTTCCGGGCGGCCTCGGACCCACCTTGCATCGCTGTTGCTGGGGGTGGCCCGGGACACGCCGGGGGTGAAAAGCCTTCTCCCCGGTGCGAACCGCCTTTCTCACGCTTGAACAAGGGCGGTGGGCAGGCGCACCTCGCCGACCGGCTTCTCGGGGACCGCCAGGGTGCGATCGAGAACGACCTGGGCGATGTCCTGGGCGTACGCGACGGTCCTCCCGATCGATTCCAGGACGCGAGCGACCGCGGCCGCCGTCGCGGGGGGCATCGACCCTCCTCCGACGCTCGGGAGGAGCCTCTCGGAGAGCGCGCGGCCGGACGACAGCAGGGCCTCCCCCACGTCCAGGACGTCGTTCGCCATCGGTCCGTTGTCCGCCTTCAGCGCCCCCTCGAGATGCGTCATCGCCTGCCGGTGGAACTGGCGGAGTGACGTCAACGGGTCGCCGCCCTCGCGAAGGTCCGCGAGCCGGGGCCCCTCCTCCCCCAGGATGACCGCGTGGTCCGCGATCCGTTCGAGGCTCCGTGCGACCGTCCAGGGACCGAGGAACGCGTCCCCTCCCCCGCCCCGCCCGAGGCGCACCGCCGCGAGCCGCTGGATGTACCAGGCCTCGCGGTCGATCTCGTCATCCCGGCGGG
The DNA here is from genome assembly GCA_035297125.1 of Thermoplasmata archaeon. Lineage (GTDB taxonomy): Archaea > Thermoplasmatota > Thermoplasmata > Lutacidiplasmatales > UBA184 > Lutacidiplasma. The sequence goes on from DATGZQ010000112.1 coordinate 11,204, forward strand.
ACCAGTACCCGTCGCCGCCCAGCGGCAGGCGGGTCCAACTGGCGACGGCATCCCGGTGGAACTCGACCACCAGGCGGCCCATCCGGAGGATGCTACGGGGGAGCGGCAGGGAGCTCGCGGAGGCGACGTCGCTGAGGCGAATGACGTTCGGTTCGTCCGAGAGGATCTCGGGCTGCCGAGTTCGACGACAGAACGTGCGGACGACGTCCCGTGCCTCGGGGGTCAGGCGGGGGTTCCCCCGGACGACGAACCCGCGCGCTCCCCCGAGGTAGGCCCCGAGGAGCGTCCGGAACAAGTGCTCTGACGGTTCGCCCGGTCGGGCCTCGATGGTGGCCACGCGCTCGTCCGTCTCGAGCGCGGCGGCCGGGTGCGTCAGGCGGCGGGCCGTCGACGGCGATACCTCGACCCTGGGGACCGATCCCGGCCCCCCCTCGCCCGCTCGCGCGCCCCCGCCGTTCCGCCCTCGTTCCCTTTCTCTCATCGAACGACACAGGCCGCGGAGTGGATATATATATTTCCAATTTAGGATATATCTTATCTCATAGATATATTGCCCATCCGGAACGTCCACAGGGCCCGCGGTCCTCGGCGGGAACGCAGCTCTCAGATGCGGGCGGGGCGAGGCGTTCCCGGCGGGGGTCGCGGCACCGGCCGGTAGAGGGCCAGCATGTCATCCCCCAGGCGCAGCGTCTGGGCGAGCCCGGTGTTCAGCCACGGGACCCCCATCCGCTGGAGGCGGCTCGGGTTCGGGTTGGGGATGTGCTGGACGATCCGGGAGCGCTCCCGGACGAAGCTCTCCCAGCCGAGGAGATAGTCGAGCTCGTCCAGGGTGTACTCGATGACGTGCCCGTACCCTCCCGACCCGTCCTGGGGGAACCTTTCGCGTTCCTTGATCGAGCGTCCCCGCAGGAGCTTCACGCGGTTGCCGACCCGCGCCATGTTCGGCGTGGTCAGCAAAAGGCGGCCCTGAGGACCCAGCCGATCGTAGATCCCGCGGAACAGGACGAGCGGGTCGACCAGGAGGTGCTCGAGGACCTCCACGAAGAGGACGAGGTCGTAGCCGCGGGGAAGGGCGTCCATCGAGCTGGCCTGGTCGAGCCGGACCGAGCGGAACGATTCGATCCCGAACTTCGCGTAGTGGGCCTCCTTCCCGGGGGGAGGCGGCTCGAGGTCCGCCAGGTCGTAGTGCCCCCCGAACCGGGCGTGGAGCGCGACCGAGAGCGAGCCGACGCCCCCGCCGAGGTCGAGGACACGCGACTCGCTCGTGGGCGGGCTCGCCTTGAGGAAGTCCACGATGGGGCCGTACCGCCGGCTGGCGAACACCCACCTCGCCCGTTGCTCTGGCGTGAGGTCCGCACCGGCCCAGAACCCTTCCAGCGCCGCCCGGACATCGTGGTTCGGGCCCTCGGAATCGGTCACGATGGCGTCCCGTACGTTCCGCCCCCGACCCCGGGTCGAAGATGTAACCCTTTGTCCCGGACCGCGGGGGCCCGGTTCACGACGGAACGGCGGGTTCCCACACTGGGCGGGGATGGGCCGGGACGGAATCGAACCGTCGACCTCCGCGTTGTAAGCGCGGCATCTTCACCCCTCGACTACCGGCCCTGCCCCGTCGCGAGACCCATGCTCCGTCAAGTTGGTGTCGGTCTCGCCGTGGTCCCGCTTCCGGACGTGGACCGCGAGGCCCCGGTCGAGGTCCCCCATCAAGCGCCCGGGGAGCGCGGCCTCGCCGATCGCCGCCAGGGCCCCGTCGCGGTAGAGGCCCACCTCGTCTCCCGCGCGGACGGCGGGGTCAGCCGACCGGACGCCCGGGACGAACAGGTCCCCTTCGAGACGAACGCCCGGGTCGACGTCGACGCGGGGCAGCAGCTCGCCCAGCCGCCGGGCTCCCAGCAGGGTGAGATGAAAGAGCCCGCGCTCTTCACGGAGGGTCGCGAGGTCCTTTTGCCCGTCGGTGAGCCGCTGGAACCAGGGCCGCCCGGCGAGACGGAGAGGGGAGACGAACAGACGGTCCGCGGCCGACCGGCCGAACTGGACGCTCGCCACTTCCCGCAGCTCCTCGACCACCACGGCGAGTGGCCCCGTGGAGAGGGCTGGGCCCGCTTCGAGAGCCAGGGCGGTGGCGGTCCGCAGCGCGTCGAGCGCCGGACGGGAGGTGGTCCCCGCGTCCCCCACGGTCCAGGCGACCGGCAGCGACGTAGGGAGGTGAGGGCGAACGAACGAGTACTCGTCGGGGTCGAGGTGCGCCACGACCGCCGAGTACCGGCCGTGGAGGAGGAGGTGGTCGAGCCCGTCGGTCACCGCCCTGCGCTCGGTCTCGCCCCACTCCCCGGTCACCGGGATGTCGTACTGCTTCGCCGGGGGGACGTCCTCGAGCTCGCGCGGAACGACGCCGATCGGCGAGCTGACCGAGACCAGGTGGACCCGGGCAAGTTCCCGAAGGCCCTCCAGGGCGGACGCGAAGCGTCGGTGCGAGTGGGAGCGGCGGTACGGCTTGGTCTTCGAGCACGGGACGATCAGGAGGACCGACTTCGAGGGGGGAGGCCGGTACCGCTCCAGGAGCCGCGCGCGGAACCGGACCATTTCGGGTCGGCGGTGGGATTCGAGCACCACGTAGTCGTGCGAGCGGCTGCCCGTCACCGGCGTCCGCTCCTCGAGGAGCCCCGCGAGGTCGCGGTCGGCATACCGGAGGATCTCGGCGACCGTCGGTTCGGCCGGAAGGCGCGCCTCCACCAGTTCTCTGAGGCGCCCTTCCCGGAGCGCGGCTCGCATCTGGGCGAAGGCCCGCCGGTACGCTTCCCGGGCGTGCGCCGCGAGGGCGTCGGGGGTCTCGCCGGACCGGCAGCCGTCACAGGCGCAGATCCGTTCGACCCGGGCCGACGACGGATCGACCCGCCGCAAGGTCGGGTCCAGGAATTCGCCGCGGGACGCCGAGAGCTCCCCTTCGGTCGTGTCGAGAACGTCGAACCCGAGATACGCGAGGAGCGGGAGCCGGTGGGGGAGCGCGACGCGGGGGGCCCACAGGATGGGACCGGCGCCCACCTTAGTCCGGATCGCGCGGATTGCCGTTACCAACGGTTCTCCCTCGTTCCAGAGCGCCCGGGCATTCCCCAGGATCAGAAGCTTCGGACGCGCGGACCGGACCTCCGTGAGCCCCTCGTCCGCGACCGGGGCGTGGAGGAGGAACGCCTCCTCGGAAACACGGTGGACTCCGTTCCCGGCGCCGACGATCTCGGGAGCGAGCACCGGCAGGTCGAGCACGAGCTCGGCGGCGCCGTCCGAGAGCCGGAGGCGCCGTGTCCCGGACGGGGCTCGTAGCGACGACAGCGTCAGTCCGGGCCTCGGAGGGTCCGGTGGTCCGCTCTCCATCAGGGCGGGGAGCGGGAGCAGCAGCGAGCCCACAGTGGCGCTGCCGAGCAGCGCGAGGCCCTCGGACCGGTCGGCGGTACGCATCGGAGAACAGGCCGCTGCCTACGCCTCCTAGGGGGGAGGCGGACTGGGAGCGGGCCGCCTCTTCGAGCGGGGGGTGGCGCGTGTGACGGGAAAGACCGCTTCCCACGCCGCGACCATCGCTTCTCGCCGGTCGGCGCCCGCCTCGGTCCTGCCGCGGCGCCCGAACATCGGGTCGTGCACGTCGCGAACGTCCCGGAGGAACTCGGCCGGGTTGGCGCTCGCCTTCTCGAAGCCGTAGAGGATCAGTTCGCGCAGGAAGCTCGAGCGGCCACGCCAACCGATGCGGCGACGCACGGCCGGGTTCAGGTGGCGTTTCGCGAGGCGCCAGACCTCGTTCGTGATCCGATAGTCGCGCGCCGAGAGCCCGATCATCACCTGCGGCATGGCGATCGAGGCAACGATGACGGTGCGTTCCTCTTTAGCTAGGCGGCGCGAGGGCGGCCAGGGACCCGCCGGGGAGCGCGCCCACGGCCGGCACGAAGACGGCGATGAGCACGCCGACGAGGAAGGCGAGGGCCATGACGAAGTGGCGTTCGAACGGCACGCGGACGTTGGCCGGGTCCCGAGCCAGCCTCCGGTCCGCGATCGCGGCGACCCCGACCATCACGGCAAGACCGACGTAGTACGGGGCGGACAGTCCGAGCGCGAGCCCGAAGAGGGCGAGAAGGACGAGCGCCACCGCGTGCAGTGCCACGACCAGCCGGAACGAGGCTCGCACACCGAGGCGCACCGGAAGCGAGAACAGCCCCAGCGCCCGATCGCTCTCGACGTCGCCGAGCGAGTGGATCGTCTCGAACGCTGTACCCCACGCGAACAGGCCCCCGACCGCGAGGAGGACGAACCAGGGAAGGTTGCCGCGGACGGCGATGAAGACGGCCGCCGGGATGATCGCCTGCACGAACCCAAGGAGGGGCGTCGTGAACGACGTGACCCGCTTCGAGTAGCTGTAGCCGAGGAGGATCACGAGCGCCACGGGGGCGAGGACGAACGCGAGGGGATTGAGCAGGTAGGCGGCGCCGAGAAGGATCGCCGCGTTCACGACCGTAAAGGTCAGGGCGAACCGCGGCGAAAGGCGGCCGGTGACGAGCGCGCGCTCGCGGGTCCGGGGGTTGGCCGCGTCGAACGCGCGATCCGCCCAGCGGTTGAAGCTGTGGCCCGCGTTGCGGGCGGCGACGAACGCGACCACAACGAGGACTATCGTCTCGATGCGGGGGATCCCCCCGGCCGCGAGGAACAGAAACGCGAGCGCGAACGGTAGGTTCAGCCCGAGGGTCTGGATCTCGAGGAAGCGGCCGATCTCGCCCGTGCCGGGACGGGCGGAGGTCGCCCCGCCGGTCACGGCGCGGGCCGCGGCAGGAGCCGGGAGAGCGTCGGGTCGGCCCGGATCGCCCGTTCGGCCGCCGCGACCGCAGCGGGGTCGGAGCGGATCTCCTCGGGCCACGGTCGGGGGAACCCGTCCTCCGGGCGCTTCCGCGTGGCATCGATCCCCACCTTCCCTCCCACGTTCGGGACGGGGTTCGAGATAGACAGCTGGTCGACAGGGCCCTCGACCAGTTCAAGGTCGTGGGCCGGGTCGGCCTGGAGACCCACCCGGTAGAGGACCTCGGAGAGGTCGTGGATGTCCACGTCCTCGTCGACGACGATGAGGTAGCGCGCGAACATCATCTGTCCGAGACCCCACAGGGCGTGCATCACCTTGCGCGGGTGGCCGGGGTACTCCTTGCGGATCGAGACGATGGCGACATTGATGAACAGGCCCTCCATCGGAAGGTTGAGGTCGACGACCTCCGGCAGGACGAGGCGGATGAGCGGGCGGAAGACCCGCTCGACGGCCTTGCCGAGGACTGCGTCCTCGGTCGGGGGTTTACCCGTGACCGTGCCGAGGTAGACCGGGCGCGCCCGGTGCGTGACGCGAGTGACGTGGAAGACCGGGAACGGCTCGGGGGCCGAGTAGTACCCGGTGTGGTCCCCGAACGGACCTTCGACCGTCCGCTCGGACGGGTCGACGTACCCCTCGAGAACGATCTCCGCCGCCGCCGGGACCTCGATGTCCACGGCGCGGCCGCGGACCAGCTCGACCGGTTCGGATCGCAGGAACCCGGCGAACACGAAGTTGGAGATCCCCTCGGGAACCGGCGCGAGGCCCGAGAAGACAGTCGCCGGGTCCGCCCCGATCACAGCCGCGATCGGCATGCGCTCGCCCCGGGCCGCCCATTTCCGGTAGTTCTTCGCGCCGACCCGGTGTACCTGGAAGTGCATCCCGAGGGTGTCGCGCCCGTACTGCTGGAGCCGGTAGATCCCCGTGTGGGAATCCCCGGTCTCGGGATCCTTCGTGATCACGACCGGGAACGTGATCGTCCGGCCCCCGTCCTTCGGCCAGCACTTGAGGATCGGGAGTCGGTCAAGGTCGACGGTCGGTTCCTCGACCTCCTGGCACGGGGCGCTCGTTACGTGCTTGGGGGCGAGCGTGCGCAGCATCGAGAGGGTCTCGATCGTCCCTCCGAGGTCCTTCAGCGCCCCGACGATCCCGGCGGGCGGCTTGAGGCGCACGAGCTGGTCGATCCTGTCGGCGACCCGGTCGAGGTTCTCCTCGCCCAGGGCGAACGCGATCCGGCGGGGTGAACCGAGGACGTTCGTCACGACCGGCATGGTCGCCCCGGTCACGTTCTCGAACAGCAGGGCGGGACCGTCCGCCCGAATGACACGCTGCGTCAGCTCGGTGATCTCGAGGTCCCGCGAGACGGGAGTCCGGACACGAACGAGATCGCCTCGGCTCTCGAGGGCGTCGAGGAACTCGCCGAGGGACCGGAACCCCACGACGGCCGCCGAGCCCTGCGACTTATTAAACTACCCTCGCGGGAGCCCTAGGTTCATATCGGAACCCAGGGTTCCGCGCTCCGATGCAGTCGGTCACGCTCGAGTTCCGCACCGACGACCTCGTCCGCCTCGGCGTGGTCCCGACGGGGTTCTTCGACCGGTACGAGGAGGTCGAGCTCCTCGAGACCCTACGCCTCGAACGGGGTTGGCGGCTCGAGCTTCTTCGCGTGCGACGACGCGGGCCCCTTCGCTCCGCCGGCGAGCTGGAACGCGAGTCTCGCCGGATCCGCGCCCTGTACGGCCTCGACAGCTTCGAGCTGGTCGAACGGCGGCCGCGCACGCGCGACTACATCCTGCTCGTCCGGCAACGGAACCCCGACCGACTGCGCCAGTGGCTCTCGCTCGCGGGCGGGGGTCTCTCCCCGGCGGCACCGTTCCGTCTGTCGGCCGATCGGACGGTCGCCTCCTTCCTCGGGGAGGAACGGGCCCTGCGACGCGTGCTGAAGCGCCTCGACCGGGAGCAGTTCCCGTACCGCCTGGTCCGGGCGAGCGGCCACCCGAAAGTGGAGGAAGCGGGGTCGACCCCGCTCACCCCCCTCCAGGCGCGGCTTCTGACCCGGGCCTGGATCCTCGGATACTACGCCGTGCCGCGTCGCATCACGCTCACGCGGCTCGCCCACTCGAGCGGCCGGAGCGCTCCGGGGCTCGGCAAGGTCCTTCGCCGGGCCGAGGGCCGTCTGGTCGCTCGCTGGCTCGCGAGCGAGGGGGCGGTCCCCGACCCCGAGCACCCGGGCGGAGCCTGATACGCGGCCGCGGGAGCCGTAAAGAGTCAGGCCGCGTCCACGGTGCTCGTGCCCGCGAAGCCGCGCACCGTCGCCCTCGAACAGGTCGCCGACCTGCCGTCGATGCCGGTGCCCGTGCGGGCGACCGCCGGTTCCGCCTGCTTCGACCTCACGGCCGCGGAATCGGTCGAGCTCGCCCGCGGCCGGGTGGCGCTCGTCCGGACGGGGTTCAAGATGCGCTGCCCGGCGGGTACGTTCCTCGAGGTACGGCCTCGAAGCGGCCTCGCCAGCCGGGGCGTGCTCATGGTCAACGCCCCCGGAACGATCGACCGGGACTACGCGGGCGAGGTCAAGGTGCCCCTGACGTTCCTGTTCGAGGGAACGTACCGGATCGAGGTGGGGGACCGGATCGGCCAGGTGCGCCTGGTCGCGGACCTTCCGACGCGGTTCCGGCTCGGCCGTGTCCGGGCGGTCGAATCCCGCCGAGGCGGGTTCGGCAGCACCGGCCGCTAGCGGAACTCGGAGAGGAGGCGCTGGACGCCCTTCGGAGCCGGAGGGGGCGGTGCCACGCCTCCGGCCGCGTCCGCCTGCACCTGTTCGAGCATGTCGTGCATCCGTCGCTCGCGCGAGAACGCCGCTCGCTGGAGTCCCTCGTCGCGCGTTCCCTGAGCGACCAGCACGATCACGCGTCCCGTCCGCGAGCGTCCCGTGCGTCCTCGACGCTGAATCGTGCGGATCACGTCCGGGATCGGCTCGTAGAAGATCACGAGGTCGGTCGCGGGGATGTCGAGCCCCTCCTCCGCGACCGAGGTCGCGATCAGGCAGTTGATGCTCCCGCTCCGGAACCGGTCGAGCAGACCGACCTGCTCCTTCTGCGAAAGGCCGGTGTCCGCTCCGTGGGTCGCCTGGCCGACGAAGCGCGCGGGGCGGACGTTCGGGTCCGATAGCTTCTCGAGCTCCCCGACCAGGCGGTCGACGGTGTCGCGATATTGGGAGAACACGAGGACCTTCGCGTCCTTCTCCCGGTGAAGCTCCTCCTTCACGAGGCGTACCGCCGTAGCGACCTTGGGGTGTTCGAGCGTGAGGTGGTCGAGGGAGCGCCGGACCGTGACGACGTCCGGGTCGTTCAGGAACGTCCGCTGGGCAGGCGAGCGTCGGCCTCCGGTCGCCGGGTCCTGGCGAAGCAGGAATTCCCGGAGCGCGTCGACCCCCTGGGTCTCGACCAGCTCGAGCGCGTGCATCCCCTTCATGGCAGCCGCCTGGGCCGTCACGGCCTGCCAGAGGGACGCGGACTGGGGGCCCGCAGCCCTGCGACTTACGTCTATCTCCCGGTGGAGCCGCTTTCCGATCTCGAGGATGGCACGCTTTCCCGCATCGCCGGTCGGCAGGAGGCCGAGCCGTCGAAGCACGTCGACCTGCCGCGCGATCGCGGTGCGAAGCAGGATCGCGAGGTGCTGGACCTCGACCGGAACGGGGAGGGTGATCGCCTGGACCCCGATCCCGTGGAGGTACGGTGCGACGTCTGAGCTCGACTCGGTCCTGTACTCGAACCGCTCGATGCCGAGGTGCGCCCAGACCTCGAGGATGCGGCGGCGGCTCCCCCCCGGCGACGCGGTCATCGCGAGCACGCGCGCTCGGGGTCCCTGGCGGTTCGCTTCCCCGATCGCAACGTACGGATACTCTCCGACCGCGCGGTGCGCCTCGTCGAAAACGATTAGGGAGAACGAATCGAGCGGGAACTCCGCGGTGCGGAGGTCGTTCGCGACCACCTGGGGTGTCGCGAGGACAACCTGGGGCGGCCTCAGGAGGGCGGCCCGGCGCTCGGGGGAGACGGCGCCGGTGAGCGTCAGCGGTTCCGGTGCGAACAGCGTCTTCGCGACGGAGCGGGCATGTTGGACGACCAACGGCCTTGTCGGGGCCATGAACAGGATCGACGCGGTGGGCCGGCGGAGGAGGAACTCCGCCATCACGCGCAGCGCGATCGAGGTCTTTCCGAGGCCCGTCGGAAGCACTACCAGGGTGTTGCGTTCGACGGCCGTCTCTGCGATGGCCCGCTGGTAGAGTCGGTCCTCGAGGACCTCCGGGCGGATGCGGGGATGTTCCACGGTCCCCATCGCCGGGCGACCCCCTCGACCGAGCGGACGGGCCTTTATTAGGACGGGTCTACGCCGAGAGATGCTCGCCGCGTTCCTCGAGGCTGTCGTGGCCGCAGCGTCCGCCGTCGTGCTGCTCTACCAGGGCTGGGCGCTGTGGCTGGCCGCCGAGATGCCGCGCCTAGACCCGTCTCCGGGTCCGTCGACGGAACCGACCGCGCCCTCAGTGAGCGTGGTCATCGCGGCCCGGAACGAGGAGCTCGACCTTCCCGGGACGCTCGACTCGGTACTCGCCCAAGACTACCCCAACTTCGAGGTCGTGGTGGTCGACGGCGGCTCGACCGACGGGACGCGCGGCGTGATCGACGCGCGGGTCCCGCGGGTCCGGCGAGTGGACGAGCCTCCGCTACCGGGCGGATGGGTCGGCAAGAGCTGGGCGTGCTGGACCGGAGCGCGAGAGACCCGCGGCGAGTGGCTCCTCTTCCTCGACGCGGACGTGCGGCTCGACCCGCGCGCGCTCCGGACTGCCGTCGGCTGGGTGGAACGGGAGGGAGCCTCCCTCGCGAGCCTCGCTACGGAGATCGAGATGGTCGGGTTCTGGGAGCGCACCGTCCTTCCGTTCTACGTCCAGATGGTGCTGACCTACTTCCGCGCCCCGCACGTGAATCGCTCCTCGTCCCGGACGGCGATGGCGAACGGGCAGTTCTGCCTCGTTCGGCGGAGCGAGTACGAAGCGCTCGGCGGTCACGACGCGATCCGGTCCCACCTGCTCGAGGATGTGGCGCTCGCCCGCAGGTTCAAGGCCGCCGGCCGCACAATCCGGATCGCGTTCGCTCCCGAGTTGGTCCGGACACGGATGTACCGGGACCGCCGGGAGATGTTCGAGGGGATCCGCAAGACCGTCCACGGGACGGAGTTCTCCGCCGCCCGCCAGGTGGGGTTCCTCGTCGGCCTGGTCGGACTGTTCTGGCTCCCGCTCGCCGTACTGCCGCTGGGGCTCCTGACGGGGGATTTCCTGGTGACCGCGTTCGGTGCGCTGCTCGCATTCGCCCTCTTCGCCAAGCACGTCGTCTTCGCTCGGGCGGTGCGCGCTCCCGCCGTCTACGGTCTCTTGTTCCCACTCGCTGTAGGGTTCTACGTGGCGGCCGTAGCCTCGTCCCTCCGGCACGGCCTGTCCGGTGGGAGCGTCGCTTGGAAAGGCCGCTCGTACCCCGTCCGACCCCCGGATGCCTCCCGAACCGCTAAGTGACCGACCGACCTCGATGACCGATATGGCAGCGGCGGCAGAGAGCTACGGGCTCGTGATCGGCGGTCGGGAAGCGCCGGGGAACCGCGGGGAGACTCGCAATGTCCTGGACCCGGCGACCAACCAGCCGTTCGCTGAGGTAGCCGTCGCCGATACGGCCGACGCCCATCACGCGATGGAGGCCGCGGAGGCCGCGTTCCGTGAATCGAACTGGGCCACGGACGACGGGGCCCGACGGTCCAAAGCGCTCCTCGCGCTCGCCCGTCTCCTCGAGGAGCGTCAGGAACTGTTCGCCCGGCTCGAGACGAGGAACATGGGGAAGACGCTCCGCGAGTCGCGGATCGACGTCGGCTTCGTGGTCCGCACCCTCGAGTACATCTCGGGCCTTGCCGACAAGATCCAGGGCGAGACGATCCCCGTGCCGGGGAGCCGGTTCGACTACACGATCCGCGAGCCGCTGGGCGTCACCGTCCACATCTCCCCGTGGAACTACCCGCTCCTGCTCGCGCTCCGGTCCGTCGTCCCCGCGTTAGCCGCCGGGAACGCGGTCGTCCTCAAGCCCGCCAGCCTCACGCCGCTCACGGCGATCTCCTTCGCTCGCCTCGCCCACGATGCCGGAGTCCCGGACGGGATCCTCAACGTCGTGAACGGGCCAGGGGGCGCGATCGGCGAGGCGCTCGTGCGTGACCCCCGGTGCCGTTCGGTCTCGTTCACCGGGAGCTCCGAGGTCGGCCTCAAGATCGCCGAGATCGCAGCCTCGCGGCTCCTGCCGGTGACCCTCGAGCTGGGCGGCAAGAGCCCGGTCCTCGTCTTCCCCGATGCCGACCTCGACCGTGCCGCGCGCGGGATCGGACAGGGGATCTTCGGGAACGCGGGCCAGATGTGCTGGGCGGCGTCCCGGCTCGCGGTGCACGAGTCGGTCCGCGACGCGCTGATGGAGCGGTTGAAGAAGATCGCCGAGGCGACCAAGGTCGGGCCGGGTCTAGAGGACGGTGCGGAGATGGGCCCGGTCGTCTCCCGCGAGCAGGAGGCCCGCGTCCTCGAGTTCATCGAGACCGCCCGGCACGACGGCGGCAAGGTCGTTGCCGGAGGCGGGAAGGCGAGCGACCCGCGTCTCGCGGCGGGCAACTTCGTCCTCCCTACCGTCGTGGCCGACCTTCCGGCCGCGTCCCGTGTCGTACGGGAGGAGATTTTCGGGCCGGTGCTGGCCGCGGTCTCGTTCTCGGACGCGGACGATGCGGTCCGGATCGCGAACGACACGGCATACGGGCTGTTCGCCTCCGTCTGGACCCGCGACCTCGCGACGGCGCACACGATCGCGCGGCGGCTGGAGGCGGGCATGGTCTCCGTGAACGAACCTCCGACCACCTTCCCGCAGACGCCGTTCGGCGGGTTCAAGCAGAGCGGGGTCGGATTCGAGCAGGGGCTCCGGGTCGTGGAGAACTACACCCGACGGAAGAACATCCTCGTCAACCTCGGCGCCACGAAGCGAAAGGCGTAGACCGGGCGCGGCGCTCCCTGGTAACGGTCGGGCCACGGCCTTCTCCGGGGGCGCAGTCGGGGGTAACCGACCCCTTTCGTTCGTACGAAACCACAAAAGCCACCGCCCTCGCTCGACTGCGCGGATGGGCACGATCGAACCCGGCTCCTGGGCGAACTGCCGGTACTGCGGAGCGGCCGTGCGCCCGGGCGCCGCGAAGTGCGGCATCTGCGGCGAGGGCTCACCCGTTCCCGCTGCGGAGCTCGCGAACGCCCCCAAGGCCGTTCGGCGCCGGATCCGGCTGACCCACGGGCTCCGGTCCATGATCGTCATCGCGGCCGCCGTGGGTCTCGCCTACCTCATGATCTCCACGGCGCTCTCGGGCCCACCGAACGTGGTCGACCCGCTCACGACCGCCGGGGCCTACACGATCGGAGCGGGGAACTCCACGATCCTTTCCGGGAACATCACGGGCGGCGACTTCGTGGTCGGGAACTACACCACGATCGCACCGATGGGGACGGAGATCACCCTCACGGTGTACAACTCGACGGAATGGGGCCTCTTCGTCAACGGCTCGGCGGCGACCCCGGCGTACTCGATCGCGCCCACCGCCTCGGGTCGGCTCATCTTCTCGCCCCTCTACACGGACCAGTTCACGTTCGTGTTCACGAACCCGTACCCGACGTCCAGCCACCTTACGGTGCGGGTCTACGTCACGACCGACTACGAGTCGAACGTGGGCGACGACGGGTTCGGTTAGGGCGTCTCGACGTCCGCCGGAGCGGAGCTCGGCATCGATTCCTCGGCGCGTCGAAGGAGGTCGGCAGGGACCCGGTCCACGAGGAACACGGTCTTGCCGGCCTGCATGATCACGAGACCGGTCTCCCGGCCGCGGCGGGCGTCGATCTCAAGGATCACCGGCTCGGGCGTCCGGACCTTGCCGGCTGCCACTGCGTCGGCCGCCGTCTTCGAAAGATGGACCTTGCGGCGGTCGGTCGGCTTCAGGCCGACCTCGAGCACGATCGTCGCCTCCTCCGGGGTCACGGGAAAGTAGAGCCGGTCCGGAATGTTCTCGGTCGGCAGGTCGAGGTCGACCTCGAGGGTGTGGCCGTACGTGGCCCGCACGCGGTCGTCCTTCACCTCGTACCGGCCCTTCGCGTCGGTCTCGGCAATCGCGACCAAGTGGTGGGGGCGCAGCCAGTGGTACATCGGATGGCGCTGGGAGATTGCCCGGGAGATGTCCGAGAGCTCGATCCACCCCCGGGAGTCCATCGCGAGCTGGTAGCGCTCGGGGAAGTGGCGGAGGACGCCGGTGAGGATTCGCCCGAGGTGGTCGAGCTCCCGGTCGTTCATCAGGAACCGACCGGCTTCGCCGCAGACCGGGCACGTCTCGGCCCTAAAGTATCCGTGCTGGGCGCACTCCTTCAGCATCGGTGCGGGCGACCCTCACGCCTTGAGCTTGTCCGCCCTCTTCTCAAAGTCCGTGAGGAGGTCGTCGTAGAGGTCGACGAGGTCCTTGAGGACCCGTTTGAGGACTTGCTGCGGCTTCTCGCCCTTGGTACGGAGGTAGAGCGCGGGTCGGTCGAGGAACGGATGGCCGAGGAAATACCGTGCCTCGACGACCTTCTCCTCCCGCTGGAGGGCCTCCACGAGAGGGATGAGGAGGGTCTCCTCGCCGTGCGGGAACTCCACGCGAAGGAGGTCGTGCTCCTTCTCAACGACGCGAACTTCCATTCCGGGACACCGAGAGTGGAACGAACCGGCGACCGCTTCTTAAGCGTGGCGGCGGGCGGAGGGGGGAGGGCGCCGCGGGGGCCCGCCCGTCCGACGCGCCTTTAACCCATCCGGCCTGCGCGCGGTCACGCGCATGCGCTGGCTGTTGGTCGGAGGGGGCGCCCGCGAGCACGCCATCGCCGCGACCCTCGTGCGGGCGAGCGCCGAGGTCGTGGTCGCGAGCCCGAACACGAACCCCGGGCTCGAGCGGCTCGCGCGGAGCTCCGCCCGCGCGGAGCCGACCGACACCCAGCGGATCGTCGCCTTCGCGAAAGCGGAGCACGTGGACGCCGTCGTTATCGGTCCGGAGGCCGCGCTCGCGACCGGGGTCGCCGACGGCCTCAGGGCCGCCAACCTCCCCACCGTGGGGCCGGGGCGTGCCGCGGCCCAGATCGAATCCTCGAAGTTGTTCTGCCGGGAACTTCTCGCCCGCCACGGCGTTCCTGGCCAGCCCCGATTCGTCGCCCCGGCCACGGCCGAGGAGGTCGACCGCGCCGTGGGGGAGTTCCCCGGACCGTGGGTCGTCAAGCCGAGCGGTCTCACCGCCGGCAAGGGCGTCCGTGTGCAGGGTTCCGACTTCGCGGAGGCGAAGGAGGGGGCGACCTACGCGAAGACGCTCCTCGTCCAGGGCGACCGGGTGCTCCTCGAGGAGAAGCTCGAGGGCGAGGAGTTCAGCCAGATGGCGTTCGTCACCGACTCAGGAGTCTACCCGATGCCCGCGGTCCAGGACTTCAAGCGCGCGCTCGAAGGCGACGCCGGCGGGAACACAGGAGGCATGGGGTCGTACTCCCAGCGCGACCACCTCCTGCCCTTCCTCAGCGCGTCGGACCGGGAGATCGCGGTCGCCTGTCTCGAGCGGAGCGTGGCCGCGCTCCGGGCGGAGGGGCTCTCGTTCCGTGGGATCCTGTACGGCGGGTTCATGCTGACCGCGGCGGGTCCCCGCCTCCTCGAGTTCAACGCACGGTTCGGCGACCCCGAGGGGATCAACGTCCTAGTCCAGTACGAGGAGGGGAACTTCTCCGACCTCCTCCTCGGCGTGGCGACGGGTCGCGTCGACCCGAACCTCGTGAGGTTCCGTCGGCGTTCGACCGTCGTGAAGTACCTCGTGCCGCCGGGCTACGGAAGCCGCCCCGAGCCGGGGGGCCTGCTCACGATCGACGAGAAGGCGGTCGAGGACGAGGGCGTCCACGTGTTCTACGGGAGCGTGGACGCGGCCGGGCCCGGTGTGGTTCGGCTCGGAAGCTCCCGCGGGGTCGCCCTGGCCGGTGAGGCGAGCGCCATCCACGAAGCGTCGGCGCGGGTCGAGAGCGCGCTCAAACACGTCTCGGGGACCTACTACGTCCGCCACGACATCGGCACCCAGGCGGATCTTGCCCGTCGTTGGGAGCACGTGCGCCACTTGCTAGCCCCGGCGGCGAAGCCGTCCCCGCTCCCGCTCAGCGTGGCGGCCGCCGACGCCGCGCCGTCGAGCGCCGGTCCGGCGGAGATGCTGAACGGCTGATCCCTCCGCCGAAGCGGTAAATACCCCGGCCCCGGTAAACACGTTCCATGTTCTGTCCTCACTGCAAGCGGCTGATGCGTCCGGACCGCGTAGCCGGAGCATGGCGTTGCTCGACCTGCACCCGCACGGTGCCGCTCGGCCGCGGAGTCGAGGTTGGCCGCTCGACCCCCGAGGGCCGCACGGTGGACGTGGTGGAGAAGACGATCGCCACCCTCCCGAAGACCCAGGAGCAGTGCCCGAAGTGCGGGAACGGCGAGGCGTACTGGGTGCTGCGGCAGACGCGGGGGGCGGACGAGCCCGAGACCCGGATCTTCGAGTGCACGAAGTGCGGCCACAAGTGGCGTGATTACCAGTGACCGGCCAACCGTTCGAGCCCACCGCTCGTGTCTTCGCGCCCGAGGCGCTCGGGAGCGAGGTCCGCCTACGGGGCTGGGTCGTCAAGTCCCGGTCCTCGGGCGGAATCCTGTTCCTCATCCTCCGCGATCGGACCGGTGTGGTCCAGGTCACGGGGAAGCGGGACGCCCTCGGGTCCGCCGCCTTCGACGCCGCGGAGCACGTGCAGGTCGAGGGGTCGGTCCGGGTCGAAGGGACGGTCGCGGAGGACCGACGCGCGCCGGGAGGACGGGAGGTCCGGGCGCGTTCGATCGAAGCCATCGACGCCGGGCTGCCGTTCCCGATCTTCGCCGACCAGACCGAGGAGTTCCGGCTGGACAAGCGGCATCTGGTCATCCGCTCGCCAGAGCACGTGGCAACGTTCCGCGTCAAAGCGGAGTTCCTTAGGGCGTGCCGCGAGTTCCTCGACCGGGAGGAGGTCCTCGAGACGACACCACCGGTCCTCTCCGGGAACGCCGCCGAGGGCGGGTCCGAGGCGTTCCAGTTCGATTACTTCGGCCGCCCGGGATATCTCTCGCAGACGGCGCAACTCTACCTCGAGGCGCTCCTCCCGCCGCACGAGCGGGTCTACGCCCTCACCCCGTCGTTCCGCGCCGAGAAGTCGCGGACTCCCCGCCACCTCACGGAGTACCTCCATCTCGAGGTCGAGCTCGCCTGGTGCGACCTCGGCGGACTGGTCGACTTCGTCGAGCGGATGATCGTCGACACGCTCCACGTACTGGCCGAGCGGCGGCCGAAGGAGCTCGAGCTGCTGGGTCGTCCGCCGAAGGAGCTCCTGGCGATCGAGGCGCCGTTCCCGCGCATCCGGTACGCCGAGGCGATCGAACGGCTCAAGGTCGCGGGGTTCCCGATCGAGTGGGGTGCCGACCTCGGCACCGCGGAGGAGCGGGCCCTGACCCTAGAGCAGCGTACGCCCCTGTTCGTGACGCACTACCCTCGGGAGCTGAAGGCGTTCTACATGCTCCCCTCGGCCGACGACCCGCGCACGGTCGACGCGGCGGACCTGCTCGGCCCCGAGGGGTACGGCGAGATCGTCGGCGCCTCCTGCCGCGAGACCGATGTCAAGCGCCTCACCGACCGGATCGTCGGGATGGGCGTCGACCCCGCGGAGTACGAGTGGTACCTCGACCTCCGTCGGCACGGGAGCGTGCCCCACGCCGGCTTCGGCCTCGGCGTGGAACGGATCCTGCGATGGGTGCTCCGTCGCGAGCACATCCGAGAGACCACCCCGTTCCCGCGCACGCCGGCACGCCTGACGCCCTGAACGGAGCCGTGGCGTCGCTCGACGGGCTCCGGGCCCAGCAAGGTTCAAGAGCCAGCGCGCGCCTCGGCCGGTTGCTCGCTCATCGGGGGCCCCAGCGTGGCAACAGACCAAGGTTCGGACCGGGGGCCCGAGCGCACGCCGGTACCGAAGGACCGTCCGGCGTCCGTCCTTTCGGTGGAACGGATCACACACCAGGACGTGCCGGCGATCTGCACGCTCTACAAGCACGTCTGGGAGACCGAGCCGGCGGGAATCCCTCCCGAGCTTCTCAAGGCGTGGCAACCGACCCCGCTCGAGTTCACGAGCTGGATGGAAGGGGTCACCTACTTCGCCGCACGCCGGGACGGCCGGTTGGTCGGCGTGATCGGATGCGAGCTTTGGCACGGCAGCTGCCATCTCGTTCGCCTCGCCGTCGAGTCTGACGCGCGACGCCAAGGGGTCGCCACCGCGCTTCTCGGGGCGGCGCTCGAGTGGGCGAAGCGGTCGAACTCCCCTGCGGTCTGGGTGGACGCACACGACCGGTTCACCGGCGCGGCCCTGCTGTTCAAGCGCCTCGGGTTCACGGAGAGCGGCATCCTCCACCGCCACGACTTCGGCGAGGACGTTCGCTTCTTCGAGCGGATCCTCTAGCGTCCCGTTCCGGGACGGGTCCACCCCCCCGCGCTCTACGTCGATAGCCCGCGCGGCTGCCGCAGCGTTCGGAGGCGACGGACCCCTTCCTCGGCCCGTCCCTGGAAGACGTCGCGCGCGCCCCGGGCGAGCTCCGCCGCTTCCGTACGACTCGGTCCGCCGCGCGCCCGTTCCTGGACGAGACGGTCGCCGTTGGTGGCCACGTACTTCGGCAGGTCGCGTTTCAGGCGGTTGAGCGCCTCCTGACGGAGCGCGCGGATCTGCTGCTTGAGCGGGGCGAGCTTCCCCGCGCGCAGCTCGGCCTCGAGCTCGGTGCCGACGTCCGCGGCCGCCTGGGGCGGCTCGAGTCCAAGCGCCGAGATGTCCTTCAGGAACGAGACCAGCCGTTCGATCTCGTCCCGGGCCTGGTCGAGATGCCGCTCTTTGAGGGTCACGACCCGGTCGACCTGCTGGTGCGCGACGAACGCCTGGGAGATGTCGCCGGCCCGCGCAGAATGGACCGTGTCCTCGATCTGGTCCCTCTCGAGCCGGCTGTCGACGGAGTAGGCTTCCAGCCGGGCGAGCCGGGATTTCGATCGGTTGCCCCAGGCCTCGAGCGCGCTCACGATCTGTTGCTGCGCGAGGCGCTCGATTCCGCGGACGACCTCGGCCCACGCCTCGGGCTGGGCCACGCGACTCGCCGCCTCCTGCGCCCAGACGGGGACCCGCGGAAGCTCGATCCCGAGCGCGCGGGCCGACTCGGACCACTGTGCGAGCCGAGCCAGCCGCCGGGAGAAATCGGCGGTAAACGGGTTCGCCGCGGTGCCTCGTGCGCCCGCCGCCTTCTTCGACGACGCCGACGCAGCGGCCCCGGGGTCGGTGCCCGCTCCGGCCCGGTCCTTGGCGGAGCCCGCCTCCGGCGCGAGGACCGTGTTGCACGCGGCGCACGCGTACATCTCCTCGGTGACCAACGCGCCACACCGCGGGCAGGTCGCGAGGGGCAAGCTCATTCCCCTGTACTATGCAGGGGGAAGCATATGAAGCGCCCGAAGCCGGTCGCTGACTCTCGAGGCGGCGACGCCGACCCTGAAGGGGTCCTTGCAGAGGGAATGCAGGGGGTGAGATTCGAACTCACGAACTCCTACGAGACTAGGACCTCAACCTAGCGCCTTTGACCAAGCTGGGCCACCCCTGCAGGGCGAATCGCGCCTACGGGGTGCGGGCATTAACCTTTGCGAAGACGGCGTCCCTCGGGGCCGCGGTCCGGGCTGGCCTCGATAAAGGCCATGTAGCGGCACGGAGTGCGACCGCCCCATGACCGATTCGGCCTCCTCGGGCGCCATGGTGTACATCGGCCTCAAGCCGACCATGACCTACGTGTTCCAGGTCGTCACCCAGCTCAACTCCGGAGCCGGGACCGTGGTCGTCAAGGCGCGCGGCAACGCGATCGGGAAGGCAGTGGATGTCGTCGAGGTCGTTCGGCGACGTTTCCTCGAAGGTCAGGTCGCGATCGGCGGGATCGTCATCGATACCGAGCGCCTGGTGAACCGCGACGGGCGAGAAGCGAACGTCTCATCGATCGCCATCCCGCTCAACCGGACGGGCCCGCTCCCCCCGACGCCGGCGGAGCCCCCCCGGCCGGGCGGACCGGGGGCCTCGCCGTAGGCTCGCGCACGACCCACGTCCCGGCCCACAGGTCGCCGACCCGCTGCCTCTCCGAGGTGAGCAGGATCGCAAGGATGGCGAACGCGCCCAGGAGCGCGATGGCCCCGACCATGACCCCCGCGATGCCGAGGATCGCGATCGCGGCGATCGAGTAACCGACCCCCGGCAGGTACGATTGCCCGGCGGCGACCCCCTTGACCGCGATGGCCACGGCGATCGCCGCCCCGATCCCCACGCAGACGAGCACGGGTGCGATCGGGGCGTTCCGCACGAACGCCGCGAGGCGGTCCGGCCGGCGGAGGTCCCGGTCGCGCACCGCGATCCCGACGAGGGCCTTCCCTATCGTCGCCCCCACCCACGCCTCGGCGAACGCGAAGTAGAAGAAGGCGACCGCGACGAACCCGTAGATCGCCGCGTTGAAGGAGAGGCTCGAGAGGAGCGCGTTGATGCCGCCCGGGGTCCCGTACGCGATCAGGGTGAACACGGCCACCCCGCCTCCGCCCACGAGCATCAGGTCGATCGCAAACGCGAGGACCCGCTGCGGGATCGACGCGAAGCGTCCGAACCCGAGCAGGTGGCCGATGGCGACCAGCTGCCGGGCCATCAGCCAGGCACGGTATGCTTCTCGGGAGTCCGTCGTTTCGGAGACGGCGATCGCGTCGAGGTTCGCCTGGTCGCTCACCACCCAGCCCGGGACGGGCAGCCCCCTCCACGGGTTCGAGTCCGGGGGAGCTCCCGCCCCGCGAAGCCGCCACGCCTGGGCGGCCGCCTCGTGCGACGCACGGGCGGACTCCCGGAGCGATTCCTCGAGGTGCCCGTCGGCGCCGGATCGAAACGCCCGGGCGAGGTATCCCACGGGGGACGGGATCGTCTCGGGCAGCGGCGTCCCGATCGGTCTCCAACCCCGACCGTAGAGCCGGTGGACGAGGTACGCGCCCGCGAGCCCCAGCAGCCCGGAGAGGTAGACGAGGTCGAGCACGCCCGCCCCGCCGATGGTGTAGAGTCCTGCCGGCCCCTGTCCGTAGAGCGGCGGCTCCCGGAGCAGGTCCGCGCCCAGCAGCACCCCGAACGTCGACGCGAAGAACGCGACCGGTAAGGCGAAGCCTTCCTCCCGGGGGAAGACGCGGGGCGCGACGAGGCCCGCGATCAGACCCGCGCCCAGCGGTGGCAGGAGGTAGTACGGGAACGACTCGGTGATCCCCAGCCCGGGGATCGCGCTAGAGCCGGCGAACGTCAGCACGAGGACCCCCGAGGCGAGGGCGAAGAGGAAGGCGACGGCGCGGGTCGACCGGTCGGGGGACCGGAGGGCGATGGCGCCCACGACCGCGGAGAGCGCGGCCGCGACCACCGTGACCAGGAGTATCTCCGCTCCACCGGCCGACAGGCGAACGGCGGCCCCCACCCTGGCGAGGGCGCCCGCGGTCGACGGTAGAACGATCACGAAGAGGGCGCCGCTCATGACGGCCAGCGCCCCGAGGAACGTGCCCAGCGACCGACCGAGGGAAGGGGCGTAGCGACCCATCGCAAGGCCCCCGACGAAGAGGGGGAAGACGGCCCCGGCGAGGCTGACCGCGAGCCAGTCGTACGATACTGGCGTGATCGGGAGAAAGGCGAACGACGCGAACAGGGCGCCGGGAACGAGGAGCCAGAACGCCTTGCGGCCGAGACCGATGCTCTCCGCGAACGGGCCGTGGCTCCACGCGAGCAGGAACAGACCGGTCCAGAGCGCCCCGGGAAGGGCGACGGAGACGGCGGTCGAGGTGACGTCGAACGCGATCTCGACCGGTGCGACCACTCGCTCCCTCCCGACCGGGGACGACACGACCGAGGCGGCCCCTAGGCCTAAACGTTTTGTCGCGCAGGCCCCTCGGCGACCCGATGGGCTCCGGACGGGTAGAGAAGGATTCCCTCGGCTCACGCGAGGTCCCCGAGGGCGTTTATTGGGGGATCCAGACGCTCCGCGCCCGGGAGAACTTTCCCGTCAGCGGGCTCACTGCGTCCCGGCATCTCGTCCGGGCGTACGCCCACCTGAAGCTCGCCTGCGTCCGAGCGAACCTCGCGCTCGGAGGCTTGGACGCCGAGCGCGGCGGTGCGCTCGCCCGGGCGGCGGAGGAGATGGCCGCCGGGAAGTTCGATTCGGAGTTCGTGGTCGACGTCTTCCAGGCCGGCGCGGGCACGTCGTTCCACATGAACGTCAACGAGGTCCTGACGAACCGAGGCCTCGAGATCCTCGGGAAGCCGAAGGGGGAGTACGCGACCCTGAGCCCGAACGACCACGTCAACCGGGGCCAGTCGACCAACGACACGTACCCGGCGGCGGCTCAGGTGGCGACCCTCCTCGCGTTCCGGGAGCTGCGCGACGCGGTCGCCGGCCTCTCCGCGAGCCTGCGGCACAAGGGCGAGGAGTTCGGCCGTCTGGCGAAGTCGGGCCGCACGCATCTCAAGGACGCGATGCCCGTGACGTTGGGCGCCGAGTTCCGTGCCTACGCGGTGGCCCTCGACCGCGTGCTCGAAGCGCTCCCCGCGGTCGAGCGTGCGCTCGCTGAGATACCCCTCGGGGGCAGCGCCGTGGGGACGGGAGTGAACTCGCTTCCCGGCTTCCGCGCGCGCTCGGTCGAAGAGTACGCCCGCCTCACCGGACTGCCGCTCGTCGCGGCCCGCGACCCGTTCGAGACGATGCAGAGCCGCTGGCCCCTCGCCTTCGCCTCGGGCTGGATGCGGACCCTCGCGCTCGAGCTCGTCCGGATCGCGAACGACCTCCGACTGCTCTCGAGCGGACCCGCGACCGGGTTCGACGAGATCCGGCTTCCCGAGATCCAGCCGGGATCGTCCATCATGCCGGCCAAGGTGAACCCGTCGGCGGCGGAATGTCTCGACATGGTCGCGTTCCACGTGATCGGGGCGGACGCTGCGACCGCGCTTGCGGTGCAGGCGGGTCAGCTCGAGATCAACGTGATGATGCCCCTCGCGGCGTTCGAGGTGCTCTTCTCGGCCCAGATCCTGACGAGCTATCTGCCGGTCTTCGCGCGCTCGTGCGTGGACGGGATACTGCCCAACCGGGAGCGCCTGGAGCGCTACCTCGCCGAGTCGGCCGCCCTCGCGACCGTCCTCACTCCGCGCCTCGGGTATCTCAAGGTCGCCGAGGTCCTGCACGAGGCGGAACGGACCCGCCGACCGGTTCGCGAGCTCCTCGTGGAGAAGGGGCTCCTGAGCTCGGCGGACGTCGAAGCGCTGCTGGGCGAGGCGGCCCTGCTCAAGCTCACCCAGCCGGTCCCGTAGCGGGCCCGCCCTCCCGCCAAGGAGTTAAGCCTCGGCCGGTCGGTTCCGGCGGGAGGTCGCCATGGCATCCGTAGAGGAGACCGCGATCGCTCTCGGCAACCAGAGCTCGGAGGAGTTCCGCCGGGCCGCTACCGTGCTGGGAAAGGTCGGGCTCACGCACTACGAGGCCCGGGCGTACATCGCCCTGGTCGCCCGGGGCGTCGGAGACGCCTCCACCCTCGCGGCCGCCGCCGGGATTCCCCGCACGAGCGCCTACAAGGTCCTCGAATCCCTCGCCGAGAAGGGGTATGCCCGCCCAACCGGGGGAAAGCCGATCCTCTTCCGGCCGTCCCCGCCGCTCGACGTCGCGGAGTCCCTGAAGGGCGCGATCCAGGAGGTATTCGAGCAGCTCGCCCAGCTGCATCGGGTCGTCGCCGAGCACGGCGAGCCGCAGCTGGTCTACCTTCTCTCCGAGCGGGAGAAGGTGATCGCGAAGATCGGGGACCTGCTCGACCAGTCGACGCGCACGTTCATGCTCACGACCCCCCAGCTCGCCGAGCTCAGGGACGAGATCAGCAAGAAGGTCCTGAACGCGGTGAAACGGGGCGTCCACGTCACGTTCGTCACTGCCCCGCTCCAGCGGGTGCCCGAGGGGGTCGAGTACGTCGCACGGGAGAACCTCCGCGCGACCGAGGTGCTCGCGGACGGGGAGCACGCTCTCCTGGCGGCCCCAGGGCTGGACGCCTGCGGGTTCACCGACAACCCGATCCTGACGGCGCACCTCAAGCAGTTCCTCGAGGTCATCCTCGAGGCGGGACCCGACGGCTCGCCGGCCTGATCCGTACCGGCGATGGTCCGCCAGCACCGTCCTCCCGCCGAACGGGTCCGCGATCGCCTGCGCTCCGCCGCGGGCGAGGAGGCGGCCCACGCGATGCCGTCCGGGTACCAGCGGCTGGGGCGGGTCCTTGTCCTTCGCTTGCCCGAGTCTCTCCGCCCGCACTATGCGCTGATCGGCGACGCCTGGCGCGCGGAGCTCGGGGTCTCCTCGGTCCTGGTCCGTACCGGTCCGATCGAGGGCGAGTCACGCCGTCCCCGGACAGAACTGATCGCGGGTGTGGGTACGGAGACCGAGGTGGTCGAGCATGGGGTCCGCTGGCAGTTCGACGCGGCCGCGGTCATGTTCGCCTCAGGGAACCGGGTCGAGCGCGTTCGGGCGGGGCGGCTCGTGCGGTCGGGCGAGGTCGTCGCCGACCTCTTCGCCGGGATCGGGTACTTCACGATACCCGCGGCAAGGAGCGGTCCCGCGACCCGGGTGGTGGCCGTGGAGAAGAACCCGGTCGCGCATGCGTATCTGGTCGCGAACGTCGCGCTGAACCGCGTCGCCGACCGGGTCGAGACGCTCGAGGGCGACAACCGCAAGGTCGTGCTCTCTGCGCGGTCGTTCGACCGGGTCTTCCTCGGCTACCTCCCGAGCGCCCTGCCGTGGGTCGGCCGGGCCGCGGCCCTCGTCCGCCCGACCGGGGGCTGGATCCACGTCCACACGGTCGAGGACGCCCGGACCGCGTGTCCGACGGCGATCGCCGCGGTCGAGGCCGCCGTCCGTGCGGCGGGCGCCCGACCGCTCGAGCCGTTCCGTGCCCGGGAGGTCAAGCCGTACGGTCCCGGCCGCACCCACGTCGTGGTCGACGCCCGGGTCGCTCCGCCCGCGGGCGGCTAACGGGCCGCCGGCGCCTTCGCCGCGAGGGACCGGACCGCCTCGGGGAACGCCTTCGCGAACCGTTCGATGTCGGCGGGAGCGTTCGAGAACGACACGCGCACGAAGTTGTGCCCGTGCTTGGGGGAGAGGTAGGTCCCCGCGCGAACGAACACGCCGTGCCGGCGGAGGAGCTCCTCCTGGAGCGGCTCGGGATCGACCCCGGTCGCCGCGACGTCGACGACGGTCATGTTCGCCCGGGACGGATGGGCGAGGACGTGGGCGCCGGGTACGCTGTCCGCGACCTGCTTGACCCGGCGGTCGTTCTCGCGGGTCTGGCGGACGACGGCGCCGATCCACGACGACTTCGTGCGGAGGGCCGCGCGCGCCGCCACCTGAGAAAGGACGTTCACGCCGAGGTCGTTCGTGTTGAATCGGACGATCTCGCCGAGGAGCCCGGGACGGGCCAGCAGTCCTCCCAGCCTGAGTCCGGCAAGGCCGCAGTTCTTGGAGACGGACCAGACGGTCACGGTCTCCTCCGGGGCGTACTCGGCCGCGAGCGCGTGTCCTTCGGAGAAGTCGCGGTAGGTGACGTCGTTCAGCAGGTAGAGGTGGTGGTCGTGCGCGATCTCGGCGATGGCGCGTACCTCCTCGCGTGGGTAGCCCGAACCGAGCGGGTTCAGCGGGTCGATGAGGAGGATCATCCGGGTCGAGGGCGTGATCGCCTCGCGGATCCGCTCGGCGGTGAGGCGGTAGGGCGGCGCGTAGATGTCGAGGTTCACGGGGCGCGCGCCCGAGAGCTCGACGAACTTGTGGATGATCAGGTAGCTCGGATCGGAGGCGATCACCTCGTCGCCCGACCTGAGGAGCGCGCGCGCGAGCATGTAGAGGGACTCGGTCCCTCCGCCCGTGAGGAACGGGTTCATGCCGGAGAGGCCGAAGTCCGTCCGCACGAGCTCGAGCAGCTCGGGGTCGCCGGTGGCGAGCGGGTACCCCTCGTAGCGCCGCTCCCGGATCGCCTCCTCGAGAGCGCCCCGGATGACGTCGGGCGGGACGAGGTGGTTGGTGTTCTGCGAGAGCCAGGCGACCTCGCTGTGATGGGCGTGAGCGTACCGGAACGCGTTGAACGGTTCCGCGGTCATGCCCGGCGACGGGGGACCAATCGCTTAACGGCTTTGGGGGGGGACGGGGTCCGTCTCCGCGAGGAACGCGGTGACGATCCCGAAGGAGTAGGACCGGGCCCCCGTCCGAGGAAATCCGGAAGCGCGCAGCATGCCGAGGACCTCGCTCCGCGAGGGGAACCCGCGGAGGGATTCGGGAAGGTAGCGGGACGGTCCTTCGTTGCCCACCGCCCGCCCGAGCATCGGCACGACCTTGTCGAAGTGCGTGTGGAAGACCCGGCGGAACGTCGGAGAGGGGGGCTCGGAGATCTCGAGCGTCAGGGCCACGCCGCCCGGTCGTAGCACACGGCGCATCTCGTGGAACGCCGCCGGAAGATCCCTCAAGTTCCGGGCGACGAACGCGTTCGTCACGAGGTCGAAGGACCTGTCCGCGCAGGGGATGCTGAGCGCATTTCCGGTGCCGTAGGCGAGATGTCCGGCGCGGCCCCGCGGCGCGCGGCGGTCGTGCGCCTCCACGACCATCGCCCGGGTGAAGTCGAGCCCGAGTACGTCGGCCCCGGGGAAGTGTCCGGAGACCGCCCGTGCGAACTCCCCGGTCCCACAGCCGATGTCGAGCGCCCGTCGGACGGGTCCTCGGCGGAAGCGGTCGAGCTCCCAGAGGGCGCAATGCCGCCAGAGCAGGTCGTTTCCGAGCGCCGCGGCATGGTTGAACCGTTCGTAGCGCCGCGAGAGGTGAGCGAACATCCGGCGGACGTCCCGCTCGAAGGTCGGAAGCCCGCGTTCAGGGTACGGCGAGCCGTCCGCCGCGAGCCGAGGCACGGTGGACGACGCCGCCATGGCCCACGAGCCCGCTCGCGGGCTTAACGGTGGAGGTCAGTGGCCCAAGGCGAGAGCCGCCTCGAGCTCCCGAACCTCCGGGGAAAGATCCGGGCGGTGCCTGGGCAGCCCTGCGGACAGCGCCTCCCCGAGGCGGCTTCGCGCTTCGTCGAGAGCCCCCCGACGCTGGGCCGTGCGGGCGAGACGGAACAGGACCTCCGCGCTCTCGGAAGGGAGCTCCATCGACCGGGCGCGCGCAAGCGCGTCCCGGTAGTGCGCCTCCGCCTCCGGGAACTTCCGCTCGGCCTCCGCAATCATCCCGCGGCTCATGGCGATCTGCTCGTCGGCGAGTCCGTCCCCGAGGTCCGCCACGACCCGTGCCGCCCGGTCGATGGTCGCCTGGGCCTTCTCCGCCTGGCCGAGGTCCGCCTGCCACTGCCCGAGGTTCAGCAGGCAGTGGCCGATCCACAGTGGGGCCCGGGCCTTTTCCGCGGACTCGAGCGCCCGCGCGATGTCCCGCAGCGCGGCGTCGGTCCGGCCCGCCCAGCGCTCGAAGACGGCCTGGTTCATCAGCACCCGCGCGCGGGCGCTGGGGGTGTTGACCGACTCGAAGAGGACCGCTGCCCTCCCGTACAGGGAGAGCGCCTCGTCGAGGGCCTCGGGGCCGCGAGAGCCGAGCGTGTTCGCGACGTCCACGAGCGCGTGACCGCGTTCGAGGGCGTCACCCTTCTTCTCCGCGATCTCGAGGGCGCGGCGCTGATGGGACTCGGCGCGCGGAAGGTCCGCGAGCCGCCAGTAGGACGTGCCGAGGGTACGGTGCACGGACAGCAGGTCCCGAGGGGTACCCGCCTTCTCGAGCAGCTCCGAAGCTTCGGTGGCGAGCGGCACGGCCGACGCGAACTCGCTCCGGTCGACGAGCACCACCGCGAGCGCGAGGAGCGCCCGGCCAAGCTCCAGCTCGAACCGCGGCTCCTTCCGGCCCAGGGTGACAGCCTCCTCCAACACTTCGCTCGCTTTCGGAAGATTCTGCGTCTCGTTGAGGAGCCGGCCCTCTTCCGTCAGGATCCGGAGCTCGCGGCGTCGGTCCCTGTCCGGCCGGCGGCGTTCGGCCGCGAGCGCCCGCTCGACGTGCTCGAGCGCTGTATCGAACGCGAAGGCGCGGGCGGCGGCCTGGGCCGCCCGAAGGTTGTACTCTACCGCCTCCGCGTCCTCGCGGCCGAGGTAGAAGTGCCGCGCGAGCTCGAAGTCGCTCGCGCCGCCCATCGACTGGAGCGCGGCGCCTATCTTCCGGTGGAGGATCCGCCGACGAGTCTCGGTCAGTTCCGAGTAGACGCTAGCCCGAAGCTCCTCGGAAAGGAACTCATAGACCTCGCCCCCCCGTTCCCGGACGACGCCGGCCCGGACCAGCCGGTCGACGGCCTCCGTGACCCGCTCCTCGTCAGCCCCGGTGACGGCCGCAACGATCGAGAAGCCGAACTCCCGGCCGAGAACGGCCGCGTACGTGAGGACCCGCCGGGCGGTGTCGTCCAGCGTCCGGGTCCTCGCGAGCAGCGTCTCGACCAGCCCGAGGCTGGTGGAGGGACCGACCCGCGGCCCGGAGGTCGACCCGGTCTCCGCGCGTACGAGGAGCTCGGCGAAGAGCGGATTGCCCTCCGTCTCAGCGTGCCATCGAAGCACGTCCTCGGGAGGGGGGGCCGCCCCGCGGAGGATCCAGGTCGCGAACTCGGTCAGCTCGGGAACCGAGAGCGGGCGGATCTCGATCGCCCGGGACAGCGGCCCGGCCCCGTTCGGAGAGAGGAGGCGTCGGGCGCGCGACGACACGTCGGAGAGCGGCCCGATGGTCCCCAGGATCGCGATGCGGGCAGTCCCGATCGACTCCGCCAGCCGGACCAGGAAATCGAGCGAGGAGCGGTCCGCGAAGTGGAGGTCGTCCACGGCGATGAGGAGCGGCCGGTCGCTCGCGAGGCCAAGGAAGTACTCCACGAGCCGGTCGTAGAACTGGTCCCGGACGGCGCCCGGGCCCTCGACACGAGAGGGACCGACCGGGAGGAGCAGGCGTTCGAACTCGTCGAACGGCGGGGCGGGCGTGCGCGCTACCGGCGACAGCGGGAACTCCCCCACGCCACGGCCGGCCGTCGACGCGTCATGGCGCGGGTCCTGAGAGCCCGCAAGCTCCCGGACGAGCGAGAGCGGCGCCGGTAGCTCCTCGTTCAGTGCCCGGCCCATCGCGAGGCGGAACCCCTGCTGCAGCGCGTGGCGGCGAGCGATGTGGAGGAGCGGCGTCTTGCCGATGCCGCCGACACCCGACAGGAGGAGGCAGCTTCCCTGCCCTGAGCGCGCCGCCTCCAGCAGCCGGTCGACCTCGTCGACGATCTCGGAGCGGCCGAAGAGCGGCTCGCGATCCGCGTCGGACGTCGGTCCCGGATCCACCCTAGGACCCCCCCCGAAGCCCGCTCATGCCTTGCGCCCCTCCGTCGCGTTTCCCGCGCCGACCTCGTCCCGGTCCGTGTCGGTCGCGGATCCGGGGCCTTCGAGCTGGTGCCGGAGCTCGAGATAGGCGCTGGCGAGCCGGGGGACCAGCTCGACGACATTGAGTTCGGTGGCCGCCCGGAGCGCGGTCCGGGCGCCCTCGAAGTCCCGGGTCTTGAGCCGGAGTCGGGCAAGGTCGAACTGCGCCTCGGCCTCGTCGGAGACGACGCGGTTGCGCCGCGCCATATCGACCGCGGTCGAGTAGGCGCGGTCCGCATCGTCCCACTGTCCCCGTCGCTCGGCGATGCGTCCGCGGTGCAGGGCCACCTGCCCGGAGCCGAGCGTGTCGTCCAGCCGTTCGAGGAGCCGTCCCGCCTGCTCGTTGTCCCGGTCCGCGTCCTCGAGCTGGCCCAGCATGATCCTCATCTCCACCCCGGAGAGGAGCGTCCGGGCCGAGTACCGGGCGTCGTGGGCGCGCTCCGCCGCATCCCGGGCCTGAGCGAGGTACTCCAGCCCGTCCTCCGGGCGGATCTCTCCGACCGCCACCCCGAGGTTGTGCAACGCACGGGCGAGCTCGGCCCAGTCCCGCGACGCGCGGAGCCGCTCGACCGCTCGTTCGTACCACTCAATCCCCACGGACTGGACCTCGGGCCCGAGAAGGGCGAAGGCGTTGCCGATGTCGATGGAGAGCCGGCCGAGGAATCGCGGGTCGGTGCCGGGGGGCAGGGTCTCAAGCGCGTGCATGCTCTCGTCGAGCGCATCGCGGTAGGCCCCCCGCAGGAACGCAAGGCGGCCGAGGAGTCGGTGGGCCCGGGCGACGCCAAGCGGGTCACCGGTCATCTCGAAGAGACGGATCGCCTGCAGCGCCCCCTCCTTCGCCGCGTCGCTATCGAGGTTCTCCCGTGCCACCTCGGCCCGGGCGAGGAGCAGTCGGGCCCGCACCCGGGGCTGGTCGTGCTCGACGTGCGCCAGGGCCTCCTGGTAGTGGCGGTCCGCCGCCGGATAGTTGGCGGTCGCGGAATAGAGGTCGCCCAGCTCCTCCGCGAGGCTTGCTCGCTCGGCCTCCCGCTCCCCGCCAAGGGTCGCGAGGTCGACCAGCGCCCGTTCGAAGTGGTGGATCGCGACCACCGGCTCGCCCGCGTCGGTCGCCGACCGGGCGGCGCGCCGGTTGTAGTCGTAGGATTTCTCCGGGACCTTGCCGAGGAAGAAGTGCCGCCCGAGCTCGGCCACGACCTCGGGGGTCGGGTTCGGGTACATCCGCTCCATGACCTCCGCCACCCTCCGGTGGAGGACGCGGAGGCGGCTCTCGGTCAACGAGCGGTAGACGTTGGCCCGGAACTCCTCCTCCACGAACCCGAACCGCCCGCCCCCGGGACGTTCCCAGAGGGTCTTGCTGCGGACGAGGCGCTCGAGCTGCTCGACGAGCACCTCTTCGTCGACCCGCATCGCCGCGGCCAGCATGTCGAAGTCGAACTCCGAGCCGATCGCGCTCGCGTAGGCGAGGATCCGGTGCTGGTCGGGAGCGAGCGAGTCCAGCGCCGGGATCCCACCGCGGCCAGACGGGGCTCCCGCGCTCTCGAGCCCGGCCATCGACCACCTACTAGCGCCGGACGAGGGTTAAACTGATGGGGCGAAGCGCGCCCGCGGACCTGCGGGAGCCACGCGGGCTCCGAAACCCTTATTTGAGGGCCCCCGGCTCGGCGGCCGATGCAGCCCGCCGGGAGGCCCGCGGAGGAACCCGAGCCGGTCCGGATACGGGACATGTCGCTCCCGCGCCGGGTCTCGTTTTGGGCGTTCGCGTTCCTGGTCGTGCTCGCCGTGCTGTTCTACGCCTGGTGGGGGTTCTCGTTCGGCGTCTGGGTCGACAACGGCGTCTACGCCGTCGTGATAACGCTGCTCCTGTTCGGCCTCGCCGGGATGTGGCTCATGATGCCCAACCCACCGACCCCGGCGCCACCGGCGCGCTGAGACGGTCCGGTGCGCCCTAGATCGGCTGGGCCGCCAAAGCCCAGCGTATCCCTTCGGTCTTCCCGCAGACGAGGCAGCGCTCGGGCGTCCCTTCTACCGAGGGCGGCCGCTCCTCGGGGACGCCCAGCAGGGCGCCGTCGATCGCAGCCTCGATCGCGTGCCCGCACTCCTCCGAGCCGCACCATCCGAGGATTCGGACCTGCGCAGAGTCCTTGAGCTGCCCCAGCTCGGTCGCCACCAGGAACGAGGCGCGGAACCGTTCCTCGGCCCGGCGAAGGAGCTCGTGGTCGAACGCGGCAAGCCGGTCCGACACCTCGGTCTCGAGATGCTCGAACCCGACCGAGGTCTTCGTCCCGAGACGGTCGACCGCGGTCGCCCGGCGCGCCTCGACCTCCCGAGGCCCGACCTCGAGGCGGAGCGGGACGCCCTTCAGCTCCCAGCGGTAGTACTTCGCGCCCGGCCGCTCCTCGCCGCGGTCGAGGAAGACCCGCACGCCGGCCCGCGACAGGCGGGCCGCGAGCTCGTCCGTCGCCGCATCCAGCGCAGCGCGGTCCGCGGGTTTCGGGATGGGGACGATGACGACCTGGTAGGGGGCGATCTGGCTCGGGAAGATCGCGCCGCGCTCGTCGCCGTGGACAGCGACGATCGCGCCCAGAAGCCGTTCCGAGAGCCCGAACGTCGTCTGGTGAGCGTGGGACCGCGACCCGTCCGCCGCCTCGTACCGGATCCCGTAGGGGATCGAGAAGTTGTCTCGGTAGTGATGCACGCTCCCGATCTGGAGCGTGCGGGCCTGCCCGATCGGGATGTCGAGGGCGATCGAGAAGTACGCTCCCGCGAACTTGTCCCATTCGGGCCGTCGGACCGGTACGTAGGGAAGGCAGAACGCCTCGGCCATGCGCCGGAACGCCGCGAGGTTCGAGCGGACCCGGTCGGATGCGCGCTCCTCGTCGAGCTGGCAGGTGTGCTCCTCGAAGAAATGGATCTCGCGGACCCGGAGGAACGGGCGGGTCGTCTTGGTCTCGTAACGGAACGTGTTCACGATCTGGTAGACGTTGAGCGGAAGATCCTTGTGGGAACGGACCCAGAGCGCGAAGATCGGGTACATCGCGGTCTCGCTGGTCGGGCGGAGGACGAGGGGGACGTCGAGGTCCGCGAGCCCGCCCTTCGTGACCCAGTAGACCTGCGCGTCGAACCCCTTGATGTGCTCCTTCTCCTTCGCGAACTCGGTCGCGGGAATCAGCGCCGGAAACTCCACCGCCTCGGAGGCGGTCGCCTCGATCTCCCGGATCAGGACCTCGTCGAGGTTCCGCCGGGCCCGGAAGCCATAGCGCGTCCAGACGTTCATCCCCTTGATGCCGTAGCGCTTGTCGGATAGGTCCGCGGCCTCGACGACCGCAAGATACCAGTCGATGAGCGCCGCCCGCTTGTCCGGAAGGTCGGCCATGGGAGGAGAGCGAAGGGGGGCGCGAGAGGTATAAGAGTATAGGACGGGCGGAGCGTCCGTCAGGCGGGACCGGGCCGACGGTCGAGGATTCCGCGCCGCGTCAGCGCGCCTCGACCTAAGGTGTTAAGCTCTCGACCGGCGCTAGATGCCGGGCCATGCGCCTCGTCGTCTGCATCGACCGGGACGACGACCTCGGCCGCAAGGCCGGGGTCCAGGGGCCCATCGTCGGCCGCGAGGCCGCCCTGGACGCAGCCGTCCGGCTGGGCACTGCAGACCCCGAGGACGCCGACACCAACGCGGTGTTCGCGGCGATCAGCCTGCTCGACGAGCTCCGGGCGTCGGGCGAGGAGTGCGAGGTCTGCGTCCTCACTGGGGCCGCGAAGGTGGGGATCGTCTCCGACCGGCGGGTGGCCGAGCAGTTCGACCGTGTGCTCGCGCAGGTCCACGCCTCCTCGGTCTACCTGGTCAGCGACGGGGCCGAGGATGAGTACCTCTACCCGATCGTCGCATCGCGGGTCCGCATCGACGGGGTCCGCCGCGTCCTCATCCGGCAGAGCGCGACGCTCGAGTCGACCTACTACACGGTCGTCCGGGCGTTGAAGGACCCGAAGCTTCGCGCGAAGACGATCCTGCCGTTCGCGTTCGTCCTTCTGATCCTGGGGTTCGCCGCCGCGAGCGGCGTCCTGCTCTGGGGCGTGATCGGGCTCGCGATCCTGCTGGGCGTCTACCTCATCTTCTGGACGTTCGACATCGACGAGGCGATCATCGAGGGCGTTCGGAGCGCTTCGTCCGATATCCGGCAGGGCTCGGTGGCCTTCGGGTTCGGCCTGTTCACCTTCGCGCTGGTCGGCGTCGGTTTCCTCGAGGGGTACAACCACTACTCGAGCGGCGGGGGGTTCTCGCCCCTCGAGCGCGTGCTCGTGTTCCTCCAGGCCGCGCTCGTCTGGTGGGTGGCGGGCGCGCTCGTCTGGGAGACGGGACGTGCGATCCGGCGGATGATCGCCGTCGGGCGGTTCCCCCGGTCGTTCGTGGTCGCGACCACCTCGGTCCTCGGGATTGGGCTGGTGAGCTACGGGATCGTCTTCCTGGTCCGGTACCTTGAGGGGATCACGACCAGCAGCGACATCCCGTTCCTCGGCGGTCTCATCATCATAGGCCTCGGCCTCGTGATCGGAGCCGGCGTGATCCAGCAGCACTTCCGGGCGGCGGCGCGCGCCGCCGCGGTGTCGCCGCCTACTTCGGGCTGACGGACCCTTTGCCCAGCGGGACGGTCCGCGACACGAGGAGCAGGTCCTCGCGGGAGACGACCAGCCCGCACCGCTCGGAGAGCGTGCGGCGGACAGCGTCGAGGCCGGGGGTCTCGGCCGCGGCCCGGGCCGCGAGCGAGCGCAGGTCCTCCCAGTAGTTCCACGGGAACACGATCCACGCCCACGAGTCCCGGGGGATCTCCTCGGCGTAGTAGGTCGGGACGAACTTCGAGTGGCCGATATGCAGGAGGGTCGCCGTATCGACGCGGCTCGCCCGGGCAGCGATCACGTGCTGCCTCGCCAGCTTCAGGCTCTCGCCCGTGTCGGTGATGTCGTCCACGATCAGGACGTTCTGGTCGTCGACCGGACCGGAGATCCCCTCGGTGAGGGAGGCCTCCCCGTCCTGGGTCGCCGTCACTCCCCAGTGCTGGGCGCGCAGCGAGACGAGGCGCCGCACGCCGAGGAGGTCGGCCAGGATCCGGGCGGGGACCCAGCCGCCGCGCGTCAGCCCGACGATCGTTTCAGGGACGGCATCGGCCTCAAGGACCTTCCCGGCCACGCCGGAGGCCCAGCGGTCGATGTCGTCCCATCCGGGTCGCCGGCATCGGGGCAGATCGGCCATCGCCCGATGCCGGCCGTCGGCCTACGGGTAGAATCCGCGGATCTTGATCGCGTCAGCGACCCGCGCGATTGCGAGGATGTAGGCGGCCGTGCGGTTGTGGACCTTGTGCTCCAAGGCGGCCTTGTGGACGTCGGCGTACGAGCGGACCATGATCCGCTCGAGGCGTTCGTTGACCTCGTTCAGGGGCCAGAAGAACCCCTGGATGTCCTGGGCCCACTCGAAGTAGCTGACGGTCACGCCGCCGGCGTTCGCGAGGATGTCGGGCAGGACGGTGATCTTCTTCTGGTAGAGGATCGTGTCCGCCTCAGGGAGCGTCGGGCCGTTCGCGGCCTCGGCGACGATCTTCGCCCCGATCTTGTCGGCGTTCTTCTTCGTGATCTGGTTCTCGAGCGCGGCCGGGACGAGGATGTCGACCTTCGCTTCGAGTACCTCCTCGTTCGTGAGGGCCTTCGCGCCGGGGAAGCCGACGACCGATCCGGTCTTCTTCTTGTGCTCCTCGATCGCGTGGGGGTTCATTCCCTCGGCCTTGTAGATACCGCCCTTCGAGTCGGAGACGGCGACGATCACGGCGCCCTGCTCGTCGTGCAGGAGGTTAGCGGCCACGCTCCCCGCGTTACCGAATCCCTGGACCGCCACGGTCCCGCCCTTGACGCGGACCCCGGCGTCCTTCGCGGCCTCGCGGATGACGATCGCGCAGCCACGGCCCGTCGCTTCGCCCCGTCCCTCGCTGCCTCCGAGGCTGATCGGCTTGCCCGTGACCACGCCGGGCACGGAGTAGCCCTTCTGCATCGAATACGAGTCCATGATCCACGCCATCGTCTGGCTGTCGGTGTAGACGTCCGGTGCGGGGATATCCATCTCCGGGCCGATGATCGGGGCGATTTCCGTCGCGTACCGGCGGGTCATTCGCTCGAGCTCTCCCTTCGACATCGCCTTCGGATCGCAGATGACGCCGCCCTTCGCTCCCCCGTACGGGATGTTGACGACGGCGCACTTCCAGGTCATCCACGCGGCGAGCGCACGGACCTCGTCCAGCGTCACCTGAGGGTGGTAGCGGATACCGCCCTTGCACGGGCCGCGCGCCATGTTGTACTGGACGCGGTACCCCGTGAAGACGCGGAACGAACCATCGTCCAGTCGGACGGGGAAGTTCACGGTCAGCTCGCGCTTCGGGTGCTTCAGAACGTCGCGGATCCCGGCCTCGAGGTGAATGAGGTCAGCGACGATGTCGACTTGCTGCTTCGCGGTCTCAAATGGGTTGATCACAGGATCGTTCGACGGCACAACTTACCTCAGTATTCCCGAACCCGTCGCCCCCTACTTGAGCGTGGCGAACTCCTTGTGACGCCGACGCACGGAGACGGGAATCGTGCTCCGAGGGAGCCTACAGGGATCCCGGAAGGTCGAACGGCCGCCATCCGGCCGCCGGCATCGGCAGGGTCTTCCGGGGTGTTCGCAGGAACGCGCCCTCTCCCCGCTCGACCCGGCCCACGACGCTCAGGCGACCGCGCACGGCTCGGACCGCTCGCACGGCCCGGGCGACCCGGTCGGGCGGCACCGCCGCGAGAAGCTCGTAATCTCCCCCATAGAAGGCGAGCCGACGTCGCGCCCGGTCCGTCATGGCGACCCGACGAACGCCGGGAACGAGGGGCAGGAGCCGTTCCTCAAGGACGAGACGCACCCGGCTCGCTTCGGCGAGGAGCCGGCTCGCGTCCGCGATCCCGTCGGAGGTGTCGAGCATCGCGTGCGAATGGCGGGCGAGCGCGAGGCCCTCCCTGACCCGGGGGTTCACTTCCAGCATCTCCGCGAGCGCCCCTCGTCGAGGGCCGTGGTGCAGCCGGTAGAAGGCAAGGCCCCCGTGCCCGACCGTCCCTGTGGTCACGAGTACGTCGCCGGGCCGAGCTCCCGACCGCGGCGCGAGCTCGCTAGGGCGGGCCCATCCGACCACGGTGGAGACGAGCGTTCTCGTCGGCCCCGGCTTCGTGTCGCCGCCGATCAGGTGGGTCCCGAACCGGGCGGCCTCCCGTTCCGCGCCGAGCGCGACCTCGCGCGCCCAGCGTTCCGGCGACCCGGGCGGAACGATCAGCGCGAGGAGCA
>DATGZQ010000113.1:0-6859 GCA_035297125.1 Thermoplasmata archaeon
AGCACGGCGGACACGGTTGCCTGGGACGAGTGGCGCAAGCGCTGGGTGGTCTCGTGTCGTGCCCCCGCGGTCGGAGGACAGGCGAACCGTGCGGTCGCCGCCCTTGTCGCCGACTGGCTGGGGCTGCCCCACTCGAGCGTCCACTGGATCCGGGCGGGTACCTCGCGGGCGAAACTGCTCGGGGCGGACGGGATTCACGACGCAGAGGCCGCGAACCGGCTGCGAGCCCACGCGATCGAGCGATAGCCCCGGGTCAGCGGCGTCTGGGTCGCGGGCCTCGAGTGGCCGAACGGTTCCGACCCGCCCGCCTAGACCGCGCGCCACGAGACGGTCGCTTCCGGCGAAGAATGGTCGCGGGCGAGGGCAGGGCGCCGGGCCAGGCGGGGCCGCACACCCCCAGCCAGACCCCGTCGGGGTCCTTCACGTAGAGCAACTGGTACGGCCCGTCCACGTAACCGACGGCCGGCCTTCCCCCGGCGCGAACGGCCTTCCGAAGCCATCGAATCGGATCCGACACGAAGAACCCGAAGTGGTCGAACTCGGTGCCGGGGTGGAACGGTTCGTAGAACGGGTTCCCCTTCGCTTAGAAGTTGAGCTCGAGCCGGTGGGTGGAGCCTGGGAAGACTAGGTGGACCCACTTACCCCCGTGGGAGAACTCCCCCCGCGTCACCACTCGGAAGCCGAGCGCCCGATAGAACCGGAGCGATCGGGAGAGGCTTCGGACACGGATCCCGGAGTAGACGAAACGCACCTGGTCCGCCATCGGCTACCGGATGGGCCCGCTTTCATAAACCCTGCCCGGGAGGCCCTCCCGCCATGGTCCAGCGCAGGGCCGATAGCCCCAGGCGCCGCCAAGCGCGTATAACGACTCAACGTGTACGCCCTCCTGTGAAGGCTAGGCGGTACCGGCTCGCCTTGGCGGTCGGGGTTACGGTCCTCATTCTTCTCGCCGGGTTCCTGTCCGGTAGTGGTTGCGCTGCTACGTCGGGGCAGGCTACCGCCGTCCTCGACGTGGGCCCCCCTGCACCGGGCAAGGCCCCCGTGAGCCCCCTGGCGGGGTACCAGGTGACCGCGCCGCCGGCCAGCGCTCCGGCTTCCGTGCCCGTCGGCAAGACCCCCGGACGCCCGACCTACGACCCGAAGAACGGGTACCTGTACGTCCCGAACAGCGGTGGGGCGAATGTGACCGTGGTCAACGGAACCTCCGTCGTGGGCTCGATAAACGTCGGAACCGGGCCGCAGTTCGGCGCGTTCGACAGCAAGAACGGCTACGTCTACATGCCCAACTTCAACACCAGCAACGTGAGCGTGCTCTCCGGGCTGACGGTCGTGACCTCGATCCCCGTAGGGACAGCTCCGTGGTCTGCCGAGTTCGACCCTGCGACCGGATGGGTCTACGTGCCGAATTCGGGCTCCGGCAACGTGAGCGTGATCAACGGCACGACCGTGGTCGGCTCGGTCAACGTCGGAGGCAATCCGCGATTCGCCGGCTACGACCCCGCGGACGGGTTCCTCTACGTTCCCAATCCCGATACCTCGTCGGTGAACATTCTGAACGGCACCGTCTCGCTGGCGGCGCCGGTCGTCGGGGAGAATCCACAGTACCCCGTCTACGACGGCGACGCCAACACCGAGGTCGTGACCAACTACGGCGCAACCTCTGTGACGACGCTCCACGGGCTCTCGGTGATCGGGTCGGCGTGGGTAGGGTTCTATCCGACCTCGGTCACCTACGACTCGGGAAACGGCTTCCTGTACGTGGCCGCGACCGGCGGCAACAACGTGAGCGTTCTCAACAACACGAACTTCCTCGCCTATGTTCCCACGGGAACCGGCCCCGAGTACATGGCCTACGACAGCGGCAACGGCGACGTGTACGTCGCCAACGACGGCTCGGACTCCGTGACCCTGATCCAAGGCACCACGGTCGTGGCGACGGTCAACGTCGGGTCCGTGCCGGAGTTCGCCGTGTACGACCCTGGCAACGGGGATGTGTACATTTCCAACACGGGTTCCGACAACCTCAGCGTCCTCGCGACACCGCGGAGCTATTCCGTCGAGTTCACCGAGAACGGTTGGGCGGGAAGTGCGAACTGGAACGTGACGCTGAACGGGGTCACCAACCGCTCGAACACGTCCACGGTGGGGTTCGAGGAACCCGACGGGAACTACTCGTTCGTGGTCAGCGCCCAGTACTACCTGGCGAACCCGCCGACGGGCATGGTTCACGTGAACGGCACAGGGATATCGAGGGTCATCGATTTCACCTACGTACCCCCGCCGATGTTCACGGTGACGTTCTCGGCGTCGGGTCTCGCTGCGGGCACGAACTGGTCGGTGACGCTCGGTGCGAAGACCCTCAGCACGAACGTGACCTACCTCATCTTCTCCGTGCCGAACGGGACGTTCGGCTTCACCGTGCAACCACCTCCGGGGGACTCGGTGGATCCCGGTACCGGGTCGGTGGTCGTGAACGGAACGGCCATGGTCGTGTCGGTCGCGTTCGAGGGTCTTTCGTCCGGAAGTGGCTCGCAAAGCCTTTTCGGGCTGCCGACCGTGGAGGCCTTGGAGCTCCTCACCGGGGTCGCGCTCCTCGCCTTCGGGGCCGTGATCCTGGTCCTGACGCTGGTCCGGCGCCGCAAGAAGGAGCCGCGGACGCCGCCTGAGTAGACGGTCCGCTACACGGGTGAGGCGGATCGCCTCAGCCCGCTGGCCTCAATACTGCCCGCCGGTTCGGATTCCCGATGGCGAGCCGGCTGACCGTCCAGGAGACGTTCTACTACGACGCGAGCCCCGCGAAGGTCTTCGCCGCCTTGACGGAGCCGAAGAAGCTCTCGCGATGGTTCGTCCGGCGGGCGGAGATTACGCTGGCTCCGAACGCCCCGTTCACCTTTGTCTGGCGTGGCGGGTATTCGCTCCGGGGGAGGGTGAAGACAGTGGTCCCGGGTCGATCGCTCTGCCTTTCCTGGCCCGACCGGTTCGGGAAGGGGAGGGCCTTCCTTACCGAGGCTCGGTTCGACCTGCGAAAGAAGGGGCGCGGCACCGTTCTCAAGATCACACACAGCGGGTTCAAGTCCGGGCCCGCGTGGGTCCGCCTCCACGGCGCCGTTCAGGCCGGCTGGGCGTACCACCTCCTGAATCTGCGAGCGCACCTCTCCCACGGGGTCGACCTGCGGGTCGACCAAGACTCGATCGCGTGAACCGTGGGTACCGGCATGACTCCTTCCCGCCGAGGTGGTCTCCGTGGTCGCCCTCGTCCTGGAGTCTCGGGAGAGCATCGAGCTCAGTGGGGGAAGACGTACGAGCGTACGCCGTACCGGGACCTGCCGTGGTTCTCTCCCCGACCGTATGGATGGCTCCGCCGGGCGGTCGCCGAGCACTGGTTCCGGGTCGGAACGCGCGTCCTCGACGTGGGGTGTGGAGCCGGCACCAATTCGCTGTTCCTGGCCCGGGCGGGCTACCGCGTGAGCGGGGTCGACCTCGCCCCTCTCGCGATCGAAGCGGCCCGGCGCCGCGCGCACCGGCTCGGTCTCCGTGTGGATTTCCGTGCCGAGGACGCGCTGCGTATGCCCTACAGGGAGCGGACCTTCGGGGCCCTGGTCGACGTAGGCTGCTTCCACACGCTCCCAATCCCGCTTCGCACCGCCTACTCGAGGGAGCTCGGGCGTGTGCTGCGCCCTCGAGGATCGTACCTTTTATCCTGGGTCGCCCGGGAGACGGTGCAGAAGCTCGGACCCCCGCACCGCCCGTCCCTCGAGGAAGCGGCCGCCGCGTTCGAGGAGGAGTTCGTCTTTCGGAAGACCGAGTACGAGGCGAGGAGCGGGGGTGGGTTCGCGGTGTACCACGCCCTCCTCGAGCGACGGTCCTCGCCCCGACCCCCGCCCCGGTAGGGGCGGTCGCGAGAGGTCCCCGATCTACGGTGGCGTTCGGGAGCCTGCCCGATCGGACGGAGAAAGCAAGCACTCCGCCGGAAATCGGCTCGTGGCGGCGAGCGTGACGGATATATCCGAGGAGAGGTACCCTCGAACGTGACGCCTCCCGCCGAGATTGGACCCAACGCTATCAGCGAGCTCCTCGGCCAGACGCCGATCTTCTCGGAGCTCTCCGACCGAAACCTGAAGTCGCTGGGCAAAGAGGTGAAGGTCCGGTATCTCGACCCCGGCGAAACCGTGGTGAAGCGGGGAGAGGCCGGGATCGGATTCTACCTCATTCTGGCGGGCGAGGTCGAGGTCCGCAAGGGGACCCGCGCGCTCGCCCGGCTCGGTGCGGGCCAGTTCTTCGGCGAGATGTCGCTCTTCGACAGCCAGCCCCGGTCGGCCGACGTCGTCACGACACGCCCGACCGCGGTCGGCGTGCTCTCACGCTGGGAACTCGACGCGTTCGCAGAGACCCACCGCGGTGTGTACAAGGGGATGCTGCTCGAACTCGCCCGTCGCCTCCGCGAGACGAACAAGTCGCTCTCCGAGTAGGCCGTCTCCGGCCCTCCACAGATTCGCCCACCAGGGCGCTCGGTCGGGCGGTTGGCCCTGCTGCCTCCGTGCCACGGTTTCGGCTCGGTGGCACTTCGTCAACTTTGTGAACGGAAGGGTTCATGAACCGCCGCCGCGTTGGCCGCTCGATGACGCCGCTCCCGCTGGCGTTCCCGGCGCCGAATGGCTACTCCGGTCCGAAGCGGGCCACCCTCCTCTTTCTCAAGCGGTCCCCCGACGCCTCGCTCGCCGAGGTCGCGCGTGAACTCGGTACCTCCAAGGTGGCCGCCCTCCGCCACCTCGCGTCCCTGGAGAACGACGGCCTCGTACACCGAGCTTACCGGCGAGGAGGCAAGGGACGGCCACCGGCGATCTTTCGGCTCGCACCGTCCGCAGATCGACTGTTTCCGGAGGCCTACACGCAGCTCGCGCTCGCCGCCCTCGGCTTCATCGAGAAGCTGGAGGGTCGGAGCGGCGTGGTGCGCATGCTAGAGGAACGCGCCCAGGAACTCCGCAAAGCCCATGGGCCGCGGCTCGGTTCGCCAGTACTCGGCGAGCGAGCCCGAGAGCTGGCACGCATCCGCGACGAGGAGGGATACATGGCCGCCCTTCGCCGGCCGGCCCCAGGAACCTTCGAGCTCATGGAACACAACTGCCCGATCCTTGCCGTGGCCAACGCCTATGGTGAGGCCTGCGACGTGGAGCGACGGCTGTTTCGGAACCTGCTCCGAGCCGACGTCGCCGTGAGCCATCGCGTCGTGGCGGGGGATCCGGTCTGCCGATTCCTGATTCGGGCGAGCCGGTCCAACCCAGCTCCGTGACCGACGGGAACGTCGGCCCGCCGCCGACTTCCGAGGGTCCCGGCCCTCCGGTCTCAAGGACGCCTGCCATCGACAATCGGCTCCCCGAGGACGAGCACCGGCGAGGTGGGTGGCTCGAGCTGTTTCACAACCGTCGGTTCCTGCT
Organism: Thermoplasmata archaeon; assembly: GCA_035297125.1. Classification (GTDB taxonomy): domain Archaea; phylum Thermoplasmatota; class Thermoplasmata; order Lutacidiplasmatales; family UBA184; genus Lutacidiplasma. The sequence continues at coordinate 5,436 of DATGZQ010000113.1, forward strand.
GCTCGAAGCCACCGGTTCGTTCGCGGGGGCAGGTTATGCCGTCTACTCGGTATCGATCCTGTTCTTCGCGTACACGGTCACCCACAGTCTCGCTGTCGCCGGCGCGGTGCTGTTCATCGAGTACGGGGTGTACACCGCCACGTTCCTGGTCGCGCCGCTCGTGGACCGTGCTCGCGACAAACGAACGATCCTCCTTCTGTGCTATCCGGTCCAGGCGGCGGCCGCCGGAGGGCTCGCGGTGGGCATACGAACCGCCACACTCTCCGTTCCCGTCCTCCTCGCACTCGTCCTGGTCCTGGCCGTTCTGTGGGACTTCGTCTGGGCGGTGTTCATGATCGCGCCTCGGATCGTCGTGGAGAAACGGCAGCTGTTCGTCGCGGACGGTGTATCCAGCGTGGTCTCCGTCGGTACGACGATCGGAGGCTATGCCGGTGGAGGGGCCCTCCTGTACTTCGTCGGTTCCGAGGGCGGGGCCGTCGCGTACGTGGTCCTGCTAGCGCTTGCGGCGGCCGCGGCGATCCCCCTCTCGCTGCGAATCGATTCGCCCCCAACGACCCGGTTCTGGGAGACGTTCCGCCGCGGCTGGGATTCGTTTCGGGGCTCTGTCGGCCGCTCGCTCCGCAGATTCTCCGCCCTGGAGTCGCTGTACGGCTTCTTCTCGGCGATCCCGCCCCTCCTGATCACGGCCATCGCGTTCCAACGGTTCTCGGACCCTGCGGCGGTCTACGGCCCACTCGTGACGGCGGAGACACTCGGCGGCGCGGTGGCCGGGATCGGCCTCGGACATCTGAACCCGCGCCGCGCTGTGGGCATTCTCCTCGTAGCTGCCCCGGTCATCGGGGGGCTTGCGGTCCTGGCCCTTGTCCCGAGGATACCGTCCGTCCTCATTGTGGGTCTCATCCTGGCCGTCGTCGGGGCCGCCTTCTCCGTTCGGTACACCGCCAAGTACACCTGGGTCCGCGCGTCATTTCCAGCGGAGCAGCTCGGCCGAGTGACCTCGAACCTCTACTTCTTCACCGGGGTCGCCGGGTCGGCGGCCGTCCTGCTGGTGGGCTGGTCGACGGGCTACCTCTCGCTGGCGCGCCTCGAACTGATCGATGGCGTGGGCCTGATCGTGGCCGGAATGGTGGCAGTGTCGATCCCGTTCGTTCGGCGGCTTTCGTTCTGAGGGGTGAAGACGTGACCCTGAGAGCCGAGACGACCCCAGAGAGGAATCGCTGGGGCCAGGGCGTACCCCTGAAGTCCGGGGAAGGTAACTTCGAGGCGTACCTTTACATGTGACCGACACTGCGCGTCCAACATGTCACCCAAGAAAGTGAAGGTCTCCGGGAAACAGCTCAGCGCCCAGGATTGGGTGCTGGACACTCTCTGCGCGCTTCGCGAGGGGGGCCGCCTCTCGACTACGCGGATCGCGAAGAAGATTG
>DATGZQ010000114.1:0-37664 GCA_035297125.1 Thermoplasmata archaeon
GGTGGGGGGTTACGAGGGGGAGGAGAGGGTATATGGCCCGGCCGGGCCTTACCGGGACGGAGCCGGTCGGGTTGATGTTCGATGCGCACTTAGGACGTTTCTCATGCTCGGCACATCGGGTACCCTCTACCCGGCCGGAAACCGGCGACGGGCGGGCCTAACGGCGCTAATCACCGCCCGTCGATCACGGTCAAGGACTAGCTATATAGCGGCCTGAGAGTTCTCGTAGTTCGATTAGCGCCATGGTTTCTGAGTCCCTCCCTGAGGACGACCACCGCCACGCGCAGTGGTAGAGTACAACTCCGCCACCGGAGTGGACGTCGCCCATCCCCACATCGTTACGGTTGAGATCATCCAGGGGCCGGACGTCCCGGCGCCGTACGTCTCGGTGGAGAGCGGGACGATCACCGCGCGGATCCCGTCTCCCTCGGGCGGGACGCTCATCGCGGGGACGGTCGTCGCGGGAACGGTCCTCGCCGCCGACCTGGTGCGCGCCGTCGCGCTCGCGGCCCGCGTCCACGTAGGGGAGACGTCCGTCGAGGACGCCGCGCGGCAGCTCGGGGGACGGACGTGACCGCCGAGGCCCCGATCCTGGTCGTGTGCGGGTGGCAGCCGGGCCGGCACAACTTGGGGCGCCGGCAGGGGGCCTCGGCCCGGGAGGGGGGTTCCTTATGAGCCCGGGCCATCCGTTTTCGGAGCCTTGCGCGATATTGTCCCGCGCCGAAGGGCATACACCGCCTCTTCGTCGCCCCGTAAGCGGGACGGTCTCGCGGTCCCGGGGGCGATCCCCGAGCGGCCGGGAGAGGTGCAGGCCGCGCTCGCGGCGCTCGGGATAGTTCCTTCGAAGGTGCTGGGGCAATCGTTCCTGGTCGACCCGTTCGTCGCCGACGCCGAGGCGGCGCTCGCCGATGACCCGGCGGGCCGACCGGTGGTCGAGATCGGGGGCGGCCTCGGGATCCTCACCGCGGCCCTGGTCCGCCGAGGGATCGCCGACCTCACGGTGATCGAGCGGGACCGCCGCCTCGCCCACCACCTTCGCTCCGCGTTCGGTTCGCGGATCACCGTGCGCGAGGCGGATGCCCTCGACCTCGAGGTGCCCGCGGATGCGGTCGTAGTCGGGAACCTGCCGTTCTCGAGCGCGACCCCGATCCTTCTCCGCCTGTTCGCCCGCCGCGTTCCCCGCGTCGTTGCCCTCGTTCAGAAGGAGGTAGCCGCGCGCCTAGCCGCCGGCCCCGGCTCACGGACCTACGGCCGGCTGTCGATCGCGGCCCGCCTTTACGGTGAGGTAGAGCTGTTCCAGGAGGTGCCGGAGAGCTCGTTCTACCCGCCGCCCGCGGTCCGCGGCCAGATCTTCGTCCACACCACCCGAGACGGGGCGCTTCCGGTCCCGTCGGTCGAGCGCTTCGAGGCCGTCGTGCGGACGCTCTTCTCCTCCCGACGAAAGCAGCTCGGCAATCTCCTGCCCCAGGTCGCGGGCGGGCACGCGGAGGCCGAGGCTCTCGCGCGCGAGGCGGACTGGCCCCCGGACTGGGCCCGACGTCGGCCCGAGGAACTCCCCCCCGAGGCGTTCTTCCGACTGGCTTCCGTGATGTCGGGTGCCGCCAAGGGGCCCGCCCGCTAGAAGGGATCCGGTTCCGTCGCTAAAGGAGGGGCAGGGAACCCATCCTCCGAACGTTACGTATCGCGGAGGCCTTTGGCGGCGGTCGAGGTCGGCTCACTCGTCTTGGGGCGGCCACGGGCGGCCGCGCTCCACGAGGGTCAAGAATCCAAGGACACGGGCGTCGAACTCCGCCCGCGCGGAGAGGCTGGGGGTGTGGTCTCCCTCCGCCAGCTCGTAGTGTCGGGCGCTCGGGACCTCCGCGGCGAACCGTCCCATCATCATGTTGACCGCCGGATTGTCGTGGGCTCCCGAGATCGACAGGATGGGGATCTTCCCCAGGGTCAGGGACGCCGCGACCGGGTACGCGGGCCTCCGGCCCTCCGGTTCGTCCCGGGTGAGGAACTCGACCAGTCGGTCGTAGTTGTCCGACGTGATCCCGCGAAGGCGCGTCCGCTCCTCGGGGGGCACGCAGGGCGCCCAGAGGTCCAGGATCCGCTCGATCGCCTCCGCCTTGCGACCGCCGCGAGCGGCCTCGAGCAGCTGCCCCTCTCCGTTCGCGAACGTGTCCATGAACCGGGACTTCTCCTCCTCGGTCGGCTCGAGGTCGTGGGGGTTGCCGGCCACGAGGATGAGCCCGGGAACCCTGTCGGGGAGTCCGGCCGCGAACTCGCAGGCGATCCGCGCCCCGTCCGAGTTGCCCAGAACGAAGGCCGTGGGGAGATCCAGAAAGTTGAGGAGGGCGCCCAGGTCCTCTCCGTCCGACGCGTTGGACCGGTCCCCCTTCGAGCGCCCGTGGCCCCGAACGTCGTAGCGGACGACCGTGTGGCTCGCCGAGTACTCCGCAAGCTGGGGTTCCCACATCCGGCAATCGAGGAAGGCGGAATGGATCAGAACGATCGCAGGGCCGCTGCCGGACCGTTCGTAGTAGAGCTCCCCACCCGGAACGGGAACAACACCCCGCACTTCCGCGCCGGCCACGTGCCGACCACGTCAGCGGGTCTCATAACCTAACCCCGGCGCGGGCACCCGCAGCCGGATGAAGAACGAATCCGGGGCCGCCCGGGCGCTCGCCCCTCGATGCGACGGTCCGTGACACGCTCCTTCGGAGCGGCAAATACTCCCGAAGGCGCGCGGCGGACGGTCCGGATCCCCGCGGCGAATCAACCAAGCTTTATATAGAAGGGCAATTTGTCCAGAGTTGGTGAGTCTGATGATGCAGGGTACGCCGATTTTCGTCCTGAAGGAAGGCACGGAGCGCGAGCGGGGCAAGGGCGCCACGGGAAACAACATCGCCGCGGCCCGAGCCGTTGCGGACGCGGTGCGGTCGACCCTCGGTCCTCGGGGCATGGACAAGATGCTCGTCGACTCGATGGGCGACATTACCATCACGAACGACGGGGTCACTATCCTCAAGGAAGTCGACGTCGAGCATCCGGCGGCCAAGATGCTGGTCGAGGTCGCAAAGACCCAGGACCAGCAGTGTGGCGACGGAACGACCACCGCGGTGGTCCTCGCGGGCGAGCTTCTCAAGCGATCGGAGTCCCTGCTCGAGCAGGGCGTTCATCCGACCGTCATCACGCGCGGATTCCAGCTGGCCGTCCAGGAGGCCCGACGCCTTCTCGACACCGAGATCGCCACCGCCGTCAAGCCGGAGGATGAGGCGATCCTCCTCGACTGTGCGAAGACCGCGATGGGCTCGAAGGGGGTCCTCGGGGCGCGGGACGAGCTCGCCACGATCGCCGTGAACGCGGTCCGCAGGATCGCCGAGCAGCGTGGCGGCAAGACCGTCTGCGACGTGGACCAGATCAAGGTCGAGAAACGCCACGGCGGCACCATCTCCGACACCGAGCTCATCGAAGGGATCGTCCTCGACAAGGAGCGCGGCCACCCCCGGATGCCCACCGAGGTCAGCTCGGCGAAGATCGCCCTCCTGAACTCGTCGCTCGAGATCAAGAAGACCGAGATCGAGAGCAAGATCAACATCAAGTCGCCGAATCAGATCCAGGGCTTCCTCGACGAGGAGGACAAGACCTACCGCAAGATGGTCGAGGCGATCAAGGCCTCGGGCGCGAACGTCGTGGTCTGCCAGAAGGGCATCGACGACGTCGTGTTGCACTACCTCGCGAAGGAAGGAATCTACGCCGTCAAGCAGGTAAAGGAGTCCGACCTCCAGAAGCTCGCGCGGGCGACCGGCGGAAAGATCGTCACGGGCATCAAGGAGCTCTCGGCGGCCGACCTCGGCAAGGCCGGCAAGGTCGATGAGCGCAAGGTCGGGGACGACGACATGACGTTCGTCACCGGCTGCTCCAACCCCCGATCGGTATCCATCCTCGTGCGCGGGGGGACCGAGCACGTGACCCAGGAGGTCGAGCGCTCGCTGCAGGACGCGCTCAAGGTCGTGGGCAGCGTTCTCGAAGACGGGGTTGTCTGCCCCGGCGGCGGCGCGACCGAGGTCGAGCTCGCGGTCAAGCTCCGGAAGTGGGCGTCGAGCGTCGGCGGCCGTGAGCAACTCGCGGTCGAGGCGTTCGCCCAATCGCTCGAAGCGATCCCGTGGGCCCTCGCCGAGAACGGAGGGTTCGACTCGATCGATACCCTGATCGGACTGAGGAGCGCGCACGACGGCCCCTCCGCGAACAAGAACGTCGGAGTGAACCTCGCCGATGGGAAGCCTGCGGACATGTGGAAGCTCCGTGTGATCGAACCGGCCCGAGTGAAGCGCCAGGCGCTGAGCTCCGCGGTCGAGGTCGCGAACATGGTCCTGAGGATTGACGACGTCATCGCGTCGAAGAAGTCGGGCCCCGCGCCGCCGGGCGGCGGCGGGGGCCACGGCCACTGAGCCGACCCGACGCGTAATCCCCCTCGGCGGTCCGAAGGCTTCTTAACGGGGGCCGGGTAGGCGCGCCGGCATGAGGACGAAGCCGGTCGAGGGGGTCCTCCGCCTGGACGTCGTGGCGCTCGACCCCAGGCCTGCGGCGTACCTTTCCTACGATGGACTCGCGGGCTTGAGCCAGCGCCCGATTCTTCGCGACCTGTTCGAGGAGCTCGAGCGCAAGGGCGCCGAGGAGGCACGCAAGTTCCTGGACGCGCTCCGACGGCACCACTCGGGCCAGGTCCATGTCTACTTCTCCGACTACGTCAGCTACGGGATCGGAGGCGGGGACGCCGCGGCGGAGTTCTTCCTCGGGACGTTCCTCCTGCTCCACGAGCCGGCGAAACCCGCGGGCAAGGACCCCGCGGTCCCCGAGCAGCTCGCCCTCTACCGCGCCGCGGGCGTTGAGCGCCTGTCCCTTGAAAGGCCGACGGCCTAGGCCCGACTCCACTACGAGCCATTTTTTACCCGCCTCCCCTCGCTCCTGAGGGAACGAACCGTGGAGGAGACCCGGCTCGAGGCGGAACGGCGCGCGAAGATCGCTCGCTGGCGCAGCGCCGGGAAGGAGCCGTACCCCTGGTCGTTTCCTGGCCGCGTCGCGACGGACCTCGTTCGCGCAGCCTGCTCGAGCCTCGAACCCGGGGCCGTGGACAGCACGCGTTCGTTCCGGGTGGCCGGCCGCCTCAAGATCGTCCGGGAGCACGGGAAGACCGCTTTTGCGGACCTCGAGGACAGCAGCGGTTCGCTCCAGCTCCTCCTCCGCGCCGACGTGCTGGGAGAGGACGTGTTCCGGGCCTGGCTTTCGGACCTCGACCCGGGCGACATCCTCGGGGCAGACGGAGCGGCCGCGGTCTCGCGTCGTGGAGAGCCGTCGCTCGAAATCCGCTCGCTGACCCTGCTCGCGAAGGCGATCGCCCCGCCGCCCGAGAAGTATCACGGGCTCCAGGACGTGGAGGAACGGCTCCGGAGCCGGTACGTCGAGCTCCTGTCGTCCGCCGAGAGTCGACAACGGTTCCGGGTGCGGGCAGCCCTCATCGGCGAGATCCGCCGCTACTTCGACAGCGCGGGCTTCGTCGAGGTCGAGACCCCGGTGCTCCTGCCGGTCGCGAGCGGCGCGGCCGCCGCTCCCTTCGTCACCCGGTCGAACTACCTCGACGAGGAGGTCCGGCTCCGGATCGCCCTCGAGCTTCCGCTGAAGCGGCTCCTCGTCGGAGGGATCGAGAAGGTCTACGAGCTCGGGAAATCGTTCCGCAACGAGGATCTCGACACCACCCACTCGCCGGAGTTCACCGAGCTCGAAGCCTACTGGGCGTACGCGGACTACAACGACATGCGCGCGTTCACCGAGGGGCTGTTCGTGTGCCTCGCCGACCGGGCGGCCGCACTGCTCCCCGATTCGCCCACGGCCCAGAAGGGGGCCGAACTGTTCCGCCCGCCGTTCCCGACGGTCGATTTCGTCGAGGCGCTCGAGAAGCGCATGGGCGTCCCTGACCTCCTCTCGAAGTCCCGCGACCAGCTGCGGGAGCTCGCGCGAAAGGCCGGCTCGACCGTTCCGGACCGGTCGTCGACCGGCACGTTCCTCGACAAGCTGTTCGAGCACTACGTGGAACCGACGTTCGAACGTGTGACGTTCGTGGTCGACCACCCCGAGGTGACCACGCCGCTCGCGAAGCGCCACCGTTCGAAGCCGGGCCGGGTGGAGCGGTTCGAGGTGTTCTACCCCGGCTACGAGCTCGGCAACGCCTACACGGAACTCAACGACCCTGACGAGCAGGAGCGCCGATTCCGCGAGCAGCTCGGCGAGCGGGGCGACGACGGCTACGCCTACGACGCCGATTTCGTCCGCGCCCTGCGATTCGGGCTCCCGCCATGCTCCGGGATCGGCCTGGGGGTCGACCGGATGGTGATGGCGCTCACCGGGACGACGTCCATCAAGGACGTGATCCTGTTCCCGCTGGTCCGGTCGCGCTGAACGTGGCCCCGCGGCCTTATACTCCCGCAGGTCCGATGGGCATCGGATGAGCGTCGAGAGCGCCGCCGACGAATCGGTACCGCTCTCGATCGAAGGCCTGACGATCGACTACGGCGAGCGCCGGGCCGTCGACTCTCTTTCGCTCGCGCTCCGCCCGGGGGAGATCTACGGTCTCCTCGGGTCGAACGGCGCCGGCAAGTCGAGCACGATCAAGTCGATCGTGGGCCTCGTGCGCCCACGCTCCGGCAGGGTACGCGTCTTCGGCCGGGATGTCACGGTCGACGGGCTGAGCGCGAAGGCGAAGATCGGCTATGTTCCCGAGACCTCCCTCCTCTACGAGTCCCTCACGCCCCGGGAATTCCTCGAGTTCATCGCCGGGGTACGCCGATTGGATCCGGCGGCCGCGACCGAGCGCATGCGGGCGTACGCGATCGCGTTCCGCCTCGAATCGGAGCTCGAGGAGCCGATCGCCTCCCTCTCGAGCGGAACGCGGCAGAAGGTCCTGATCATCGCTGCGTTCCTCCACACGCCGCGCCTCCTGGTGCTCGACGAGCCGATGAACGCGCTCGACCCCCGGAGCGTGCGGATCGTCAAGGACCTGGTCGTGCGCTACGCCGGCGCGGAAGGGCGGGCCGTGCTGTTCTCCACCCACACCATGGAGGTCGCGGAGGAGCTCTGCCACCGGGTCGGCATCCTCGACCGGGGCGTCCTTCTAGCCGAAGGGACGCTCAACGAGCTCCGCGGTCGGGTGGCGCACGGAGACGCGTCGCTAGAGGAGGTGTTCCTCCGGCTCACTCAGGAGGACGAGGGGCTCCCGGCCGCCATCGCCCTCTTGGAAGGGTAGTGGGATGGGTTGGCGGGACGCCTGGCGGCTCAGCCGTACGCCGCTCGCCGAGGTCTCGTTCCAGGCGATCTACGCGTTCCGTCAGGGAAACCTGCCCCCGCCGGGGCCGGCCCGCCTGCTCGCCGCTCGCGCGCGCCGGCGCGTCGCCCAGAGCAAGGCGCTTGTGGGGTTCGTCCTCGGGTTGATCACTGTCGGAGCGGCCGTCCTCCTCCGGGTAGGGACGGCGGGGAGTGCGACCCTCGCGTCCTACGCGCTTCCTCCCGCGGCGTTCGACGCCGGGGTCCTTACCGGCCTGCTCAGCATCGACGTCGCCCTGCTCTGGTGGACCGGTCTTCAGATGCTCCCGACGTTCCTCAGCTCGGGGGCGCTGCCGGTCCTCGAGTCCCTGCCGATCGACGAAACGACCCTGCGTAGGACCGCGGGGATCGTCTACCTCAGAATGTTCGACGTCCCCACCGCGGTCGTCCTGGTGGCGACCCCGCTCTTCGTGGGCATCGCCCTCGGCCCGCTCGCCGGCCTCGCGACGGTGCCGGGCGCCCTCACTGCGGTGACGTTCGCGCTCGCCCTGTCGTTCGTGACCGGCCGCTTCTTTGTGCGGAAGATCCAGGGTTCCCGCGGCGGGGGAGGCCGAACGGTGGTCCGCTGGGCTCACCTGCTCCTCTGGCTGATCCCCGCGGTCGCCGTGCTCGGGTTCGTCTCCGCCGGTCCGGTGTTCTTCACCGTCCTAGGCGGCGCGGCCTCCGGGAGCTCCCCGACGACCTTCGAAGCGCTCGTGGCCGCGTACCCGTTCACGCTCGCGATGCTGCCCGCCCTCGCCGCGGTAGGTCCCCGCGGTGTCTCGCTAAGTTCCGTAGCGCTCCTCGAGTTGGCCACCGCTTCGGCCGGATACGTGCTGCTGGCAGTGTACGCCTCGCTCTGGATGTTCGGGTCGGTCCGGTCGGCGTCCCGCCTTCCCACGAGATCCTCTCGGCCGGGGCCCCCTCCTCAGTACGAGCTCCGCCCGCAGCGTCCCGCGCTCGCGGTCATGACCAAGGACCTCCGGACCGCGAGCCGGACGCCCGGCTACGCCTTTCTCATCCTCCTCCCGATCCTTGATTCGGTCGCGATCGGGCTCGTGACGCTCGCTGACGCCCCGGGCCGGGCCGCGGCCCAGAGCCTGGCCCTTGCCGCCGTCGTCGCCGCGGCCCTCCTCGCAACCTTCTTTGGCCCTGCCTTCTTCTCCATCGAGGTGGTCGCCTACTCCTACGGCCGGTCCCTCCCGCTCTCCAACCGGAGCGTCATCCTGGGGAAGGCGGCACTGATGGTGATTGTCTATCTCCTCGCCGGGGTCATCGTGCTCGGCATCACCCTCGTCCGCGTTTCCGCGCCGTGGGTCTTCTTGGGATTCGTCGCCGCGGAGTTCCCGGCGGTCCTGGCGGCCGCCCTGCTCGAGCTCGGGATCCTCTTCCGGTGGTCCCGCGCCCGCGGGGTGCCGGTGTCGAACCTGTACGCCGGTGCGTGGACGGCTTTGGTCGTCGCCATTCCGGGGCTCGTCGTGGCGGCCGCCCCGCTCCTGGCCTACGGAACGTTCGGGTTCGTCGTCATGGCCGCGCTCTCGGTCGGGGAGCTCGCCGTCTGCGCTCCCCTCACGCTCGGGAGGGAAGGGTCCTGAGCACCCCGACCCTTCCGTCTCGATTCGAGCCCGGACCGATCGAGGCGCGTTGGCAGGCCGAATGGGAACGCGAGGGAGCGTTCCGGGCGCCAGGGCAGCCCGATTCGACGGGTTTCTCTCTCGTACTCCCGCCGCCGAACGTGACGGGGGCCCTGACCCTCGGTCACATGCTCGGCGACACCGTGATGGACGTGCTCGCCCGCTACCACCGGATGCGGGGCGAGCCGACCCTCTGGGTGCCCGGGGTCGACCACGCGGGGCTCGCCACCCAGGTCGAGGTCCGGCGCCGCCTCCAGCGGCAGGGGACCGTGTTCGAGGACCTTCCGCGCGAGGTCGCGCTGGCGGAGATCGAGCGATGGCGCGCGGAGCACGAGCGTCGCATCGTCGAGCAGATCCGCGCGGGTGGGTTCTCGGTCGACTGGACCCGCTTCCGTTACACGATGGACGCGGCGAGCGTCCGTGCGACCCGCGAGGTGTTCGTTTCGCTGTTCCGCGAGGGTCTCGTGTACCGCGGGGAACGGATGGTCAACTGGGACCCGCGGCTCCGAACGGCCGTCTCCGACCTGGAGGTCGTGCACTCGGAAGAGGAGGGGGACCTCCTCTTCGTCCGGTACGCGTGGGCCGACGGGGCGCCGGAGGGCATCCTCGTCGCGACCGTGCGTCCCGAGACGATCTTCGGCGACGTCGCGGTCGCCGTCCATCCCGAGGACGAGCGTCACCGGGGCGAGGTCGGGCGCGAGGTCGTCGTACCCCTCACAGGGCGACGCGTTCCGGTCATCGCCGACCGGTCGGTCGACCCGCTGTTCGGCGCGGGCGCCCTCAAGATCACCCCGCGACACGATCCGATCGACCGAGAGATCGCGATGCGGAACCCGGGGTTGGCGACGCCCACCGAGATCTTCGACGAGCAAGCGCGCCTCGTCGGAGAGTGGGTTCCCTCCGAGTTCCGGGGGCTCGACCGGGACGAAGCGCGCGAGAAGACGACCGCGCGTCTCGAGCAGGAGGGCCTCGTAGTCCGCCGGACCCGGTATCGGCACGCCGTGGCCCGGTCCGAACGGTCGGACGCCGTGATCGAGCCGCGCCTCTCGACCCAGTGGTTCGTCCGTATGGCCCCGCTCGCGACCCCGGTGGTCGACGCGGTCCGGCGCGGCGAGATACGTATCCATCCCGAGCGATGGAACCGGACCTTCTTCCGGTGGATGGAGGAGATCCAGGACTGGTGCGTATCCCGACAGGTCCTCTGGGGCCACGCGATCCCGGTTCACTACTGCAAGGCGTGCGGTGAGGCGACCGCCAACGTGGAGGTTCCGACCGAATGCCCCTCGTGCCACGGGCGCGACCTGGCCGCCGACCCCGACGTGCTCGATACGTGGTTCACCTCGTGGCTCTGGCCGTTCGTCGCCCTGGGATGGCCCGAGCGCACCGCCGACCTCGAACGGTACTATCCGACGAGCGTCCTCGTCACGGGTCGGGACATCATGTTCTTCTGGGTCGCCCGGATGATGATGGCGGGGTATCGATTCATGGGCGACCGACCGTTCTCCGACGTGTACTTCACCGGGATGATGCGGGACGAGGCCGGTCACCGGATGTCGAAGCATCTCGGGAACTCCCCCGACCCGCTCGAGGTCATCCGGGAGCGGGGCGCCGACGCGCTCCGGTTCGCCTTGGTCTTCCCGAATCCCACGGACGAGGACTCCTCCTTCGGAGCGGCGACCCTGGACGGAGGCCGGAACTTCCTCACGAAGCTCTGGAACCTGGTCCGGTTCTCGCTCGGGCACATCCCACCGGGAACCCCGGCCCCCGAGAGTCCACCGGCGCTCGTGCCCGGAAGCGCGCTCGAGAACCGGTGGATCGTGGAGCGGTACCAGAGGACCGCCGCCGAGGTGGACGCCGCGCTCGCCGCGTTCGAGCCGTCCCGGGCCGCTACGGCGCTGCACACGTTCGTCTGGCACGACCTCGCGGACCGCTACGTGGAGATCGCGAAGGACGCGCTCTTCGGCCATCGCGGAGAGCCTCTCCAGCGCGAGACACAGGCGACGTTGCTCTTCGTGGTGGAGCGTACCCTTCGCCTTCTCCATCCGTTCGTCCCCCACGTCACGGAGGAACTATGGCATGCGATCCCGCACGAGGGACCCCTGCTCGCCCGCGCCGGCTGGCCCCGCAGTGCCGAGGTCAGCCCCGACCCGATCGCCGAGGTCGAGATGGGCCCCGTCCTCGAGGCCGTTCGGCTCTTCCGGAACCTCCGGGCGGAGGAGCACGTGGCGGTCTCCCGCACATCCCGGGCCTGGATCCGTCCGTCGGGTCCCGAGATCGAGCGCGTGCTCGTCTCCGAACGGGCCACGACGGCCCGCCTCTCCCAGATCGGGGAGCTCAGCTTCCTGGACGCCTCGGCGCCGCCGCCCCCGGGGACCGCGAGCCGCGTGTCGTCCATCGGCGAATTCTACCTCGAAAGACCCGCGGGCGGCCCGGGCGGCTCGGCGGCCCTCGAACGCGAGCGAGAGATGCTGGCGGGGCTCCTCGCGAAGACCCAGGCTCGCCTCACCGATACCGGATTCCGAGGCCGGGCTCCGGCCGAGGTGGTGCGCGAGGCCGAGGCGAAGGCCGCAGAACTGAAGGAACGGATCGATCGTATCGACCAGCGTATCCGCGAGGAGACCCCTCCGTGACGCCGAAGACCCGTCCCCCTGCACCCCGGCAGCCCCGTCGCAAGACCGCGCCCGCACCCCCTCCGACCGCATCGATCGAGACCATCCCTCTCGCGGTCGGGAAGAAGGCGCACCCCGCAATCGGACTCGGCCTCTGGGGGCTCGGCCGGTGGACCGGCGAGGACGAGGCGCGCACGAAGGCCACGATCGCTCGGGCCTACGAGAGGGGCCTGCGATGGTTCGATTCTGCGGAGGTCTACGGCAGCGGCCGTTCGGAGAGGGTCCTGGGAGAGGTCCTCCACCGGACCTCGGCCGCCGGCACGGACGCGTACATCGTTACCAAGGTCTCGTGGGAACACCTTCGACCGACGCAGGTCCGGGCGGCCCTGGTGGGCAGCCTGGAGCGGCTCGGCCGGAGCTCCGTCGACCTCTACCTGATCCACGCCCCCGACCCGCGAGTCCCGATGGCGGGCACGATGGCCGCCCTGGAGACGCTCTGGAAGGAGGGAAAGGTCGGAGCGATCGGGGTGTCGAACTTCTCGCAGGAGCAGCTGGAGGAGGCGTCCCGGCACCTCGCGGAGACACGGATCGTGGTCAACCAGGTCCGCTACAACCTGTTCGACCGGGACGAGGCGGACCCGGTGCTCGACTACTGCCGGTCGCACGGCATCCTGCTCGAAGCGTACACGCCGCTGGCCCGCGGCCTTCTCCACGGCCGCTACCTGGATGGAAAACGGATCCCGGCCGAGGTCCGGAAGTTCGCCCACCGTCTGTTCGAGCCGGACCGGCTTCCGGAGATCATCCAGCGAACCCAGGAGCTTCGCGACCTTGCCACCGAGGCGAAGGTGCCTCTCGCTTCGATCGCGTTCCACTGGCTGCGCAGCCGAGGCGCCGTTCCGGTCTTCGGCGCCAGCCGGCCGGAACAGGTCGATCAGAACCTCGCGGCGTGGGCGGTGCGACCGCCCGCCAAGGTCCTCGCGCGTGCGGACCGGATCGCCCAGGGAGTCCGTGCTTAGGCTCGTCGCGTTCGACATGGACGGGACGCTCGTCGACGTCTCGAGCTCGTTCGCCGCCGTCCACGAGCACTTTGGCGAGAAGAACCCGGAAGGACTCCGGCGCTTCCTCGCGAACGAGATCGACGACGAGGAGTTCATCCGCTCCGATATCGCGATCTGGCGACGACACGCCCCGGACCTCACGGTCTTCGACCTCGAACGGATCCTCGACACGGTGCCCCTGATGCCGGGAGCCCGGCGCCTGGTCGATGGCCTTCGGAAGAGGGGGGTCCGTACGGCGATCGTGAGCGGGGGGATCGACCTCCTGGCCCGCCGCGTGGCGCGGGAGCTGGGGATCGACGTCTCCCTCGCGAACGGGTTCCGGGTCACGGCGGACGGACACCTTACGGGCGAGGGGATCATCCGGGTGCCGATCCACGGGAAGGAGGGGGTCCTCGCCGCGCTCCAGCAGCAGCTCGGGGTCGCCCCGGCGGAAACGGCCTCGGTGGGCAACTCCGAGATCGACGTGGGCCTCTTCCGGCGCAGCCGGATCGGGATCGCGTTCCTCCCCGAGGACGACGCGGTCCGCCGGGGGGCGACCGCGATCGTCGCGGAGCGGGACCTCGCCAAGGTACTGGACGCCCTGGCCGTCTTCCCGCGCGACTGACCGCCGGGAATCCTTATCCCCCGCGATTCGCTGATTGCCTCGCCGATGGAGTCCTACGAGGTCATGCTTGAGCGCACCCGCGCCAAGCTCCCTCCCGTCCGAGCGGGGGGCGAACGGTTCCAGGTCCCGGAACCGGACGTCATGTCCGACGGACGGAGCACCGTCATCCGCAACCTGCAGGAGATCGCCGGCGTGCTCCGCCGCGAGCCCGAGCACCTGATCGGTTACCTGGCGAAGGAGTTCGGCTGTCCGGGGGTGCTCGACCTCCCGCGCGGCGTGCTGAAGTCGCGACTCGCGAAGGAAGCGCTCGCGGCCCGGGTCCGGGAGTACACGGCGAAGTTCGTGATCTGCTCGGAATGCAAGCGCCCGGACACGCACCTCCAGAAGGAGGGGCGTCTCACCCTGCTCGTCTGCGAGGCGTGCGGGGCCCAGCGACCGGTCACGGTCCGGCGGGTGGTGGAGCCCGAGAAGCCGAGGACACCCGTCACGGTCGGCGAGGTCTACCGGCTGACGATCGAGGACATCGGACGGCGCGGCGACGGGGTCGCGAAGAAGGACGGGTTCGTCATCTTCGTGACGGGCGCCAACCAACGGGGAGCGACGGTCAACGCGAAGGTCACGAAGGTGCTGGGCAACAACGCGTACGCCGTCGTCCAGCCGTAGGCCGTCATGGCAAACGTCCGCTGGTTGGGTCTCCTCGCGCTCTACATCGGAGCCCAGATCGTCGGGCTCGCCCTCGCGAACCCGTTCCGTTCCGAGGGGCTCGCCTCGAACGCGAACCCACAGAGCCCCACGGCCCCGATCGCGCTCATCCTCGTGATCGTCCTCGCCCCGCTGCTGATCCTCCTCCTCGCCCGCCGTCAGGGCGGGGTCGGTGCGCTGCGCCAGCTGATCCTGCTCGGCATCGCGGGGTCGCTGTTCTTCACCCTCTACGCGACCTTTCTGTTCCTCGAGCCCTCCGGTGCCCTCCTGCTGCCGCCCTACTCCGCGGAGATAGGGGTCGACCCGGCGCTCATCCTCGCCGGCATCGTGTCGGCCGGCCTTTACATGGCCCTCCTGATGGACCCCCAGTGGTACATCGTCGACCTAGCGGGGTTCGTGGCCGGGGGCGCTCTGATCGCGATCCTCGGGATCTCGTTCGGCATCCTGCCGGCGCTCATCCTTCTTTCCGCGCTCATGGTCTACGACGCGATCGCGGTCTATCGGACGAAGCACATGGTCTCGCTCGCGGACGTGGTCACGGAGATGAAGCTCCCGATCCTGATGGTCATGCCCGACCGGGCGGGCTACGATTACACCGCCGCGCCCACGCTCAAGGAGCAGCGGGGCCAGCCGGTCGAGGAGCGGGCGGCGATGTTCATGGGGCTGGGGGACATCGTCATCCCGGGAACCCTGGTCGCCTCGGCGTTCGTCTGGCTTCCTACCGTCCCCACGGTCTTCGGGATCGGGGCGAACCTGGTGGTCGCCCTCGCGGTCATGCTCGGGTCGCTGGTCGGCTACGGGGTCCTGATGCGCCTCGTGCTCGGCGGGAACCCCCAGGCGGGCCTGCCGCTGCTCAACGGCGGTGCAATCGCGGGCTACTTCGTCGCCTACTTCCTCGTCTTCCGGTCCCTCACGTTCGGCCTCACGGGAGGGCTTTAACTCCGGACCGCTCCCAGGCCCCGTGCCGCGCAAGGTCCAGGACGTACGGGTCGACGACCGACCGTCGCTCGACACGCTCGCCCGCCGCCTGGAGGAAGGCGGAGGGTTCAGCGCGAAGGGCGTGGCCGAGGGGGTCGACCTGCTGGCGCGGATGCTCTCCGACCCGGAGATGACCGTCTTCCTGTCGTTCCCGGCCGACATCGTCGCTACCGGCACCCGCGGCGTCCTCGCGACGCTCGTCGACAAGGGCTACGTGGATGCGGTCGTGACGACCTGCGGCACGCTCGACCATGACCTGGCTCGGTCGTTCCGGCCGTACTACCACGGCGAATGGAACCTCGACGACGCCGCCCTCCACCGCCGCCACTTGTACCGGCTCGGGAACCTCGTGATCCCGGAGGCGAACTACGGCGCGATCCTCGAGCGCAAGATGCAGGCGCTCCTGAAGCGCCTCTGGGACGACGGGACGCGCTCGCTGTCGACCCGGGCGCTCTCGCGCGCGATCGGCGCCTCGATCCCGGACCGGGCGCGCTCGAGCATCCTTCGCGCGGCGTACCGGCGGGACGTACCCGTGTTCGTTCCGGGGATCACGGACGGCGCGGTCGGGTCGCAGCTCTGGCTCTTCTGGCAGGACCACAAGGCGCTCTCGCTCGACCTTCTGTCGGACGAGCAGGAGCTCTCCGACCTCGTCTACGGCGCGAAGCGGGCTGGCGCAATCCTCCTCGGTGGAGGGATCTCGAAGCACCACACGATCTGGTGGAACCAGTTCCGGGGCGGGCTGGACGCGGCGCTCTACATCACGACGGCCGTGGAGTGGGACGGCAGCCTCTCGGGCGCCCGGACCCGCGAGGCGATCTCCTGGGGGAAGCTCAAGCCGAAGGCGCGCCACACGACCGTGGAGGGCGACGTAACCCTGCTCCTGCCGTTCATGGTCGGGGCCGCGCTCGAACGGATCGCCAAGTGAAACCTCGCCCTAGCCGTGGGGTATGCGCCCCCGCGATTCCCGGGGAGGCTTTATGCGAACGACCGGCTCCGGCGCCGTCACGGGCCCGTAGCTCAGGCCGGTAGAGCAGGCGGCTCTTAACCGCAAGGTCAGGGGTTCGAATCCCCTCGGGCCCGGCCCTTCCCCGTTCGCCGATCCCCTTCGAGAGCAGGTATCGGCGAGCGGCCTCGCGGTGACGTGACCGGACTGGGCGGCCGTCACCCCAGCGGCTCGACCGAGGGTTAACAGGACTTGACGGGAGCTTGATGCCGTTCGTCGCCGAAGACTGCCCCGGTGATTCGTGGGCATGCTCGCAGACAAGAAGGCGGACCTTGCAGGACCGGGTATCGGCAACTACGACGAGTTGGAGCGGGTGCTTCCGAACGACTACCGGTCGCGCCTATCGCCGCGCGAGACCCAGCAGGCGATCTACGCGGTGAAGTCGTACATCGAGCAGAACCTCTGCAAGGAACTGAACCTGATGATGGTCCAGGTCCCGCTGATCGTGGACGCCGACGCTGGGGTCAACGACATGCTTGACCGGGATGGCTCCCGAACGCCGATCCCGTTCCACATCAAGAACGACTACGACCGCCACCCCGTCAACGCCCAAGTCGTCCAGGCGGCGACCAAGTGGAAGCGCATGGCCCTGCGGGAGTTCGGTATGGTCCCCGGGGAAGGGCTCCTCACGGACATGCGAGCCGTCCGGAAGGACTACTTCCTCGACCACGACCATAGCGCCTACGTGGACCAGTGGGACTGGGAGAAGGCGATCGAAAGCTCCGACCGTACCCTCGAGTATCTCCGTACGACAGTTCGGAAGATCTGGAAGGTCATCACGGGGGCCGAGCGCCACGCCCAGTCGTTGTTCCCTCAGCTCAAGGACCCGAGGTACCCGAACCTCCCTGAGGAGATCCACTTCCTCCACGCCGAGGAGATCCTCGAGATGTACCCCGACCTCCCGCGGAAGCAGCGGGAGACGCAGCTGGTCCAGAAGTATCCGGCCGTCTTCATCTTCGGGATCGGCTGGCCGCTCAAGGACGGGTACCCCCACGAGATGCGCGCCGCCGACTACGACGACTGGGTGACCGAGACCCGGTCGAAGGACGGACGGCCGATGCACGGGCTGAACGGGGATATCCTGGTCTGGAACCCGGTCACGAAGCGGCGTCACGAGCTGATGTCGGGCGGCATCCGCGTGGACCCGGCGAGCCTGCGCAAGCAGCTCGAGATGTCCGGCCAGCTCGACTTCCTCAAGTTCCCGTACCACCAGGCGATCCTCAACGGCGAGATCCCCCTCAGCATCGGCGGCGGGATCGGTCAGTCCCGCACGCAGATGCTCTTGCTGCGGAAGGCCCACCTCGGCGAGGTCAGCGTGACGGTCTGGCCCGAGATCCTGAAGGAGATGTGCGCCCGGAAGAACATCTTCGTCCTAGAGTGAACGGTCGGACCCGCCCCCGGAGGGCGGGGCATCGGGGCCGGGCATCCGCCCGGGCCCCGGCGTCGGTGGAACGCCGCCGGGCTGCGTCAAGAGGAGTTGACGCGGGATTCTTGGAGAAAAGGGGCCACTACGGGCTAGGTCGCTATGCCGGATTCCGCACCCGCCACCTTGCTTGACCATCTTCGACGCGAACAGGCGAACGCCACGTGCCTCTACCTTCAGTACAAGGGGTATCACTGGAACGTCTCGGGCTCGCTCTTCCGAGAGCTCCACCTAATGTTCGACGAGCACGCCAAGACGGTCCTCGACACCGCGGACGAGTTCGCGGAACGCCAACGGATGCACGGTGCGAGGGCCCCCTACACGCTGGACGAGATGCGCACGCTGCAGGAGCTCCCGGCCGAGGACGGCCGCCCCGCCGACGCCGGCGAGATGCTCGAGCGCCTGCGCGAGGCCCACCTCGAGATCATCGGGGGACTGAAGGCGGCCTTCCAGACCGCGGAGGAGATCGACGACCCCGGGAGTGCGGACCTCTTCGCACGAACCGTCCAGCTGCACGAGAAGATGGAGTGGTTCCTGCGTGAGCATCTGGTCGAGGCGGCCGTTCCGTCGGAAGGTCTTCACGCGGGGACGGTCACCTCAGCAACGATCGTGACCTCCTCTCGGTAAGCCGTTCGCAGGAGCCTTCGGGCGGCCCGACCGCGTTGGCGCGGTCCTCGGACGCCGGGAGATTAGCCCGCCCGATGGTCGGCGAGGAATCGCTCGACTATGTTGAGCTGACGGAGCATCGCGGTCTTCTTTGCCTGGTGCGACTGCATCCGGCGAAGGATGCTGTCGAGGGCCTTGACGGCTTCGACCACGTGCGGGCCCTTGTTGAGCATCACGCACTCCGCGCGTTCGCCCATCGCGGCGTCGGTCACCTCGGCCCGGGACGGCAGTCCGGTCTTGGTGAGACCCTCCAGGACCTGGGTGGCCCAGACGGCCGGAAGATGCGCGGCCTCGCACAGCCAGAGGATCTCCTCCTGGATCTCCGCGAGCCGGTCGAAGCCGACCTCGACGGCGAGGTCCCCGCGCGCGATCATCACGCCCACCGGAGGGAGTCGTAGCGCGGTGAACAGGATCCCCGGCAGCTCCTCGAACGCCCGTCGCGTCTCCACCTTGAGGAGGATCCCCATGCGCGGCCGGCCCATGCGGGAAAGCTCGGACCGAAGCCGGTCCACGTCCGAGGCGGTGTGGACGAACGAGAACCCTACCAGGTCGGCGTTCCGGACGATGAAGCGGAGGTCCTCGAGGTCCTTGGGAGGGATCGGAGCGAGGTCCAGCTCGGTCTCGGGAAGGTTGATCCCCTTGTCAGCGGCGAGCCACGCACCTCCCGCCGGCGCGTGGGTCACGTCCACGACGAGGCGGTCCGCCGTCGCCGACCGGACCACGCTCCCGATCCGGCCGTCGTCGAACCACACCGACTCTCCCCGGCGGACGCTCCGGAGCCCCTCGGGGAGGGTGCACGCGATGTGCGCGGGACGGACCACCTGGCCGTGGGCATCCCGCCGCGCCGGCTCGCCCTGATCCGGGCGTGCGGTGACGACCAGCCGGTCCCCCACCCCGAGTCGGATGCGCTGGACAAGGGGAGGGAACGGTCCCGCGCTGGCGGGGTCCTCCTCTCCGCCCCTCGTCGCGCCCACGAGGCGCGTGCCCGGGACGAGATAGGTCGTCCTCCCGACCTCGGCGCGACAGCCGGCGGAGGTGCGTTCCGCGACTCGGAACGCCCGACGGGCCCCACGGGCGTCGACCAGTTCGATCCGCTCTCCCCTTCGACGCCGGGCGAGCCAGTCTCGTGGGACGGGCACCTCCCTGATGCCGGGCGCTGACGACCGCCGTCCTTCGGACGGAACCAGCCAGACGCTCGCCGGGGTGGTCACCCTTCCGACCGCATCGCGTTCCGGCCGGAGCTTCATCACCGACGGACCGGGCCGTATCATCCCGGTCCGGATCTTCGGTCCCGCCAGGTCCATCTCGATGCGGCACCGGCGTCCCAGGGCCCTCTCCGCCCGGTGGATGTGCGCGACCATCCGGGCCCAGTCGGCGGGTCCCTCGTGGGCGCAGTTGATCCGGGCGCAGTCCATGCCTCCGGCGAGCAACGACCTCACGAGCCGGTAGTCCGTGGCCGCCTCGGCGGGGAGGGTCACCATGATCCGCACCCTTCTCCCGGGACGGGTAGGGCCGAGCAGGAGACGCGCGTTCCTCTCGAGGATCCGCCCGCCCTCAGCGGAGTCCGGACCGGTGACGTCGGAACGATCCCGGGAGGGGGCGCGGTCGAGTCGATCCAGCCAGCCGAGGACGGAATCCAGGTTGTACAGCACATGGCCCTCGGACCGGCCCAGTGAGGAGAGGGCCAGGTGGGCCAGCTCGGCCTGGTCACGACGCAGGTCGAACCGTCGGAAGGCGAGGTAGTGCAGCAGATTGCGGGCGCTTTCCCGGCGGGTGCCGAAGCCCGTGAGGTCGACCGCGCGCTCGACTTCGAGCATGCGGGCCCGAACGCGCTCGAGCCGGGTCACGAGCGACGAGACCGCGCTGGCCGCCGGAGGAGCGGGCACGCTGCGAGCCGCCATTCTTCCTCGTCCATCCGAGCCCGGTTGGCGATATAGCCCGGGGATAAGGCCGGATTGACTCCCGCCATCGGCCAGGCCGGAACGCGTGCGTCGCGCCAGACCCAATGATAAATACGGGCCGGACGAGGTCGGAGGAAATGGGGCCACGTGCGTCGCCCAAGGGCGTCCCTTCGCGTGCGCTGTCCATCCGGTCGGTGAGGACCCGAGCCGACCTGGAAGCCGCTCGCCGGCTGCTGCGCGAGTACCGCCAGTTCCTAGCGGAGGACCGGGAGGTGACGAACTTCGACGACTCGATCCTGAAGGTAGGCCTGGGGTGGCTTGACGAGGAGATCGAGGAGCTCCCGGGAGCCTACGGGCCCCCGGGGGGTTCCCTCCTGCTCGCGTTCTCCGGCCGCGCCGCCGTCGGTTGCGGAGCGATCCGGCGGGTCCGCAAGAACGTGGCCGAGATCAAGAGGGTCTACGTGAGGTCAGACTACCGAGGCGCCGGGATCGGACGCCGCCTGACCCAGGCCCTCCTCGACCGGGCTGAGAGGCTCGGCTACCAACGCGCGGTGCTCGACACCCTGCCGACCCTGACGGCCGCGATCGACCTCTATCGGAGGATGGGGTTCGTCCGGATCCCCGCGTACTGGGCGCATCCGGTCCCGGACGCCCTGTTCTTCGAGTACCGCTTCCGAAAGACCGCGAAGGGTACGGACCGGACCGGCTAAGCGCTCCGACTGCCCTTCGGAACGTAATCGAAGAACCGTTCGGTCGTTACCCCGGCCGTCCATTCCGAGCGGAGCCGGGTCCTCTTCTCGACCCGGCGCATCTCGGAAAGCAGGTGACGGTTCAGCTCGCGCGCGCTCGACCCCGTCATCTCCGCTACGATCCGGAACTCTCCTTTGGCCTCGCCCTCCGTGATCGACGCCTTCGGAAGCAATCGATCGAGAACGGGGCGAACCGCAGCCGGGTTGTCGGTGCTGACACGGGCCGTCAGCGAAAACACGGTTGCCGCCATGCGGGCCCCGAACGGCGGGGCGGGCAAAGCGGTTGCCCGGACGGGCTGACATCGCCGACATCCGTCTCCGCGGACCCCGGCCCCGACCCCCATTCGAGGCGAGCCGGGGCGTTCCGCGCGACCCATCGAGTTGCGGGCGCCGTGGGTTCTTGAAGGGTCCGTCTATGATGGTTGACCTTGCGACGCCCCGCCGCCCTTAATGGCTCACGACGTCCTCGTCCGGGCGATGGTCGGCATTCGCGCTCTCAGCAAAATCTGGCTCGATGGTGGTCTTGTTGACTGGGACGACGCCCGGATCCATGTCCTGTCGCACGGCCTGCACTACGGATACGCCATCTTCGAAGGGATCCGCTGCCACCGCACAGAACGCGGATCGGCGGTGTTTCGGCTGGAAGAGCACATCGACCGGCTGCTCAACAGCGCGAAGGTCTACCGGATGCGCCTGCCGTATGACCGCACAGCGCTGACGCAGGGATGCATCGACCTGATCCGAGCGAACGGGACGCCCGAGGCCTACCTGAGGCCGATCGCGTTCTCGGGCTACGGGGAAATGGGCCTCGACCCCACGAAGAGCCCGGTGCAGGTCGCGATCGGAATGTGGGAGTGGGGAGCGTACCTCGGGTCCGACAACGCGGACCGGGGGGTCCGAGCGACCGTTTCGAGCTGGGTCCGCATCGACTCCCGGTCTCTGCCCCCCCAGGCGAAATGCGCTGCGAACTACGCGAACTCGGCGCTCGCCAAGATGGAAGCGGTCAGCGGCGGGTACGACGAGGCGATCCTGCTCAACTCGGCCGGGATGGTCGCCGAGGGCCCGGGAGAGAACATCTTCCGCGTGAAGAAGGGCGTCGTGAGCACGCCTCCCGCGAGCTCCGGCATCCTCCGCGGGATCACGCGGGACAGCGTCATCCGGTTCGTGGCCGACGAGGGGATCGTGTTCCAGCGTACCGATTTCACCCGAGAGGAGCTGTTCACCTCCGACGAGCTCTTCTACGTCGGCACCGCAGCGGGGATCACCCCGATCCGCGAGGTCGACGGTCGACCGATCGGGACGGGGAGCTATCCGATCACGGCCCGGCTGCGCAAGATCTACGAGGACGCCATCCACGGCCGGACGCCCCGCTACGAAGCTTGGCTCACCTACGTGCCGACCGCCAGTGTGGAGCGTGCGGGGGCTAGCCCGAAGCGGGAAATATCCCAAGGGCCGGCAGCGACTCGTTCGCGGAATCGAGCGACCGCCGCGTCCACTCCCTGAGCGCTGTCTCTTGGCCCGGCGAGAGGACGGTCGCCGGCCAGCCCCAGTGCACGGCCACCGTCGAACCCCGGGCCACGTCGGGTAGGACCCGAGGGTCGTAGGCGACGGTCCCTTCGGCGGGACGGCCTATCGTCAGGCGCCCACGGTCGACCGCGAGGCAGGGGCGTTCGAGCCGGAGCGAACCTGGCCGGACCTCGAGAACGCGGGCCCAAGCCGGGCGGCACGCCTCCATGTTGTCGAGCGTTGTGGGGACGTGCCCGGTAACGGTCCCCACGCCCACGTACGCCACGTGGAACACGTGGTGCGGGATCGGGCGCTCGGGCAGGTGCTCCGTGAGTCGCACCGCCGCGGACCGCGGGAGGCCGCGGCGGGTGAGGGCCGTGAGCAGCGTGCGAAAGTCCTCCCGGTCGAAGGCGTCCAGGAGTCGGTTCCCGATCCAGTACGCCTCGACTACGTCGTAGTCGAACGGGTTCTTTCCGTGCTTTCCGGCGATCGCCTCCAGGTACGGCATGAGCGCCTCGAAGCCCGAGAGGGCCTGCCCGGCTCTCGGCAGCTCTTCGCCCGAGGCGATCGCACGGTAGAGGAGCGGAGCGGCGTCCGCCGGACCGCAGAAGCTCAGCCGGTTCGTGGCGATGCTGAACCGGGCTCCGAGCTGGATGCCGTCCATCTCACGTCGCGTTGCGAGGCGCGGCAGAAGGGCGGAGCATCGCCGCAAGGTCGCTGAAGAGGCTCCGGCCGATCACCACCGCGACCCCGGCGGCGACGGCGATCGCGCCGACCGCTGCGGGCAGGGCGAACCCCGTGCCGCGGACCGCGATCGTCAGCACCCAGGTGATGGGGAAGCCGAGGACGAGCACCGAGGTCGCCACCCCGAGGTCGACCCGCGCAAGGCCCGCGTACCACGTGCCGACGAACGCGGCGAGGAGCAGGGCACTGATGACGACCCATCCCCACTGCGGCCCCGTAAGCGACGCGACCGAGCTCCACTGGGCCGTCAGGAACAGGTACCCGACGAGGAAGATGCCGCCGAATCCCATCCTCCCCATGGCAACGGTTGGGCTCGGGAGCGTGCGCAGTACACGCTTCGAGATCGAGTACTCCACCGCCCAGAGGACGGTCGCGGCGAGGACGTAGCTCGTGCCGTTCGTCCAGAGCGGCGAGATGAGGGAAAGGAGAAGGACATTCCCGCCCAGGAGCAGGCCTGCACCGACGACGACGCGGAGCCTAAACCGCTCCTGAAGGAAGACGAACCCGAGTACCGTGGCCATCAGGAACAGCGTCCGGTAGACGAACGACGCGGTGGCCGCGCCGTGCGCCGCCGTGGCGAGCTGCAGGCCGTGGAAGAACAGCAGGAACGGGATCGCACCCCCGATCAGGCCGATGACCGCCAGGCGACCCCAGTCCGCGCGTGCCAACGGAGCGCGGGCGCCGCGCGCGGCGAGGATGGCGATCGGGGCGATCAGGGCAACGACCACCAGGTTCCGGACAGTCACGAATGCGTCGGAGTTCGTCCCCGCGACCGCATAACTGTTCACGAAGGTGGAAACGCCGCTCACCACCGCCGTGGCCAGGACGAGCAGCAATCCGATCGCACCGATCCGGCTCCCTGTGACGCCTGACGCCGACATGGTTACGGCCCGACCGCCCAAGTACCGAGGGATATTCAGCCTTCGCCGTGTGCCGGTGGCCGCCGACGCACGGTCCGAGGGATGGCGAGCCTACGCCGGCCCCTGTGCTTCGCCGCCTAGCGGTGATCCGGTCCCGTAGGAATCGGGACGGGAGCGTCAGCCATGGCGTTCATCTGTCGGGTGTACTCGAGCGCCTCGAGGGCTTCGCGTTCCTCCATCCGGGTCGTGGCGAACCCCGCATGGACGATCACGTAGTCCCCGACGGCCGCTTCGGGAACGTAGACGAGGTTGACGACCTTCAGGACGCCGGAGAAGTCCACCTCGGCGACGCGCGCCGGCGGTCCGGGCTCCAGCACACGGACGACCCGGCCCGGAGTCGCTAGGCACATCGTTCTACCCCGCTCGGACAGACTCCCAAAGACATCGGAACCTCTTGAACGCGCGGGTGGCCCCACCCGCGGAGGGAACGGCGCTAGGCCGGATGCCTTGGCTCGGGGTCCGTGACGGCAACGTCCACCAGGACGACGTCCTGAGCCCGTGGGTCGTGAGGATCCACGGCGGCCTCGACCTCGAGCGTCGCACCGCTCGCCGCGGAGTTCGCAACGAGAGCGGTCCACCGGCTCCGCAGTGACTCGGGGGTGATGTGGCAGAGAGCGCCCACGCGGATGCGGACCCGCGTAATTCGCTCGACGCCCTCGTCCCGGGAGATCTGATCGAGCTTTCGCCGAAGGTCTCGAAGCAGCGTTTCCTCATGCATGAGGAAGCTCCGGCGCGGTCCGGCCAGCCACCGGTGCGCTCGCCCGCTCCGCCAGGATCGACTCCACGACGCGGTCGACGGCCCGTGCCACCGGCGGGCTGAGTTCGTCCCCCGGGGTGAACTCGGACCCTTCCACCCCGTACACGACGAGCCGTCCGGGGAGGCGTCCCAGCGATCGTCCGAGGTGAACGGCCTCCCCCACGGAAAGGCCGTGGGTCGAGCTCGTGGGCTTCGACGGGAAGACGAACGAACCGCTCGTGTCGATGCGGTGGACCGTGCCCGGCGCGGCTCCCGAGCGCACGGCGTCGACCACCACGACGAACCTCTCGTCCTCCCAGAGGTCGAGGAGTCCCGTCCCTTCGCCCTCGAACTCCACGATCCGGGCCGGTCGCGCGGACCGCGTCCGAAGGCGACGGGCCACGGCGAGGCCTACGCCGTCGTCCCTGCGGCTCGCGTTGCCCACGCCGATTACGAGGGAGGGAGACGTACCGGGCCCGTCGAGCATCCGGTACGGGTCCTCGGCCATCCCCTCAGTCGCGGACGAGGTCGAGCTCGAGGAAGTGGGTCGCACAGGAGATGCACGGGTCGTGGTTGCGGATGGCGCGCTCGCAGGCGAACGTCAGCGCCGCCTCGTCCAGGTCGAGGGACCGGGTGACGAGGCTGCGGAGGTCGTCCTCGATCCGCTTCTGGTTCTGCGACGTCGGCGCGACGATGCGGGCGTCCGTGATCCGTCCGGGCGGCTCGATGCGATACTTGTGGAACAACATCCCCCGGGGAGCCTCCGTCGCCGCCGCCCCGTCCACGGGCCGGGTAACGGCCGGGGCTTGGACCCAGGGTTGGTCGGGCGGACGGTACTGGTCGATGATGCGGAGGGACTCCTCGCACGCGTAGACCATCTCGACGGCGCGGACGACGATGCTGCGGTAGGGGTTGGAGACCACCGGCGGGAGCCCCACCTCCTTCGCGATCGCCTTCGCACGCGGCGACAGCCGGTCGTAGTTCAGGGCGTAGCGGGCCAGGGGACCGACGAGGTAGGAGCCGCCGCCCTTCCGAACCGCGTGCAGGGCGTTCGAATGCGGGACGTGTACCTCCTCGAACGCATCCTCGAATCGGTCTTGAGGGATGCGGAGGCCGCGACTGGAGACGATGTCGCCCTCGTTCATCGGGTATTCCGAGGGGTGTCGTAGGCTCACGAACTCGTACGGTTCCTCGATGTCCGGGAACGCGAACCCCGAGACGAACCGGGCGGTCTCCTCGGAAAGGACCAAGGCCCTTTCGACCATCGGCCGCAGGCTCTCGAGCTCCTCGCGGGACGGGCAGCGATAGAAGCCGCCGACCCGGGCGTTGATTGGGTGGATCTCCCGGCCGCCGAGCAAGCGCATGATCGCGTTGCCGGCCTTCTTGAGCTCGAGGCCGCGCTTGACGGCGTCCGGGTGGTCCGCTGCCAACCGGATCGCGTCGGGGTACCCAAGGAAATCCGGGGCGTGTAGGAGATAGATGTGCAGCGCGTGGCTTTCGATCCACTCGCCGCAGTAGAGCAGCCGCCGCAGCTCTCGGATCGGTCCGCCGACCGTCATCCCGAGCGCGCGTTCCATCGCGTGCGCCGAGCTCATCTGGTAGGCGACGGGGCAGATCCCGCAGATCCGGGCCGTGATGTCGGGGGCCTCCGAGTACTCGCGACCGCGCAGAAACGCCTCGAAGAATCGGGGCGGCTCGAAGATGCGGAGCTCGACGTCCTCCACCTTCCGGTCGTGGATGCGGACCTTGAGCGCCCCCTCGCCCTCGACCCGGGCGAGGTAGTTGACGGAAATCGTCCTCTCGGTCACGGGGTCGCCCCCTGCTTCTCGGCCGAGTCGGCCGCCTCCCGGAAGGCGGGGGCGAGCGCGTTGAACGTACGGAAGACGCGGGTGACGGCCGGCCGCGACATCCCGAGTTCCCGGAGCTTGACCACGAGGGAGTCCGTGTTCGGAGTATCCTGCGGCCCGAAGCATCCGTAGCACCCGCGGTGGAACGCCGGACAGATCGCCCCGCACCCGGTTTGAGTGACCGGGCCCAGGCACGGGGTCCCGTGGGCGACGAGGACGCAAACGTTGCCGCGGCGCTTGCACTCGATGCACACGCTCTCGGTCGGGATGTTCGGGGCCCGGCGGCCGAGGAAGGCGGAGAGCACCTCGAGCAGCTGCCCCTTGTCGATCGGGCAGCCGCGGAGCTCGAAGTCCACGGGGACGTGGTCCTTGATGGGGGTGGAAGTGGCCAGGGTCTGGATGTACTCGGGATGCGCGTAGACGACCCGGGTGAACTCCGCCACGTCCGCGAAGTTCCGAAGGGCCTGGATGCCACCGGCGGTCGCGCAGGCGCCGATCGTGATGAGCGTCCGCGACTGCGCCCGGATCTCTCGGATCCGCTGGGCGTCGGAGGCCGTCGTGACAGAGCCCTCGACCAGCGCGACATCGTACGGGCCCTCCATCGTCGCGCTCGACGCTTCGTGGAACTCCGCGATGTCGACGGCGCCGGCGACCGCCAGGAGCTCGTCCTCGCAGTCGAGCAGGCTCAGCTGACAGCCGTCGCAGGAGGCGAACTTGAACACCCCGAGGCGCGGTCGATGGGCGGTCGGCATCCTAGACCTCCCGTACGGTCATGAACCGGCGGACCTCGCCGTAGGAGAAGACCGGACCGTCCCGGCAGACAAACTCGGGCCCGAACTGGCAGTGGCCGCAGATTCCTACGGCGCACTTCATGTTTCGTTCGAGGGAGACGTAGATCGCGGCCGGAGGCACCCCGCGGGTTTCGAGCGCCTGCGCCGTGAGGCGCATCATGATCTCGGGGCCGCAGAGGAACGCGACGGTGTTCGCAGGGTCGAATCGGGCGTCCGGGAGCCGGGCGGTCACCAGGCCCACGTCCCCGTACCAGTCCCGCCCGGCCGTATCGACCGTGGTCTGGAACCGGAGCCCGGGCCGGGCTCGCCAGGTCTGGATCTCCGAGTAGTACACGAGGTCCTTCGGCGACCGGGCCCCGTAGATGATCTCGATCCGGCCGTACCGGTCGCGGTGACGCACAAGGTCGTAGATGGCCGGCCTGAGCGGAGGAAGCCCCAACCCTCCTGCCACGATCACGACATCCTTCCCGACGGCCTTGTCGAGGGGCCACCCGGTCCCGTACGGGCCCCGGACCCCCACGGTTGAGCCGGGCGCCATCTCGCTGAGAGCTTGGCTGATCTTGCCGGCGGAGCGAACCGTGTGGACGAGCCGGTCGCGCTGTTCCAGATCCCCGCAGATGGAGATCGCCGCCTCCCCGACGCCGAAGACGTAGAGCATGTTGAACTGCCCGGGCTGGAACCGCGGCCTCTCGCCGCCATTATCGGGGTCGAGGACCAGCGTCACAGTGTCGGCCGTCTCCCGCGTGAGGCTGCGCACGACGTACGGGACCGGCACGAGGGATTGCCCCGGAGCCGACGCGTCCGCAGCAGCGAACGGGACCGCGTCAGTCGCCATGAACGTCCAGGAGCTGGAATTGCGTGTTCTCGAGGCGCTGGGCGATGAATGGCAGCAGGTGGAGAAGGAACCGGTAGCCATTCGCGGGGTCCTCGTCGAGCAGCGTACGGAGGATCTCCGAATCGATAGAGAACGCCTGGGTTGGCTTCACCGCGCGAGCGTCTAGGCGCCACCGGTGCGGGGGCGTCAGCCAGGACCAGCCGACCACTTCGCCCGGCCCGACGGTCTGGATCGTGAGACGGGGACGGGCCGGCATCACGGCCTCGAGCGCCACCTTACCGGAGACGACCAGGAGGAACTCTCGCGCCGGCTCGCCTTCCCGGAGCAGGATGTCTCCGGTCGCATAGGTACGCTCGACCGCCACCCGGCCCATCGCGGCCACGAGCGACGCCGGCAGTTCCTGGACGAACGGGTGATCGGCGAAGCGGGGAGCTCCGGTGGTCGTGTGCGACTTCGTCATGCTTTTGCCTCCGCGGACTGGGTCGGGGCGACCGGCGTGCGGATCGCGGCCACCTCCTCGGTCAGGTCGATGCCGACGGGACACCAAGTGATGCACCGGCCGCACCCTACGCATCCGGACATGCCGAACTGGTCGTGCCAGGTGCCCAACTTGTGAGTGAGCCACTGGCGGTAGCGCGACTTTGTGCTGGCCCGCACGCTCGTCCCGTGGAGGGCGCTGAATCCGGAGTTGAAGCAGGAGTCCCACCGTCGCCAGCGCTCGACCTTCTCCCCCGAGAGCTCGGGGACCTCCTCGGTCGTGTTGCAGAAGCAGGTCGGGCACGCCATCGTGCAATTGGTGCACGAAAGGCACCGCCGGGCAACGATCTCCCAGCGGGGGTGCTCGGGGTTGTTCACGAGCAGGTCCCGGAGGCCCACGGGGTTCATCGTCCGCTCCATCGAGGTCGCGGTCTTCGCGACGATCGCCTCGGCCGAGGCCGAATCGGAAGGCGTGGCGGGTGAGAGCGGAACTCCCGCAAGGACCTCGGCGCCCTCGGCGGAGCCCACCTCGACCAGGAAGTAATGCCGGTGGGGCGTGAGGATCTCCGTGAGAGCGAGGTCGTGGCCGGCACGGACGGCCGGTCCGCTTCCCATCGAGACGCAGAAGCACGTTCCACCGGCCTGCCCGCACTGGACCGCGATCCGCAGGGCCTTGCGGCGCCGCTCCCGATAGCCCGGGTCACCCGCCTTCCCGAACACCTTGTCGGAAACGTCCATCGCGGCCATCTCGCAGGCGCGAACCCCGAGGAAGGCGAACGGGGGCCCTTCGTCCTTCTCCGGCTCGATCGCGAACGAGGTGCCGGTACGAGCACCGGTCCAAAGGCGCTCGCGGGACGGGAACAGGTACTTCTTCCAGCCGTGGGGGCCGACGTTGTAGCCGAAGAGCGCCTTGTCGGTCCGGCGCTCGAGGCGGTACTTCCCGGCCTCCTGCCTGTCCCTCCAGCCGGTCGGGAGGTCCGAGTCCTCGCGGATCTCGCCGTACACGATCGCGCCGTCCCGGACGGTGGGACCGACCACGCGATACCCACCGGACCAGAGGGAGCCTAGGAACGCCGAGAATCCACTGCGTTCGAGAACGAGGCGATCACCGACCGCGGGACTCGCGCTTGACACAGCTACAACCCGGGGAGCGAGGAACCCCCAGTCCGCTCACGCCCCGCCCCCACTTAGAGCCTATCGTCAATCCTTCCCGACCGAGGCAGGGGTACGCGAGACATGAGCGTGTCACAGTGCCCCACGGAGTGTCGGACCCCCCGCCGGGGATACGTACATCGGATGATTGGGTCGTCCAACCGAGGAGTGCATTCTGATGAAGACTATCGAGGAGGTCGCGTCGAGCATCGGGTTCCGACCGAACGAACTGATCCCTGCGGGACGGGGGTCACTGAAGGTTCCCGTCGCCCTGATCCGGTCGTTGTCGGAACGTTCCCGACACGGCCGTCTGATCCTCGTCAGCGCGATGACGCCGACGGAACACGGGGAAGGAAAGACGGTCGTCGCCATCGGTCTGGGGATGGCCCTCGAGCGGCTCGGCCACCGCTCCGTAGTCTGCCTTCGCCAACCATCCATCGGGCCGGTGTTCGGCGTCAAGGGAGGAGCGACCGGCGGAGGTCGTTCGACCGTCGAGCCCAGGACCGTGATCGACCTCGGCCTCACCGGGGACCTGGACGCGATCGCGAACGCCCAGAACCTTCTCGCGGCTCTCGTCGATCACAACATCTTCCGGGGCAACCCGCTCGGCATCGCGACCGACGTACCGATCTTTCCCCGGGCGTCGTCGATCGAGGACCGCTCGCTCCGGGACATCACCACCGGGTTGTCGGCGAACGGTCCGGGATTCCCTCGCAAGGGAGGGTTCGTCGTCACCGCGGCGACCGAGATAGCCGCAATCCACGCCCTTGCCGGGGACTACGCCGACCTCAAGCGTCGTCTCGGCCGCATCCTGGTCGCGAAGAACGGGAAGGGCGCGCCGGTGCGCGCGAGCGAGATCGCTGCGGAGGGAGTGGTCGCGACGCTGCTCGGGACCGCACTCGCGCCCAACCTGGTCCAGACGGCGGAGGGCACGGCGGCGTTCGTCCACGGGATCCCGTACGCGAACGTCGCGCACGGGACCTGCAGCCTTCTCTCGATGCAGGCCGGGGTGGCGCTGAGCGACTACTGCGTCGTGGAGGCCGGATTCTCTACCGAGCTCGGCGCGGAGAAGTTCGTGGACATCGTCTCCCGGCAGACGCATCTGGACGCGAACGTCGGGGTCGTGGTCGCCACCGTCCGGGCGCTGCGTCACCACGGTGGGGCGAGCGAGGACGCTGTCTCGGTCGACGCCGTGACCCGCGGGCTCCCGAACCTCGAACAGCACCTCGGAAACATGCGGCGCATCGGACTCGACCCGATTGTAGCGCTGAACCGCTTCCCCTCCGACTCACCCGAGGAGATACGGAGCGTGGAGGAGTTCTGCGCGGAGCGGAACGTCCCGTGTGCGATCAGCACGGCGTTCCAGGACGGTGGAGCCGGGGCCGAAGCACTCGCCCGCCTCGTGATCCAGGCCGCGGCCAAGGGCCAGACGAGCCACCCGGTCTACTCCGCGACGGCCTCGGTGGAGGAAGTGCTGACGAAGATCGTGACCGAGTTCTACGGCGGTGCCGCGGTCGAGCTGTCCCCCGAAGCGACGACCGACCTCGAATCGATCCGGGCGATGGGAGAAGCGACGGGTCCGGTCTGCATCGCCAAGACGCCCCGGTCGCTCTCGGACGACACCAAGAAGTTCGGTCGCCCGACCGGATTCACCGTGCGCGTGCGGCGGCTCATGCGGTGGTCGGGTGCAGGGTTCACGGTCGCGATCGTCGGGTCGATCGTAACCCTTCCGGGGATGCCCGAACATCCGGCCACGGAGACTATCCGCCTGTCGGACACCGGCGAGGTGCTGGGGCTCCGTTAACGAGGCTCGGGCGAAGTTCGGAGGGGGCGTCGACTCTTCGGCGCCCCCCCCGGCGCGCCAAGGAAAGTTAGCTGGGTCGCGACCCAGTCTCCCGGCGTTCCGGAGCGCCCGCGGCTCCTCCTCCGCCGGAGAGCGCCGGGGGCCAGAGCTATTAACCGAGGCCCGAATTCATCTCTCGGAACGGAACCCGGTCGGCGTACGCGGATTGGGGCACCCGCGAACACTGATGACCGAGCCAGAACCCCTTGCCTCCCGGCAGAAAAGTCCCGCGACCTCTTTTGACGATCTTCCGCTAGACCCTAGGCTTCGCCTCGGGGTCCGGGCGATGGGCTACACGACCCCGACCCCCATCCAGGACCGAACGATCCCTCCCGCCGTACTCGGTCGCGACCTGGTCGGCACCGCTCAGACCGGAACCGGGAAGACGGCCGCGTTCCTGCTCCCCACCCTAGAACGACTCCTCGAACTCCCTCCGGGCCGCATCTACGCACTGGTGCTCACGCCCACCCGCGAACTGGCGATCCAGGCGCAGGAGTTCGTCCGTCAGCTGGGCCATCACACGCGCATTCGTGGCGTCGCCGTCTACGGCGGCGTCGGGATGCTCGAGCAGGAACGAGGGCTCCGAGGGCACGCCGAGATCGTCGTCGCGACCCCGGGCCGGCTCCTCGACCACATGCGGCGCGGCTACGTCAATTTCTCGAACCTGCGGATCCTCGTCCTCGACGAGGGGGACCGGATGCTGGACATGGGCTTCCTGCCCGATGTCCGCAGGATCCTGCAATCGCTCCCCTCGGACCGGCAGACAATGCTGTTCTCCGCGACGATGCCGGCCGAGGTCGTCCGGCTCGCGCACGATTACCTTCGGGACCCCAAGATGGTCCACGTCGACCCGACCACGGTGGCCGCGGTCGGGGTATCCCACATCGCCTTGCCTGTCCCTTCGTCGCGGAAGACCGACCTTCTGGTCGAGCTGCTCCGTGACGCCACGATGTCGAGCGTCCTCGTCTTCGTGCGGACGAAGCACCGCGCGGACCGGCTCGTCGATCAGCTTCTGGACCGGAAGTTCGACGCCGGGGTCCTCCACGGCGGACGGAGCCAGAGCCAGCGCGTCCGCGCGCTCGACAACTTCCGTCAAGGCGCACACCGCCTCCTGGTCGCGACGGACATCGCCGCGCGAGGCTTGGACGTCGAAGGGGTCAGTCACGTCATCAACTACGACGTGCCCCACGAACCCGAGACGTACATCCATCGCGTCGGGCGCACCGCCAGGGCGCAACGCCAGGGCGATGCGATCACCCTCGTCTCATCGGAGGAGGAGAGCGACTTTGCGCGGATCGAGCGACTCCTCGGCAACAAGATTCCGCGCTCCCAGATCCCCGGTTTCGACCTCACGGCGCCACCCACGATAGCCGCTCGCCGGGCTCCGTACCGCCCGGAAGGCCGGTCCGATCGCGGACGATCCCGGCGTGGCGGGCCGCCCCCCCAGTCCCGCCGCCATGATGACCGCCGCGGCGGGGGCCGCTACACGCCCCGTCGGTCGAACTGGTAGACGGACCGGCGATAGACCGGGCCCACCAGTGGGGGACGGCTCGTCCGGCCGGCCCTAGGCGAGAGCGCTCTCTCGGCGCAGTCCGAGGAACGGGACCCCGCTTCCCGTGTTGTAGAGAAGTACCCTTTCGCCGGGCCGCAGGAGGTGTTCGCGGACGAGCTGGGGCAGGGCGGCGTACGTCGCGGCGGCTTCCGGCGATGACGACACGCCGTGTCGCCGGGCCAGGTCCTGCACGGCCGCCTCGATCTCGAGGTCGGTGACGGTGACACCACCGCCCCGGGTCTCGCGCACCGCTTCGAGGATCCGTTCCGAGGCGAACGGCGCCGGGACCAGGAGACCCGGGGCGATCGTCGAGGGGGACTCCCACGGCTCCGCACGGGCGCTTCCGTCCCGGAGGGCACGCACCACGGGTGCGCATCCTTCCGGCTGGACAGCCACGAGGCGCGGAGGCCGCTCGAGAAGACCGAGCGCTTTGAGCTCGGAGAACGCCTTGAACATCCCCACGAGCCCCGTTCCGCCGCCCGTCGGATAGACGATGGCGTCCGGGAGGTGGTCCGGTCCCAGTTGCTCGAAGATCTCGAGCCCCATCGTCTTCTTTCCCTCGAGCCGGTACGGCTCGCGGAGCGTCGACATATCGAACCCCCCACCCCGGGCCCCTTCGCGTCGGGCCGCCTGACCGACCTCCCGCAACGTGCCGGGCAGAGTGCGTAGGACCGCACCGAAGGAGCGGGCAGCCGCCTTCATCGGCGCGGGGGTGCTTTCGGGCAGGTAGACCCGCACGCGCAGGCCCGCGCGGGCCCCGTAGGCTGCGAGAGCGACCCCGGCATTCCCGGCGCTCGGCACGAACAGCTCCTTCAGACCGAGCTCGCGGGCCCGCGAGACAGCGACGGCCATGCCACGAGCCTTGAACGAGCCGGTCGGCAGCCCGCCGTCATCCTTGAGCGAAAGTTCGACGCCGTCGGCCCCCGCGACGGCTCCTAGCTCGATCACCGGAGTGATCGGTTCCCCTAGCGTTACGATCGACGCCGTCGAACCGACCGGCAGTAGCTCTCGATACTTCCACAAGGACGGAGGACGGCCCGACAGCTCACGGAGCCAGACCCGCGCATCGAGGCGTTGCAGGTCATACGTCGCCATCAGCGCTTGACCGCAGGTCGGGCAGACGCCCACGGGGCTCCCCGGGTCTGTCTGAGCGCAGCATGCCCGGCATTCCAGCTGGTCAAGGAGCGACCCGGTCTCGTTCAACGAATCCTCGTGGAACCGATGTTCGCCGGGCATAAGGGGCTCGCGGCGATTCGGGAAAGGACCGGGAAGGAATCTTCCGGACCGCGTTGGCGTCGTTACCTCTCCGTCGGTCGCTCCAAGCCGCGCGGCTTCCAGGTTCGCCGCGCCCAGTTGATCGCGGCGGCGGCGCTGTTCCTTGGTCCCCCTAGTTTCAAGAGGGGACCCCACGTCCCGCCCAGCATGAGGCGCCCGCCGGCGAAGGCGGTTGCCGCTCCAGTCCCCGTACGGGCCCGAAGGGCTCCGCCGGGTCTCCTGAGGCACGCCACGCGGCGGGACGGGGCCGCGGGACTCTAACGGAGGATGCGAGGCGCCGTGGGGCGAGGTCAAGGGACTCTCCTTCGCCCCCAGCTGGGTTTCTTTGGGGCAGTCAGCGCGGGCTTGGCCGCCATCTTGGGCGCAGGAATCTTCGCGGTGATCGCGCCCGCAGCAGGGATCGCCGGACCCGCGCTCCTCGTCGCCCTCTGCCTGGCGGCGTTCGTCGCTCTCTGCAACGCTCTCTCCTCGGCCCAGCTAGCGGCCGTACTACCCCGAACCGGCGGTACGTACGAGTTCGGCCGCCGGATGCTCGGACCGTGGTGGGGTTACTCCGCAGGCTGGATGTTCCTCGTGGCCAACACCGTTGGCCCCGGCGCTATCGCCTTGGCGTTCGGAGAGTACCTCTCGGGAGTATGGGCCGGCGTCCCGACCCGGGTCATCGCGGTCGCTGCGGCGCTGGCCATGACCGGTCTCAACGCCCTCGGAATTCGTCGGTCGGTCCGGGTCACCGAGATCGTGGTGATCTTCTCGGTGCTCACCCTGCTCGCCGTGGTCGTTTTGGCCGCTCCGTCCGTCCGAGCAAGCCACTTCGCGCCGTTCGCGCCCGAGGGTATTCCCGGGATACTTCAGGCAACGGCGTTGCTTTTCTTTGCCTACACCGGATACAGCCGGATTGCCACGCTCGTGGAGGAGGTCAAGGACCCCAAACGAACGATTCCACGCGCCACGGTTGTTGCGCTGGGGAGCGCGACCGTCATCTATCTCTTGGTCGCGACGGCCGCCCTCGGAGTCCTGGGCGCGGCCCGGCTATCTCAGTCAGGGTCCCCACTGGAGGCGACCATGGTCGCCGCCGGGAGCGCGGTTGGGGTAGGGCTCGTAGTCGCCGGAGCCCTCTCCACGACGTTCAACGAGGGCCTCTCGGACCTGCTGGGGGTTTCGCGTGTCGCATTCGCCATGGGTCGAGGGGAGGACCTCCCAGGCCCGCTCGCCCACCTGGGTCCCGACCAGAACCCGTGGGTTGCCGTTCTCTCGGTGGGAATCGTCGCCACGCTGGTTTCCGCGTTCGCGCCGTTCACGCTCGCCATCGCCGTTTCCAGTTTCGGAACGCTGCTCTACTACTCCGTGACCAATCTCTCCGCCCTTCGCCTTCGCAGGGAGCAGCGCATGTTTCCCCGGATCCTCGCCGTCGCGGGGCTCGTCGGATGCGTGGGACTGGCCTTTTCGCTCGCCCCTATCGAGGTTGGAATCGGCCTGTCCCTCCTGCTGATCGGGATCGCGTTCCGGTTCGCATGGCTCCGCCACCGTCGCCCCCAGGTTACTCGGACGGGACCGATTGCTTAAGTAACCTTTTGAAACTCACTAACCCGAGGTAACACACATGCCCGATCCTGTCCGATCCATCGCACGGCGCTTTCCAGGAGTGCCGACTCTCGAAGGTGCGGGAGTACGCCTTCGGCGCTCCTTCTCCAACAACGAGGTTCCGCTGTTCGACCCGTTCCTGCTTCTCGACCGCTTCGGGTCGAGCAATCCGGCCGACTACCTGGCTGGCTTTCCCTGGCACCCGCACCGGGGGATAGAGACCGTAACCTACGTCCTCGGCGGCCGGGTCGAGCACGGCGACACGCTCGGCAACTCGGGCACCATCGGGGCGGGAGACGTCCAGTGGATGAACTCGGGGAGCGGGATCATCCATCAGGAGATGCCGCAACGTACCGAGGCCCCCCTCTCCGGGTTCCAACTGTGGGTCAACCTCCCTGCGGCGGAGAAGATGTCGACCCCGGCCTATCGCGGCCTCGGCGCCGCGGACCTCCCGACGGTGCGGACCGACGCCGGAGGAGAGGTGCGCGTGATCGCGGGCACGCACGGTTCCGCCGAGGGGCCGGTGAAGGGAATCCCGGTCGACCCGACTTACCTCGACCTACATCTGACTCCGGGGGAGGCGTTCGCGCGCCCGTTCCACCCCGGCCACACCGTCTTCGTCCACGCGATCGAGGGAAGCGGGACGTCCGACGGGGACGACCCTGATCCGGTGTCGGCCGGCGAGACGGTCCTGTTCGGGCCGGGCGGCCCCGTGCGGCTGCACGCGGGTGACGACGGGATGAGGCTGTTGCTGGTCTCCGGGCGCCCGCTCCACGAACCGGTGGCCTGGTACGGGCCGATCGTAATGAACACTCAGGCCCAGCTGATGGACGCGGTCCGCGACCTTCGCTCCGGGTCGTTCGTCAAGGACCGCCGGCCGATAGTCGAGGAGTAGCGACCTCGATCCCGGGCCGGGCCAAGGCGTGGAGAGCGGCCCGCAGGACGGCGGCGGCTTTTCGAAGCTCCGCGAGCGAGAGCGACTCGCGGTCCGTGTGATCGAGCCGCGCGTCCCCGGGCCCGTAGGCCGCCCCGGGAACTCGCCACACCGGCAGGACGAGGTTGAGGTCCGACGTTCCGGACTTCCTCCATAGGGTCGGAACCCCCCGCTCGCCGCGGACGGCGGTAGTTAGGGCCATGACCACGGGGTCGGTCCTCGGCACTTCGACGGGCTCGACCCGGCTCAGCACTCGCAACGACGGCTGACCGGGCGCTTGGGACAATAACGACTCGGCATCGCGGGTCGAAAGCCCTGGCGGGATCCGGACATCGACGGTGACTAGGGCGGACTCCGGGTCCTGCCCGGGACGGCTCTCGAACCCGATCGCCTTCGCCGACAGGGACCGGAACGGGCTCTCGGCCTGCCGGGCGGCGACGACTGCTCGGATCGCGTCGATCCAGTCGACCGCTCTGTCCGCCGCGGTCGGGAACGGGGAAGCGTAGTGGGTCCTTCGGCCCCTGAAGGTCGCCTCGAGCCGGAGCTCGCCCTTGTAGCCGATCGTGACCCCCTGCCAGCCGCTCGGCTCTCCGACGATGACCGCGTCCGGTCTGCGGCCGGAGAGAAGATGGTGGGCCCCGCGGCTGTCGGTCTCCTCACCGACCGCGGCTACGATGCGGAACGTCCCGGGTCCAACGAACGCCCGGCCGCCCCAGAGAGCGGCCGCGATCGCACCTTTTGCGTCGACCACGCCCCGGCCGTGGATCCGCCCGCGCACCCGACGGACCGCACGTTCGCCCTCG
>DATGZQ010000115.1:0-4048 GCA_035297125.1 Thermoplasmata archaeon
CGTCGTTCGGTGTTGGCGCAGAGTCCCGGCGGCGCGGGCCCGCCGTCAGCCCCGTCGGGTCGGACGGGGTGCCCTCTTCGCGGCCTTCGCAAGCCGAAAGGCACGCGCGAGGTTGTCCGCGTACATGAACGAGAATCCCCAGTCGTCGTACCGCTCCGGGATCGGGAGCTTGCGCACCTCCGCGAGCGAACGACCTCGACTCACGGCCCGTTTCACCGTTCGTCCGAGCTCCCGGAGGTACTCGCGTTCGGTAAGGATCGCCTGACCCGCGCCGATCGGTCCGTGACCGGGGAGGACGCGGTCCGCGCCCAGTCGTTGCATTCGAGAAAGGATGCGGACCCACCGGTCCGGCCATCCGTCGCTCACGGACGGGTGAAGGCCGACCATCGTCAGATCTCCCGTGAACAGGATCCGTTCGTCGGGGAGATACCCGAACACATCGCTCGGCGAATGGCCCCCGCCGTACGTGATCAGGTGCAGGGAGCGTCGAGAACCCGTCAGCACGAGTTCCTGGTCGAACGTGACCTCCGGGGCGACGATCCGGAGCGAGCGGGGGGTCTCCACGACCCCTCGGAACCAAGCACGGACCTGGGGCCGGTCTCGTGGCGCGATCGGTGACCCCGGGGCAGCCATTTGGGCCAGCTCCTTGGGGAACTCTCGACGGCACTGGTCGAACTGGCGGCGACTCCTCCCGAGGACCTCTCGGCGGACCCGGCGAGACGAGACCACGTGGGCGTCCACGAACGCGGAGTTCCCCCAGATGTGGTCGCCGTGCCAGTGGCTGTTGACGACCCAGCTGGGTTTCTGGCCGGTGCATCGCTCCGCGACTCGCGCGAGGTCGGCTCCTGCGATGGGCGTGAGCATCGAGTCGAAGACGACGGTACGGCCGCCGAGGTCTACGATACCCGCATTGCACAGGCCGTACCCTGTCTGCGTCGCGATCGCCGCGTGAACTCCCGGGGCGAGCGACTCGAGCTGAAAGTGCCGGCCGGTCCTGAGTCCTACCACCGCCGGCCCAAACCCCGTCGGGTTAGACCTCTTGCGGGTCCGTGGAGCGACGCGGCCCTTACCCCACGAACGGGGAGGAGGGTTCCCGCGGCCGCTCTTACCTGACGTCGCGGGGCCACGTCGGACGAGTGGGGGGGTCGGATCCCACCGGTGGAGGCACTCCAACCCGGGGTACGGTCCCCGCTCGTTTCGATTGGATCACAAACCGGCTCCCAAGGGTTTATCGCACGGTCGTCGGTGGGCCGGGCGGAGCACGCCGCAATGAAGGTCCGTACGATCCGCCAGAAACTCGTCCTTCCCGGCACGCCTCGTGAAGTGTATGACGCCCTGATGACGACCAAAGGGCATCGCGGGTTCAGCGGCGCGGAAGCCCGGATCAGCGCGCGGGTGGGCGGGAATTTCATGGCCTGGGGCGGATACATCCACGGAACCAATCTCAAGCTCGTTCCCGGAAGGACGATCGTCCAATCCTGGGTACCGAGCGAGGCGTCTTGGCCCAAGGGCCACCTATCGAAGGTCCGTTTCGAGCTGGCACCCAGCCCGAGGGGCACGCGCGTGACGTTCACCCACTCGGGTGTTCCTGTCGAACACGCCGGTCATCTGTCGAAGGGCTGGAAGCAGTCCTACTGGACGCCGATGCGAAAGTACCTGTCGGGCTGACGACTCCAGATCCCCAGGGCGCTTCGTCGAGAACCTCTTCTCGTGTGGACAAGTGAGCGCTCCCTCGGGGGACACGTGAACGTCGGAGATTCGAAGAAGGTGGTGCGGTGTAGCTGGGCGGAGGGCGACCCGCTCCTCCGTGAGTATCATGACACGGAGTGGGGCGTGCCCGAGCACGAGAGCCGCGCGCTCTGGGAGAAATTGATGCTGGACGGCTTCCAGGCGGGCCTTTCCTGGACCCTCATCCTGCGAAAGCGCGACGCATTCCGCAAGGCGTTCCGCAACTTCGAGCCCGCTCGGGTCGCGCGGTTCCGAGAACCGGATGTCGCTCGACTCCTGGGAGACGCCAGCATCGTACGGTCTCGAGCGAAGATCGAGGCGACGATCCTCGGGGCTCGTCTCTTTCTTGCGATGAAGGCCCAAGGGCAGGACTTCTCGGACTTTGTCTGGGGCATCGCGGGCGGAAAGCCGATCCAGGGCACAGGCCCTGTGCCGACCAAGACTCCTCTCTCGGAGGAGCTCTCCCGCGCCCTGAAAGAGCGGGGCTTCAAGTTCGTGGGCCCTGTCATAGTCTATGCCTGGATGCAGGCGGTCGGGATCGTCAACGATCACGCGCCCCTTTGCTTCAGGCGAGCGGCCGCTCTCACCTCGTAACGGACGTCCATCCTGAGCCGGGCCACGTCTCGGCATGGTGCCTTCTTTTTATATGAGTGCAATCTTAGCTAATCGGGAGAGTTCTTCTAAGGCTTGTTTCGACAACCTGGGGAACCGTAGCACATGACGAAGATTGTAGGGATCGACCTCGGCACGAGCAACTCCGCCGCGGCCATTCTCGAGGGCGGCCGACCGGTCATCATCCCCAGCGCAGAGGGAACGACCGTCGGGGGAGGGAAGGCGTTCCCGTCCTATGTCGCGTTCACGAAGGACGGCCAGCTCATCGTCGGCGAACCGGCACGCCGTCAGGCGATCTCCAACCCCGAAGGCACCGTCACCGCGTTCAAGCGGAAGATGGGCACCGACTACAAGTACACCCTTCACGGCAAGCAGTACACCCCGCCGCAGCTCTCGGCGTTCCTCCTCCAGAAGATCAAGCGCGACGCGGAGGCCTTCCTCGGCGAGAAGGTCGAGAAGGCCGTCATCACCGTCCCGGCGTACTTCAACGACAATCAGCGCCAGGCCACCAAGGACGCCGGCGCGATCGCCGGGCTGGACGTGGTCCGGATCATCAACGAGCCGACCGCCGCTTCGCTCGCCTACGGCATCGACAAGGCCGGTAAGAACCAGAAGATCCTTGTCTTCGACCTGGGCGGGGGAACCCTCGATGTCACCCTGATGGATTTCGGGGACGGCGTCTTCGAGGTTCTCTCGACCAGCGGCGACACTCAGCTGGGCGGCACGGACATGGACAGCGCCGTGACCGAATGGATCGCCGCCGAGTTCCAGAAGGAGTCGGGGGTCAACATCCGGTCCGACAAGATGGCGGCTCAGCGGGTCCGCGACGCCGCGGAGAAAGCGAAGATCGAACTTTCCTCCACCGTCGAGACCCAGATCAACCTGCCCTTCCTCACCGCGACCCAGGACGGACCGAAGCATCTCGCGCTCCAACTCACTCGGGCGAAGCTCGAGGACCTTGTGCGGCCCATCGTCGACCGGTGCCGAGCTCCGGTGGAGCAGGCGATCAAGGACGCGAAGATCTCGAAGGACCAGATCGCGCGCGTCGTGCTGGTCGGTGGCCCGACCCGAATGCCCCTCGTGCAGAAGTTCCTCGAGGGGGCCATCGGACGGCCCATCGAGCGTGGCGTGGACCCGATGGAATGCGTCGCGCTCGGCGCCGCGATCCAGGGCGGTGTCCTCGCCGGCGAAGTGAAGGATGTCCTCCTCCTCGACGTCACCCCGCTCTCGCTCGGGCTCGAGACGTTGGGGGGCGTGTTCACGCACCTCATCGAGCGCAACACGACCATCCCGACGCGCAAGAGCCAGGTCTTCACGACCGCGGCCGACAATCAGTCCAGCGTGGAGATCAAGGTCGCCCAGGGCGAGCGGCCGATCTCCGCCGACAACGTGGCCCTCGGGAGCTTCATGCTGACGGGCATTCCCCCCGCGCCCCGCGGCGTGCCCCAGGTGGAGGTGAGCTTCGACATCGACGCGAACGGCATCCTCAACGTCTCCGCCAAGGACCTCGCGAGCGGACGAAAGCAGGGGATCACGATCAGCGCCTCCAACAAGCTTTCGAAGGACGAGGTCGCGAAGATGGTCAAGCAGGCCGAGGACCTGGCCGAGGACGACCGGAAGCGCGCCGAGCTCATCCAGGCCCGTAACCAGGCCGAGTCGCTCGCCTACGAGGCCGAGCGCGTCCTCTCCGACCAGAAGGAGAAGCTCG
>DATGZQ010000116.1:0-24128 GCA_035297125.1 Thermoplasmata archaeon
GCGCTGGATGAAGCACACGGTCGCCCGACGGACGCCGGAGGGGCCGAACCTCTCCTACACTCCGGTCGGATTCACCCGCTGGGAGCCCACGGAGCGGGTCTACTGATGGCGAACGACACGATCTCCGTGCCCCTCGACGTCTACCGGTTCGACCCGTTGCACGACGCCCAACCCCGGTACCAGCGGTACACCCTCGACCTCGCCCCGCACACCCCGGTCCTGACGGCGCTCCTCAAGATCCGCGCGGAGGTCGACCCGACGCTCCGCCTGCGGTACTCCTGCCGGAGCGCGATCTGCGGGTCGTGCTCGATGCAGATCAACTCGAAGAGCCGCCTGGCCTGCGAGACCCACGTCGGACCCGAGGTCGAGCTTCACGGACGGGTGGTGGTCGAGCCGATGCGCAACCAGCCGGTCGTCCGCGACCTCGTGGTCGACCAGGCGCCGTTCTGGAAGCAGTACGACCGGATGGAGCCCCATCTCAAGCTCGACCCCGCGAAACCGATGCCCGAGGGCCGTCCCAACCCGATGACCGAGGCGCAGGTCGAACGGTTCCACGACACGCCCCGCTGCATCGCGTGCGCGGCCTGCTTCTCGGCGTGCCCCGCGGTCGAGGCCGACCCGGAGTTCCCTGGACCGATGGCGCTCGCGAAGCTTTACCGGTTCGTCGTTGACCCGCGGGACAACGGCACCCAGGACCGGCTCGTCCGCATCCAGACCGAGGGGCTCTGGCTGTGCCTCCGGTGCCACCTGTGCACCGACTCGTGCCCCAAGAACGTACGCCCCGCCGAGCGGATCCGCGACCTCAAGGAGATGGCGATCCGGGTCCAGGGTGCCACCGAGCGCGGTTCGCGGCACGCCGTAGGGTTCAAGGACAACATCCGGTCGACCGGGACGTTGAACGAGCTCAAGCTCGCGCGCCAGACGTCCGGGTTCGCCGGGTTCGTCGGCCAGCTCGGCCAAGGCATCCGCATCTGGCGGAAGAAGCCGGAGATCACCAAGCGCCCCCACCCGGTCCAGGGGGCCGAGGAACTGGAGAAGATCTACGAGGCGCTGGACAAGCCGGGGGACCGCCGATGAAGCTCGCGTACTATCCGGGCTGCGTCGCGCAGGAGACCGGCAAGGAGCTCGACCTCGCGACCCGCTGGGTCTGCAAGACGCTCGGGATCGAGCTGGTAGAGTTCCCGAACTTTTCCTGCTGCGGGTCCGGCTTCGTGGACGAGGCCAACGAAGTGCTCAACGTGGCCATCAACGCGCGCAACCTCGCCATCGCGGAGCGCGCCGGGCTCGACCTGCTCACCATCTGCTCGACCTGCCAGGGAATGCTGACGCTCGCCAACGTCAGGATGTCGGACGCGGCAGTTCGCGCGAAGGTCGACGGCGCCCTTCGCCCCCTCGGGATCGAGTACAAGGGTACTGTCCGGGTGAAGCATCTCCTCCGCGTGCTCGTGGAGGATGTCGGCCTGCCCGCCCTCCGC
This sequence comes from Thermoplasmata archaeon, assembly GCA_035297125.1. Taxonomy (GTDB): domain Archaea; phylum Thermoplasmatota; class Thermoplasmata; order Lutacidiplasmatales; family UBA184; genus Lutacidiplasma. The sequence goes on from DATGZQ010000116.1 coordinate 1,476, forward strand.
TCGAAGGTGCGCCGCCCTCTCGCGGGCCTCAAGGTGGGCGCGTTCTATGGGTGCCACCTCCTCCGCCCCTCGGACGAAACGGGCGGCGAGCCCGGTGAGGAACCCCGGTCGTTCGAGCAGCTCCTCGATGCCCTGGGCGCCGAGCCCGTCTACTACCGGGGACGCGTGATGTGCTGCGGGTTCCCGATCCAGTTCGTGAAGCCCGAGACCGCCGCGCGCATCACGGGCAAGCAGATCGCCGAGGCCAAGGATCACGGGGCGGACGCGATGGCTACGCCCTGCCCGCTCTGCCACATCTCGCTCGACGCGTACCAGAACAAGGCCGAGCACGCCGTCGGTCGGTCCCTGTCGATGCCGGTGTTCCATCTCCCCCAGGTCGTGGGGCTCGCGCTGGGGGCGACCCCCGAAGAGCTGGGCCTGTCGCGCCACCTGGTCCCTACGGATGCCGCGCTCGCGAAGATCGGAACGGCCGCACGCGCGTGAGCCGACGTCGCGCTCCGGCGTGCGCCGGTACGCGAGCGGCGCACCGTGGGAGGCGATCGTCGGCTACAGCCGCTCCGTCCGGGTCGGCCCCCGGATTTACGTTTCGGGCACGACCGCCACCGACCCCCGCGGCGCGATCGTCGGGCCGGGCGACCCGTACGCCCAGACCGTCCGCGCCCTTGACAACGTGCAGCGCGCTCTCGAGGCCCTGGGGGGCCGGATCGTCGACGTGACCCGCGTGAGGGTGTTCGTCCGGGATTTCCAGGACTTCGACGCGATCGCACGGGGCCTGTCCGAGCGGTTCGACGGGATCCGGCCGGCCGCGACGATGGTCGCGGTGAACGGTTTCGTGGACCCCGCGATGCGGGTGGAGATCGAGGCGGACGCGGACGTCGGACCCTACACGTCCGTGCCGCGACGCGGGTCGCTCAGCGCGGGCCGGCCGGCTCGACCGGTTCGGAGGCGCCGAGAGCCTGCGCGCCGGCGCCCTTCGTGACGTAGAGGTGGAGCCGGTCGCACATCTTCCGGAAGTAGCCGGAACCTTCGGGGCCGTAGTCGCGGGCGAGGTGCTGGGTGACCTCCTCCTCCGTCAGCTTCGGGTCGACGGCGGGCGTGAACAGGCAGCGGAAGACCAGGAACCTCTGCCCTTCGAGGTCGAACCGGTCCGTCTCGGGAGCGCCGCAGAACGGACAGGCGAGCACGATCGTTCAGCGACCTGCGGAGGCAAATCGTTGGCGGCCGGCTCAGTCGATGTAGCCGAGGGACCGCAGCCGCTCCTTGAGCGTCCTCTCGTCCTCTTCGGTCAGCCCGGGTCCGCCGGGGGATTCGAGAAGGCGCGCGAGGACGAACGCGACAAAGGCGTCCACGGAGTCGAATGCCGAGCCCTCGAGGCGGGCCTCGATCGCCCGTACCGTCTCCGCGGGAAGGCGGATCGTGCGGGAGCCTTCGGGGGACGTGGGGGTTGGGACCATGGCCGGCCTCCGTTCGAGGCGCGGCGGTAGATAGACTCTTCGAGCCCCGGGTCCGGTCACTCCCACTCGATGGTCGCCGGGGGCTTGTCGGTGATGTCGTAGAGCACCCGGACCACTTCTCCGGAGAGCTCCCGGGTGATCCTCTCCGCGATCGTGGCAAGGACCGAGCGGGGCGGGGACGCGGCGGTCGCGGTCATCGCATCGACCGAATCGACGATGCGGACGCTCACCGCCTCTCCGTGGACCCGGTTGTCGCCGGTCACCCCGACCGTGCGGGTCCCGAGGAGGACCGCGAAGTACTGCCAGGGGCAGGGCATCTTCTTCTCGGCAACCGCGCGCTCCACTTCCTCCTCGACGATCGCGTTGGCGACCCGGGCCCGTCGCACGCGGTCGGCCGTGACCGGGCCGTCGACCCGGACCGCAAGCCCGGGGCCGGGGAACGGCTGCCGCTCCGGCTGGGGGATCCCAAGGTGGCGGGCGAGGGTTCGGACCTCGTCCTTGTACAGGTCGCGCAGCGGCTCTACCAGGACGAGTTGGGTCCCCTTGGGGACACCTCCTACGTTGTGGTGGGTCTTGATCGTGCTTCGAAGCTCCCCGCCGCTCTCGATCCAGTCCGGGGCGATCGTGCCCTGGACCAGCCGGTCCGCGCCGAATCGCCGGGCCTCCTCCTCGAAGAGCCCGATGAACTGAGCGCCGATCCGGCGGCGCTTCTCCTCGGGGTCCGTGACCCCCGCGAGCGCGTCCAGGAACCGGTCGGCGGCAGAGACGACCTCGTACCGGACCCCGCTCTCCCGGAACAGCGCCCCGACGCGCGCAACCTCGCCTTCGCGGAGCAGCCCCGTGTCGACGAAGACCGCGCGCGCCCGGTCGCCCAGCGCCCGCTCGGTCAGCAACGCGGCCGCGGTGGAATCGATGCCGCCCGAGGCGGCGACGATCGCCTTTCCGGGGACCTCGGTCCTGAGTCGGGCGATCGCTTCCCGGGTGAACGCGGCCGGGTCGTTCACTTCTTCTCTCCCACGGACGCCGGCGTCTCCTCGCGCCAGCGCGCCCGGTACTTCTCCAGCCGGGGCAGGAGCTCGGGGTACTTCGTCGCGAGGATCTCTACTGCGAGGAGGGCCGCGTTCTCCGTGGCGTCGAGTCCCACGGCCGCGACCGGGATGCCGGGCGGCATCTGGACGACCGACAGGAGGCTGTCGAGGCCCAGGCCCCGGTGAATAGGGACGCCGATGACGGGCTTCAGCGTACGGGCCGCGACCGTTCCCGGGAGCGCCGCGGAGAGTCCGGCCATCGCGACGAACACATCGGTCGCGGGGTCGCGCGCTAGGCGGTCGACCTTCTCCGGCGTGCGGTGCGCGGAAGCGACCTGTACGTCGCAGGGGACCTCAAACTCCTCGAGGCGGGCGCGGACCTTCTCGGCGAGCTCGAGGTCCGACCGGCTCCCCACGAGGACGGTCACCTTCACGGCGCCGTCGAGGCGTGGAGGGGGAAAACCTTTGGCGCGCCCGCTCGGCTCTACCCTTCATACTCCGACGTGCGTGGGCCCGCCCGATGGATTTCCGGCTCCACCAGGGCGGACAGTTCCGGCGCCGGCTCGGGGAGCGGCTCGGAGGGGACTTCGCCCTCGGAGACCGGATCTGGCGGCGGGTCCTGCACGGTCTCGGAGCGACCGTTCTTGTGTACTTTCTCGTCCCGAACAGGCTCTTCGTCATCGCCCCCAAGGAGGCGATCCTGCTCGCCCTCCTCGGGCTGGTCCTGCTCGCGGAGCTCCTCCGGCTCACGGTCGGTCTGGAGCTTCCGACCGTCCGTGCCTACGAGTCCCACCGGGTCGGAGGCTACGTCTACTTCGCCGTGGCGCTCACGATCGCCGTCCTTCTGTTCCCCGAACCGATCGCCGTCGCGGTCGTCCTCGGCACGGCGTTCGTCGACCCGGTCGCGGGAGAGCTGCGTACGCACGCGCGGCGCCGGTCGCTCTATCCGGCGGTGCCCGTCGCGCTGTACGCCGTGCTCGCGTTCGCGAGCCTCGCGATCGTCGGGAGGTGGCCCTGGGGGCTCGACGCGCTGCTCGCGCTCGCGGCGGCGGCCCTCGCGGTCGCGGTCGAACGCCCGAAGCTCGCCTGGGTCGACGACGACCTTCTGATGACGGTCGTGCCCGCCCTGTTCCTCTACGGGGTCGGTGTGATCGCCCTCGGCCTGCCGCGGTAGCGGCCCCCGCTCAGACTATCGGAGTAAGGACCGCGTGCGGGGCTCCCTTTGAGGAGTCGACGCTGATCGCGTAGATGGTGGTGCGGGGCCGGATCCCGTAGATGCACGGGGCGTTGTCGATGTTGATGATCCGGAAGTACGTGTCCATCATGTTCAGGATCTCGCTCGAGACGAGGAGTCCCGGCTTGAGCAGACCGATGCCGAGGTTCCCGACGTGCTTCGTGCGGGAGACGCCCTGGAAGTACATCCGGATCGCCACCTGATCGCCCATCAGGCTCTCGAACGTGTCGAACGCCATGTACTCCATGAACGGCTTCCGGTCGGGGCCGGCGACCGTCTTCTCGGCCATGACCATCGCGCGCGCAGCCTCGTCCCGGCCGAATCGGGCCATCGGCAGGATGAACGGGTCCTCGGTCTCGTTCGCGGTGTAGTCGGGGATCCGCACCCTCGTGTCGAACTGATTGGGCGGTACGTGCCGGACAAGGGTCTCGCGGAGCTTGTCGGGTGACTCGCCCGCGGCCAAGACCGCGATGATGCCGCGGCCCTGAGCGAGGAAGTTGAGGAACGTCGGTACGAACAGCATGTAGTAGTCGTCGATGCCGACGTTCACGTCGACCTCGAACGCGTTGAAGCTGCCGCGCCGGAACCCTCCGCCGAGGAGGTCGTCGAACGTGGGGATACCCGTGGAGTAGAACCGGTCGGGGTCGGCCACCGGGGTCCAGGGCTCTTCGCTCGCCTTCCCGGTGGGTGCGGAGGAGAAGCCGAGCGCCTCGAACCTCCCACCGGCGAGCGTGACCGCGTAGCGCGCCTGTCCGATGTTCGTCGCGCGGAGCTTCTCGAGGCGGAGGTGGCGGACGCGCCGTTCGTCGAGCTCCTCGCGCTGGATCGAGATGAGGCCGTCGACCAGGTATTCGATACCGCCCGCCTCGGGCTTCTCGAGGATCATCACGACGGCCGTGCTGGACGCTTCGACCAGGTCCTTCTGCAGGGCCATCACGAACTCTTCCATCTCGAGACCGTACTTGTGGGTCACACCCTCGAGGGAATCGATCACGAGGAGCGATTTCTCGGGGAGACCCTTCTCGATCCGGTTGTAGACGTTCTCGACCTCGGGCATCGGGCTCCGCTTCAGCAGCGCTGCGAGGTGGGTCCGGTCGACGCGGGTCGGGGGCCCGCGTTCCTGCCCGAAGCTGCCCAGGATCTCCTTGCCGGCGCGGATCTTCCGCTGCTCGCTCTCGGGGAGCTCGGACTGGCGTCCCTTGCCACCGGTCTGGATCGCGTCCAGGAACAGCTTCGCCGCGTCGAGCACGCGGGAGCGCATCTCGGCGGTCTTGAGCCACGGGAACTGCCGGTAAAGCGCCTCGTCGCCCACTCGGGTGGAGAGGTAGAACGACCGGTTCGGCTGGCCGATCCGCTCAAGGAGTTCGAGCCCGAAGGTCGTCTTGCCGGTACCGGCGCCGCCCTTGACGATCAGGGAGCGGCCGCCCTTCCCGCTCAAGAACGACACTACTTCAGGGGGAACCCCCACGGTCGCGATCCCGTTGTCCGCACTCATGCTACCCTCGTGTTCCACGGGCGGAGCGAGGGTCCCGGAGCCCAGCGAACCATTCCGTGTCCTTAGTCGAAATGGACACGGTTAGAAAGTAAAGCTTTCGCACGTGCCGCATCGACACCATATCCTATGGTCCTGCGGCCCGGCGGGCCGTTTGGCGGGCTTCGGACCAGGCGGCCTCGAGAGGAGCGCCGGGTTCCCCCACCGCCGTTGCGGCCGCCGGATTCCCGCCTCCCTTGCCCGCGAACAGGCTCTTCGCGGCCTCGACGACCGCCGAGGCGGAGACTCCGGGCGCGGTCGAACCCACGAACAGGATCCCCCGCCCGTCCTTCTCGCCGGCGAGGATCGCGACGCGGCCGGGAACGCGGCCGAGCAGCCGGGACAGCTCCATCAGGCCCGCACGGTCGAGGTCGAGGCGCGCAGCCACGAGGGTCGTCGACCCCACCGACTCGGTCTTCGTGGGGTCGGCGAGAAGCTCCTCCGCCGTGACGGTCAGGTCTCCCTTCTGTCGGGCCCGGGCCGAGTGGCGCGTCTCCTCCACTTCCGCGAGCAAGCGATCGATCCCGGTCGGGAGATGGTCGACCGGCACCCCGAGCCGGCGGGCGGCCTCGCCAAGGATCGCCTCGTGCTCTTCCCGGAGGTCGAGCGCCCTCTCGCCGCTCGCGTAGGTGAGCCGTACGACCCCGTCCTGGATCCGGTCGACGCCCAGGATGGCGATCGCCCCGACCTCGCTCGTGTGCGTGCAGTGCGTCCCTCCGCACGCCTCGACGTCGAACCCTTCGATCTCCACGATCCGAAGCTCCTTGCCCGGGACCGCACCACCCTGATACAGGGTGAACCCGAACCGTCGCTCGGCCTCGCCGCGGCTCTCGAAGTAGCTCTTGACGGGCCGGTCCTCCCGCACGATCTCGTTCACCCTCCGGTCGATCCGGTGAAGCTCCTCCTTCGTTAGGGCCTTGTAGTGGGTCACGTCGATCCGCGCGACCTCGGGCGCCTTGTACGCTCCTGCCTGCCAGACGTGCGGGCCGAGGACCTCCCGAAGGGCCCCGTTCAGAAGGTGCGTCGCCGTATGGTGCTGCATCAGCTGGGTGCGGCGCTTTGGGTCGATCCGGCCCCGGACCCGCTCGGCCGCCCGGAACGGGGCGTCGCGCTCGAGCCGGTGGAGTACCCAGGGACCTTTGTGGACCACGTCCACCACCTCGAGGTCCCCCAGATGGCCCCGGTCGGCGACCTGGCCCCCGCCGGTCGGGTAGAAGTACGTCCGGTCGAGGATGACCCAGGGGCCGTCCGCGCGAACGACGTGGGCCTCGAACGAGAGGGTGTGCGGGTCGAGGTAGTACAGCACCTCGGTCGGGGGCACGTCGGAGGGGACCTCCGGCAGGCCTTCCGAACGGTCTACGTAGTCGGTGGTCGGCTGCTCTGATTCGTGGCGGGCCGCAACCAGCGCATAGAAGTTCTCCGGGATCGCCGGCGGGCGCTCGAGTTCCTCTACCGCGACGTCCGGCGGGACCCCGAGCGAGTCGTACCACCCGAGGAGGTCCTCGCCTTCGACCTTCCCGCCCTCGGACCGGACACGCTGCTCGTAGCGTCGGACCGTCTGGCGGGCCCGCGCGATCGCCTCCGCGTAGCGCTCGATCTCCGCCTCGACGACACGGTGCATGTCGTCGCGGTGCTCCCCCACTTCCGGGAAATCGCGGGCGATCTCGCGGCCCGCCCGGTCGAGCACCGCGACGAGCTCGGGCGCGTCGGGCACCTTCGAGAGGACCCGGAGCGATCGGCGGATCAACAGGCGGGCGAAGTATCCTTCCTTGCTGTTCGACGGGACCACCCCGTCGGTGAGGAGGAAGTTCAAGGCCCGGGCATGGTCGATGAGGATCGCGGTCTCCCGGGCGGGGAACGTCCGTCTCAGTTCCTCGTACTCTCGGCCGAAGACCGCTTCGTACGCGGTCCGCGATCCCTGGCTGGCCCACGTGAGCCGCTCGAGCCCATAACCGGTGTCGACGACGGTCAGGGGCATCGGCTTGGTGGCGGTCCCGTCCCGGATGTATTCCATGAACACGAGCGTGGCGAGCTCGAGCCCCGAGAGGCCGACGCTGAGGGACGGCCCGAGGTTGCCCCCGCCCTCCCAGACCTCCTCCTTGTAGGTGATCGCCTTCGGGTCGGCGCGGAGCTCTTCGACCAAGAACTCGTGGCAGAGCTCCACGCAGCGTTCCTTGAAGTAGATCTCGTGGTCCGGCCGGTTGAAGGCGTGGTGGGCCATCATCTCGAAGAGCGTGAAATGGCGGCCGCTGCGGCCGACCTCCTCGAGGTCGATGAACCGTAGCACCGGTTGCGAGATCGTGAGCGGGTTGGCGGGGGGCGGGATCGCCCCGCTCGTGACCCACGGCTGGAAGTCGTAGATGGACGCCTGCGTGAAGAAAACGTCGTTCCGCCACCGGGCGACGGTGGGGTACCGGCGCAGTCTCGTGTGGCCCCGCTTCTCGAAGAACCCGAGGAACGTCTCCCGCATCTCGCGCAGCTCGTAGGGCTTGGCGAAGACGGGTTGGCCCAGGAACCCGTACTCCCGGCACGGAGCCTCCTGGCAGCGGTCGAAGTCCCCGAGCGACCAGAACGCAGCACCGCAGCCCGCGCAGGTACGGCGGTGGAACCCGCCCTTGTGGAAGAACGGAATGTCGTACTCTGACGGGTCCATCGGCGGCCGCAGACCTCCCTCGCCGTTTAAACGGTTTAGCTCCTCCCGGGGCGACCGACCCTGCGGCGGCGTCGGTCGCAGGGAAGGAGGCGTTCGTTCTGGGGGCCCGGTCGACGGGAGAACCGTTGCCCATCGTCGACCCGCGGGCGAGGGCGCGCGCGACGTGGGTACTGATCGGCGCGCGGGCGGGCTACGCGTACAACTGGTTCGACATCGGTCCCGCCCTCCCGCGCATCGGAGCCACCTTCGGGGTCGGCCCGGCGGAGTGGGGCCTCCTCGTCGCCATGTTCCTGGTCGGCGCGGGAGCGTTCCAGGTGCCTGCCGGCTTTCTCGCGCGTCGCTACGGCGCGCGCGCCCTCTCGCTGTGGGGGCTCGGCCTCCTGGCCGCGGCGGGGGCCAGCGGAGCGTTCGCGCCGAGCTTCGCGTGGTTGCTCGCGTCTCGGCTGGTCGCCGGCATCGGCGCCGCGCTGTTCTTCTCCCCCGCCATCGGGCTCGTGGGGACCCTGTTCCCGCGCGGCCAGCGTGGGGTGCCGGTCGGGGCGTTCTCCTCGGCGTTCAGCGCGGGGGCCGCGTTGGCGCTGATCGGAACGGCGGTGCTGGTCCCAATCGTCGACTGGCGGGCCGCTCTCGCGCTGGGCGGGATCGGCCTCGGGGCGCTCACGGTCCTGGCGATTTTCGCGATCCCGCGCGCAGCCGGGGCTCCCGGCCCTCGTCCGGCCGCTCGCCGGCCGATGCTCCCCGAGGCGCTGCGGTTCCGCGGAGTGTGGGCGATCGGGCTCGCGTTCGTCGGCTTCGAGGGGGCTACCTTCGCGGCGAGCCAGTTCATCGTCCCGTTCGGCGAGGCGATCCGCGGCTGGTCGGGGGTGATCGCGGGGACGGTGGGGATGATGTTCGTCCTCCCGAGCGTCGTGGGCGGGCCGGTCGGGGGATCGATCGCCGAGCGCTACACGAACCACCGTACCCAGCTCGCCCTCGTGACCCTCGGGGGGGCCGCCTCCCTCGCCCTCGTTCCGTTCGCCGGGCTGGCCGCGGCGATCCTCGTAGGGTCGATCTTCTCGTTCGCGTACGGGTTCGTCTACGCCGTGATGTACGTCATTCCGCACTTCTGGCCGAGCGTTCCGGCCGAGGAGATCCCGCTCGCGATCGGGTTGTTCAACGCGATCCAGCTTGGGGGCGGCGCGCTCGTATCGTTCGGGTTCGGCTGGCTGGTCTCCGTGCGATCCTACTCGGTCGCGTGGGAGGCCGTCGCGGCGGTACAGGCGTTGACGCTCGTCGCCCTGTTCGCGCTCCCGCGGACGGTCTCGGCCGGTCCTCGGGCCTCGGCGGAGAGCGGCCCGCGCGCCGGGCTCTCCCCGTGAGGCAGAGCCGGTCGATAGGGCAGGCGTCGCAGCGTGGGTTGCGAGGGCGGCAGAGGTTCTGCCCGTGCTGCACGAGAAGAGGATTGAGCGGGATCCAGTAGCGCGCGTCGACCGCCTCGCGCAATCCGGCCTCCGTTTCCTCGGGGGTCCGGGTCCGGACGACGCCGAGCCGGTTCGCGATGCGGTGGACGTGGGTGTCGACCGGTATGCCGGGTATCCCGTAGCCGAACACGAGAACGCAGTTGGCGGTCTTCGGGCCGACGCTCGGGAGGGTTTCGAGTTCGGGGATCGTGCGTGGGACCTCCCCGCCGAACCGCTCGAGCAGTTCGCGGGAGCACTCCCGGATCGCGCGCGATTTCGTGCGGTAGAATCCGACCGGCCGGATGAGTGGCTCGATCTCCGAGGGCCGGGCTGCCGCGAGCGACCGCACATCCGGGAACCGGGCGAACAGCGCCGCGGACGCGATGTCGGTCTTTTCGTCCCGGGTCCGCTGGGAGAGGATCGTTCCGATGAGGACCTGGAACGGGTCGGACGCGTGGTCACGGAGATAGGGAGTTCGCCAGTTGCCCGTGCGGTAGAACGCGGAAAGGCGGTCGAGGATCGCCTCCCAGTCGAACGGCGCGAAGGCCCGGGGGGTCACGCCCTGTCTCCCTTCCGGTGGCGCTCCGTCGTCGGGGTGGCGGCGGAATGGGGAGGCGGTCCCAGCCCCGGGTCCGAGAGGTCCGGTTCGTCCACGGGCGCCTCGGAGCGGAGGAGCTCGCCGATGAGGTAGTCGCTGCCGGCGACGATCGTGAGGCCGTCGGGTCCGGTCGCCGCGCGGGCGATCCGCACCCCCGCCTCGGCGCTCGGGGCGAGGACGATCCGCGGGAACCGTCCGAAGGCGGAGACTCGCAGCTCCGCCGGGGGAACCGAGCGGTCGGAGCGGACCGGCACGAGAACGACGGTCTTCGCGAGGGGTACGAGGGCGTCGAGGATTCCCCCGACGTCCTTCCCCTTCAGGCAACCGAACACGATGGCGCTCTCCTCGGGGTCCGCGAGAGGCGAGATCTCGGCGACGCTTTGAGCCAGCGCGCGCGCGCTCCCCGGCGTGTGCGCAACATCGTAGAACAGTTCGGGGCTCGACGCCACCCGCTCGAGGCGGCCCGGCCAGCGAACCTTCGCGAGGGCGCGTCGGACCCGTGCCGGGTCGGGCTCGCGACCGACCGAGCCGAGGAATCGGACGCTAGCGGCCACCGCCAGGGCGGTGTTCGCCGCCTGGAAGTTGCCGAGCAGTGGGATGCGAACGTCGACGAAGGCGAACCCGGGGACCCGGACGGTGAGGGTCTGGCCGCGCGTGGAAAGCGTGCGGTCCTCGAACCGTACCTCCCGGCCCAGCCACCATAGGGGCACACCGCGAACGTCGGTCTCACGCCGGACTACGTCGGCTGCCTCCGTCGGCAGCTCTCCGATCACTCCGACCGTCCCGGTCCGAAGGATCCCTGCCTTCTCCCGTGCGATGGACGCGAGGGTCGGGCCAAGCACCTCCGTGTGCTCGAGCTCCATGGTCGTGATCACGCCGACGCGCGTGTCGAGAACGTTCGTGGAATCGAGCCGGCCGCCGATCCCGACCTCGACGACGGCCGCCTGAGCGCCCTGCCGCGCGAACCAGTCGAGCGCGAGCGCAGTGGTCACTTCGAAGAACGTCGGGGCACGGTCGATCCGACCCTCACGCTCGAGCCGGTCGGCCACCGATTCGACCCGGTCGATCCCGTCGACGACGCTCTCCAAGTCGATCTCTCGCCCGTCGAGACGGATCCGCTCGCGGTAGCTGACGAGATGGGGCGAGGTGAACAGGCCGGTGCGGAGACCATGGGCGGTGAGGATTGCCGCTGCCATCACCGAGACCGAACCCTTCCCCTTGCTGCCCGTGACGTGGATCGCAGGGTAGCGGCGTTCCGGGTTTCCGAGACCCTCCAGGAGTCCCCGGATCACGTCGAGGCCCGGTTGCATCCCGAACCGGCGGCGGTGGAATAGGCGCTCGAGGGCCGCGCGGTAGTTCTGGGAACCGGGCGGCGGGGGCGCCTTGGCGCCGGGTCGCGGGCTTTTCACCGTCGGGAAAACGGCCACGCCCCTAGTACGTCGATCGCTCCCGGAACGGGCCGTAGACTTCCTGGAAAGCACGAACGATCTCGCCGAGGGTCGCCTTGGCGCGGAGGGCATCGAGCACCGCGGGCATCGTGTTCCCGCTCGGGGTCTCCGCGACCTTCTTCAGCCGGTCGAGCGCGGCCGTGTGCCGGCGGGGGTCTCGGGCGACCCGTTCGGCCCGCAGTCGGCGGCTCTGGAGCCGACGCGCGGTCTCGCCGATCTTCAGTCGGGGAACCCGAATCGGCGTGTCGACCGTGTAGGCGTTGACGCCCACGACCTTCGTGTCGCCGGTCTCCACCCCGCGCTGGTAGCGGAACGAAGCATCCTGGATCTCGCGCTGGAAGAACCCTCGCTCGATCCCGGCCACGACGCCTCCCATCTCGTCGATGCGGTCGAAGTAGCGCTGCGCCTCCTCTTCCATCCGGTCGGTCAGCCACTCGACGTAGTAGCTCCCCCCGAACGGGTCGACAGCCTCTCCAACGCCGGTCTCGGAGGCGAGGATCTGCTGGGTTCGCAGGGCGATCCGGACCGCGTCCTCGCTCGGAAGCTGGATCGCCTCGTCGTAGGAGTTCGTGTGCAACGATTGCGTCCCTCCGAGCACGGCCGCGAGGGCCTGGACCGTGGTCCGAACGATGTTCACCTCGGGCTGCTGGGCCGTGCAGGAACAGCCGGCGGTCTGGGTATGGAAGCGGAGCCAGAGCGAACGCTCTTTCTTGGCCCCGAACTCGTCCCGCATCACCCGGGCCCAGAGGCGGCGCGCCGCGCGGAACTTCGCGATCTCCTCGAAGAAATCGTTGTGCGAGTTGAAGAAGAACGAGAGCCGGGGCGCGAACTCGTCCACGTCGAGGCCGCGACGGATCGCTTCCCCCACGTAGGTCCGGCCGTCGGCGAGCGTGAAGGCGAGCTCCTGCACGGCCGTGGAGCCCGCCTCGCGGATGTGATACCCCGAGATCGACACCGGGTTCCAGCGCGACACCTTCTGGGTGGCGTACTCGATCGTGTCCACGACCAGCCGCAACGCCGGTCGCGGCGGGTAGAGGAACTCCTTCTGGGCGATGTACTCCTTGAGAATGTCGTTCTGGGTCGTCCCTCCGAGCCGGCCGAGCGGAACCCGGTGGGAGAGCCCGGTGAGGAGGTACATCCCCCAGACGATGTTCGCCGGGGCGTTGATCGTCATGCTCGTGGTGACGTCCGCGAGCGGGATGTCGGCCAGGAGCCGCTGCATGTCGTTGAGCGAGCTCACGTTCACGCCGCACTTGCCGACCTCCCCGAGCGATTCGGGGTCGTCGGCATCCAGTCCGTAAAGGGTCGGGTCGTCGAAGGCGATCGAAAGACCCGATTCGCCGTGGGCGAGGAGGTAGCGGAACCTGCGGTTCGTGTCCTCGGGCGTGCCGAAGCCGGAGAACATCCGCATCGACCAGACGCGGCCGCGGTACATCGTAGGGTGGATCCCCCGGGTGAACGGGGGCTGGCCCGGGTATCCGATCCGGTCGAACGACGAACGGACCGAACGCGGCCCGTAGACCCGATCGACGGGGATCCCGCCCAGCGTCTCGAACTGGGGCCGTCGCTCGGGGTTCTTCTCGAGCGCGGGACGAAGGAGCTCCTCCTCCCACCGTCGCTGGGCGTCGCGTACGGGGTCTCCGTCCCGTTCCGAGGGGTTGGGCGGAGGGCCCGACGGCGCCGCCGCACGGGCCGCCGACATCGTGGTCGAGGAGGTCGCGCTCGTCTATAACTATGGGGGGCGCGGAGGTACGCGCAGCCCGACGAGATCGCCCCGACCGCGCCGGGCGAGCGGGGCTCCCACCGAGCGGGCGAACCGGGGGAACGCCTCTCCGGTCCATGCAGTGTTGTCGGCGAGGACGACCGCGCCTTCCCGAAGTTTCGGCCGAGCCGCTTCGAGCTCGAATGTGAGGTGCGCGGGGGTGTGGAGGTCGTCGTGGAGGAACAGGTCGATCGAGGGGAGCTCGGCGAGGATCTTCGGAAGCAGGCGTTGGCTCGGCCCGATCCTGAGGTCCCAGGAGCCCCGCAGTCTCTCGGGCACCGCCCAGCCGGTCGCAAGGCCCGGAGGGATCGCGACCATCGACTCCCCTCGTTCGAGGGTGGGCCCGCGTTGGGGCGTCGGAAGGTCGATCGAGTGCAGCCGACCGGAGCGGTTCCGTACGAGGGCGGCGAGGAAGTGGGCGGAGGAGACGCCGCTGCTCACCCCGGCCTCGACGATATGCCGGGGCCGAAGGAGCCGCGTGAGCGCGTAGAGGTCGAACGGAGCCCGGATCTGGGCGTAGCTCGGCCGGCCCGCGGCGAGGTGCCGGTGCCGAATCTCTTCTTCGAGGGGGAGCAGGTCCTCGAGTTCCGCGAGCACGTTCCCGATCTCCCGCCGGTTGGCGCCCGTGAGCGCGGTCAGCCACGCGACGTTGGGGGTCGCCCGCCGGTCACCGAGCGCCCGGCGGGCACGAGTGACGGCCGCGCCGGCCTCCGCCGAGAGCGAGGAGATCCCCAGGGATGTCGAACGCCGTTTCATGTCAGAGACCCGGAGGTGCCGAGGGGCGTCTTTCTCATGAGATGTGCGCTCGAGATGTCGAGCCGGGACGTCGAGCCGGTCAGGATGCGCTCGGTCCTGTCGAACTCGATGCGGGAAGAGAAGAACGGCGCGTCCACCACGAGCGTCTCGTACTCCCCGCCCTCGCCGGCGACGTGAAGCGGTCGGACCGACCGGCTACGCCGCTCTAGCTCCGACAGAACCCGGTCGTCGAGGCGAGCCCCGAGGAGCTCAGGGGTCAGCGGCTCGGCGGCGAGGTGGACGAATCGGATGTCGAGCCCGGCGCCGATCTCCTCTCGGACGACGCGCGCCGGTTCCTTTCTCCAGAGCGGCACGAAGACCCTTCGGCGGACGCGATCCCCTATCCGCAGCAATCGGGACCACTGGTAGGAGGACGCGATCGCTCCCGCGACGATCGGGCCCCGATCCCCCCGAAGGGCCGCCTCCAGGGCGTCGAGCTCGTCGGAATCGCTACCGGCGGGAACGCGGACCTCGCGGTGCCGTTTGCCCCACGCCTCCGCCTGGAGGGCCACGAGGTCGAGGTTGGGGGTGTGGAACATCATCGAGTCGGGGTCCGCGGGTCGCACCGTGAGAAGCTCGTCGACCGGCCAGCCCTGCGTGTCCGCGAGATAGGCGGCGTAGACGGAGTCCTTGCCGCCCGAGACGAGCGCGGTGACCGTCATCGCCCGGCCTAGGGGAGGGAGAGCCCGGATCGCCAGCGCGGATAGAGCCCGGCAAGGTCGATCGAACCCACGAGCTTGGCGTGCCAACGGAAGCGGCCCCCCACGTCCGTGACGGACCCGAACGGTGCGCAAGGGACACCGCGCATCGACCGCTCGAACGCGCGGACGGAGCGGGTCGGGACCTCGACCACGAATCGTGAGCCGCCCTCGGCGGCAACGGCCAATCCCGGGCCCGCGAGCCGCGTCGCCCCCAGCTCGACATCGAACCCGAGCCCGCCGCCGAACGCCATCTCGGCGAGGGTCACACCCACACCGCCGTCGGAGACGTCGTGGGCCGCGACCACCTGTCGCCGGTGGATCGCGTCGAGGAGGCGTTCGCCGAGCCGACGCAGGGCACGGGGAGCCGCCGGCGGTACGTCGAGCTCCCGCAGCCCGCCCCTCCGGGCCCAGAGCGAGCCTCCGAGCTCGGGAGCCGACGGGCCCAGGAGGTAGAGCCGGTTTCCCTCTCGCTTGAGGTCGCTCGAGGTCGCGCGGCCGACGTCGGGAACGATCCCGGTGGCCAAGAGGACCGGGGTGGGCGGGATCTCCGAGCCGAGGCCCCCGTTGTACAGGCTCACGTTCCCGCCCGGAACGGCGAACCCGAGCGCCCGCGCCCCGAACCCAAGTCCCTCCGTCACGCGCGCGAAATCGGCGAGAACCCTCGCGTCTGTCGGGTTCCCGAAGTTGAGGCAGTTCGTGAATGCGTCCGGGCGCGCGCCGACGGCGTAGAGGTTCCGCGCGGCCTCCTCGACCACCCCGACCGCGCCCTGGAACGGATCCTCTCGGCACGACCACGGCTGGGCAGCGGTCGTGATCGCCAGGCCGGCCCGGCGATGGGGATCCGGTCGGAGGACCGCCGCGTCCCCGTGCGAGGGCGACTCGACCCTACCGTGCAGGGGCTTCACCACGGTTCGGCCACCGACCTCGTGGTCGTAGAGCCGGATCACCGGTTCGCGCGACACGTTGTCGGAGGCGAGGAGGAGCTCCTCCGCGAGCCGTGCAGGGTCCTCGTCGGGCACAGGGGGGGCCGTGCGGTGCTGACGACCCCGGTCCCGGATCGGTCTGGGGACCGACGGCGGGGCGACGCGGAATCCGACGCGCAGGCGCGCGGCGAGGCGACCGTTCCATTCGAGGGTCTCGAACGGTCCGGCCGTGACCTCTCCGATGTCGGTCGCAGGCACGTCGTGGAGCCGGAATAGGTCGAGGAGCTCCGGCACGTCCGCCGGCCGCACATCGAACAGCATCCTCTCCTGAGACTCGGAGACCCATACCTCCCACGGCCGCAGGCCGGCCTCGCGCAGCGGGATGCGCGCGAGGTCGAGGCGAGAACCCAGGCCACCGGCGTGGACGAGCTCTCCCGAGGCGCTCGCGATACCCCCTCCGCCCAGGTCCTTGAGGCCCTGAACGAGCCCGCGCTCGAACGCCTCGAGCGACGCGCGGATCAGCGGCTCCTTCATGATCGGGTTTCCGAGCTGGACCGCGCCTCGGGACTCGGTCTCGCTCGACCCCGTGAGCTCCTGGGACGCGAACGCGACGCCCCCGATCCCGTCGCGCCCGGTCCTTCCTCCGGCGAGGATGAGCCGGTCACCGGCAGCGCGGGCCCGATTCGGGAGCGGCTTTCCCCGCGGAAGCCAGCCGACGCATCCGACGTTGACGAGCGGGCTCACTACGTAGGACGGGTCGAAGTAGATCCCACCCGAGACGGTCGGCACGCCCACTCGGTTCCCGTAATCTCGGATCCCTGCGACGACCCCTTCTGCGATGTAGCGCGGGCTCTTCACGCCGCGCGGCGTTGCGGCCGCATCGAGGTCGAGCGGTCCGAAGAAAAGCGGGTCGGTGAGCGCGATGGGTCGCGCCCCGACGGCGAGAACGTCGCGGAGGATCCCTCCGATCCCGGTGGCGGCGCCCCCATACGGTTCCACGGCCGACGGATGGTTGTGCGATTCGATGCGGAGCGCATAGGCGGTTCCGTTCCCGAAACGGAGCACGCCCGCGTCCCCGGTCCCGAGCACGCGCGACCGGGGCTGGAGCGAAGCGAAGGCCTTGCGGAGGTACGGTCGGGAGCTCTTGTAGCTGCAGTGTTCGCTCCAGCTCTGCGCGAGGCCGGCGAGCTCGACGTCGCTCGGGTCGCGCCGCTCGCGGCGAAAATACTCCCGGATCGACAGGAGCTCTCGGCGGTCGAACCCCAGCCCGCGCCGGGCGGAGAGCGCGTCGAGCGCGACGCTGGAAAGGGTTCGAAGGGGAACCGATTCGACCCCGTCGGCCCAGTCTACCATCGGGCTAATCCGGTCGCGGTCGAACGGTGACGTGGTGGATCACCGGGTTCGCGAGAAGCCTGTCCACCGCGTCGTGAGTAAGCCGCTCCGCTTCCTTAGGGTCCACGTTCTCGAACTCGAGGTCGTAGATGCGGGCGGTCGACACGCGCCGGACCTGGGGGATTCCCAGCAGGGCGAGCGATTTGGCGATGCTCTCGGCCTCCGCGTCGAGGACGCCCGGCTTCAGTTCGACGCGGACTTCCCAGCGCACCGGCCCCGGAGCGGGAACCGATCGTGCGGCCACGCACGTCTTACGGGACCAACCAAATAACGGTGCCCCGCCGCGGGGGTAACGACCGCGCCCCGGGTCGAAGGCCGGGCGCCGTTCCCGGGGCGACGCGCGAAACCATATATAGGGGGACTTTTTCGGAAATCCGGCTCGGTGGGGGGCCGGCCTTCATGGAGGAGTTCATTTGCAGTGTGGAGTTCCTACGAGGGTCAGCCGACCTGTTGGCCCGCGTTTCGAGCGAGGCGGGCGGGGTCCGGGAGTACCGCGGCTCGACGGCCGGCTCGGTGATCGACCAGGTGATCAACGACCTTCAAGAGGAGTTCGAGTCCGCCCCGGCGTCGTAGACTAGAGTCTGGTGTCGGGCATTCGCTGTCGCAGAAGGGGAAACCGCGTTCGAGGGGGTAACCATGGAGAAGCCGTCCACGAGTAAGGTACCGGTCAGCCAAGCCGTGGAGACCGCCTTCACGAAGGTCTGGGGCGACGAGAACGTGGTCGCTCTCATCGCGCTGAAGGTCGAGACCGCCGAGGCCGACACGGTCGCGGGTGAGGTCGCGAAGTTCACCGAGGTCGAGGATGTCTTCCTCGTTACCGGCGATACGGACATCTTCCTCAAGATCCGTTTCCCTCACTACGGCGAGTTGAAGGACTTCGTGCTCCACCGTCTCCCGGGCGTCAAGGGGATCCGCGAGACGAAGACGCTCCTCGTGGTCACTTCCTACAAGGAAGGCGGTGAGACGCACAACCCATGACGTCCACTACCGTGGCCGACTCCGCGAGCCCGGGGCACCTCTCCACGGGCCCGGCGCGAGACACGCCGGCCCTCCAGCGGATTGTCGCGTCCATCGCGGAACTCGCGGACGACGCCTCCGTCCCCCGGAACGTCCGACGCGGAGCCCAGGCGGCGATCGACGAGCTCTCGAAGCCCCGTGCAGCGTTCGACGTGAGGGTTGCCGGAGCCGTCTATGTCCTAGACGATCTCGCGAACGACCCGAACCTCCCGACCCACGGCCGGACCGCGATCTGGTCGATCATCTCGAGCTTGGAGAGCCTCCAGTGAACGGCACCGGGCATAGGCTGAAATACGGCGGCCGGGTCTCCGCACCTCGGAGCGATATTGGGCCCGTAGCTCAGCTCGGTAGACCGACCGGACTCCCCGGCGGCCCGACACAGAGCATCTGGCTTTTAACCAGTTGGTCGGGGGTTCGAACGAGCGGCTCCGCGCACCCTGCGGTACCTCTCCGAATGTCCCCCCGGGCCCGCTCTGCTCCCGAGAGGTGCGAATGAGCCCCCGTGTGGCCGCCCGGCCCAAGCGACGCGCGGCCATCGCCAAGCCGGTTCCCCCAAAACGGCCGTTCGTCGCCCACCACCTGTCCCCGCCCCACGAGATCCTGAGCGACGAGGAATCCCGCCGGGTCGTCGAAACGCTCGGGACCCCCACGGAGCGACTTCCGAAGATCCTGGCGTCCGACCCCGGTCTCCTGACCGACCCGAAGTTCGCGGCGATAAAGGAGGCCCACGAGAACCTCGCGGGCCGGCTCGTCCGCATTCGCCGACCGAGCGCGACCGCCGGCGAGGCGATCGCGTACCGTGTCGTGATCGCCTCTCCCGAGGGAGACTGAGGAGGAAACCGTGCGCGAGATCGTGGATTCGTTCTTCCGGGAGCGGTCGATTGTCAACCATCACCTGGCCAGCTTCAACGACTTCCTGCCGACCCGTGACAACCCGAACTCGCGGATGCAGCGGATCGTCGACGATGCGCGCGTCAGCGAGGACTCGACCGAGCGCGGCGTCATCCGCCTCGACGTCCAGAAGACCAAGAGTTCGATCTCCGTGCGTGTCGGCCGCCGGCGCGACAGCCGCGGGGGCGTCAACCCTTCCGCCGAGCCCACGATCTTCATCGGGGCGCCGTTCGTCAAGGAGCCCGTCGGGTCGAAGCCCACGCTCACTCCGATGGAGGCCCGCCTCCGCAACCTCACGTACCAGGCGCCGATCTTCCTGAAGGTCACGGTCGTCGAGAACGGCGTCGAGCGCGCCCCCGAGGACGTTCACATCGGCGACCTGCCGATCATGGTCAAGAGCCGGCCGTGCAACCTCAACCGCTACAAGATCACCGAGGACGACCAGATCTGGCTCTCGGACGAGGAGTACCGCGCGAAGCTCGTCGAGTACGGCGAGGACCCGCTCGACCCGGGCGGTTACTTCATCATCGGCGGCACGGAGCGCGTGATCATCAGTCTCGAGGACCTGGCCCCCAACCGGATCTTCGCGGAGTACAACGAACGGTACGGCACGCCGGTCGAGAGCGCGAAGGTGTTCAGCCAGCGGGGCGGCTACCGCTCCCTCACCGTCGTCGAGAAGAAGAAGGACGGGATCCTTCAGGTCTCGGTCCCGACCGCCAGCGGCCAGATCCCGCTCGTCATCCTGATGAAAGCGCTCGGGATGAAGAACGACGAGGAGATCTTCCAGGCCGCGCTGGGCGAGCTCCTTCCCCTGGACGAGCCGTTCGTCCAGACGATGAAGCATCTCCTGAACGTTAACCTCGAGGAATGCGTTTCGAAGAAGCTCTACCCGCCCGAGGGGATCCTCACGACCGAGGACGCCCTGATCTTCCTCGAGAAGAAGTTCGCCACGGGGCAGGCCAAGGAGTACCGTCAGCGCAAGGTCGACGGCATCCTCGACCGCTCGCTCCTCCCCCACCTCGGCGACACGCGGGCGGACCGGCTGAAGAAGGCGCTCTACCTCGCGCGCATGGCCCGAACCGTACTCGAGCTCCACCTCAAGGTCCGGGGCGAGGACGACAAGGACCACTACGCGAACAAGCGGTTGAAGCTCGCCGGCGACCTGATGGAGGACCTGTTCCGGGTCGCGTTCTCCCTGCTGCTCAAGGACCTCAAGTACCAGCTCGAACGGTCGTTCGCGCGGAAGAAGGACCTGCGGATCGCGAGCGCGATCCGCCCGGACCTGCTCACGCAGCGGCTCGTCCACGCGCTGGCCACCGGCAACTGGGTCGGCGGCCGCGCCGGCGTCAGCCAGGTGCTCGACCGGACCAGCCACATGTCCACCATCAGCCACCTGCGGCGGGTCACGAGCCCGCTCACCCGGAGCCAGCCGCACTTCGAGGCGCGCGACCTTCACCCCACACAGTGGGGCCGTCTCTGCCCGAACGAGACCCCCGAGGGCCAGAACTGCGGCCTCGTCAAGAACTACGCACTCTGCGTCGACGTCTCCGAGGGAGCGGACGAGGAAGAGGTCACCCTCATCCTGCGCGACCTCAACACCCGCGAGATCGGGCCCGAGGTTTTCCAGGAGGCACCGAAGGGGAAGCGTGCGGCGCGCGTCTACGTCAACGGCAACCTCGTCGGCCTCCACTCCCAGCCACTCGACCTGGTCAAGGAGATCCGCGAGCGGCGCCGGACGGGCACGCTCTCGCCCACCCTCGGCGACAAGACCTACGAGCTCAACGTACGCTACGACAGCGAGATGAACGAGGTCATCGTTCACGCCGACTCCGGCCGACTCCGCCGTCCGCTGGTCGTCGCGAAGAACGGCGTGCCCCGGGTCTCGCGCTCGGACCTCGACGATCTCGGCCGAGGGACCCTCTCGTTCAGCGACCTCATCCGCCAGGGCAAGATTGAATGGAGCGACGCCGAGGAGGAGGAGGACGCGCTGATCGCGCTCGACCCGTTCGCCCCGCCCGAGCGGTGCCCGAAGTGCGGCAAGGCGCTCAGCCGCTCGGACATCCGCTGGGTGTCGATGGGCGAGAAGCGCGAACCCGCGACCGTGGAATGCGGACTCTGCCACTCGGAGTTCGCGAGCCACAACCTGCTCACGGACCGGCACACGCACCTCGAGATCGACCCCAACCTGATGCTCGGCGTCTGCACGGGGCTCATCCCGTATCCCGAGCACAACTCCGCCCCCCGAAACACGATGGGCTCGGGAATGGCAAAGCAGGCGCTCGGGGTCGAGTCGGTGAACTACCGGCGGAGGCCCGACACGCGCGGCCACCTACTGCACTACCCGCAGGCGCCGATCCTTCAGACGCAGACGATGCGCTATGTCCACTTCACCGAGCGGCCCGCGGGCCAGAACTTCGTGGTCGCCGTCCTCTCGTACGAGGGCTACAACATGCAGGACGCCCTCGTCTTCTCCAAGGGCGCGATCGACCGGGGGCTGGGCCGTTCGTCCTTCTTCCGGACGTACCGCGGTGAGGAGCGGAAGTACCCGGGCGGCCAGGAGGACCGGTTCGAGATCCCGCGGCCGGACGTCGCGGGAGCCCGCGTCGACACGTCGTACCGCAATCTGGGCGAGGACGGCCTGATCTATCCGGAGCTCGAGGTCACCGAGGGCGACGTGCTCGTCGGGAAGACCAGCCCCCCGCGGTTCCTCGAAGAGAAGACCGACCTCCTCACGCCCCAGAAACGCCGCGAGACGAGCGTCACGGTCCGCTTCGGCGAGTCCGGCTGGGTCGACAACGTGATCCTGACGGAAGGCGAGAACATCTCGAAGCTCGTCAAGGTCAAGGTCCGCAACCAGCGGGTCCCGGAGCTCGGCGACAAGTTCGCGAGCCGGCACGGGCAGAAGGGCGTCATCGGCCTCCTGGTCCCTCCCGAGAACCTGCCGTACACGCGGGACGGCGTGACCCCGGACCTTCTGATCAATCCCCACGCCATTCCTTCGCGCATGACGGTCGCCCACGTCCTCGAGATGCTCGGCGGCAAGGTCGGCGCGCTCGAGGGCAAGACGATTGACGGGACGGCGTTCTCGGGGAAGCGCGAGGACGCGCTCCGCGAGGACTTGAAGGCGCTCGGGTTCCACCCGTCCGGACGCGAGACCCTCTACGACGGTCTTACCGGCCGTCGGTTCGAGGCGGAGATCTTCGTGGGCGTGATCTACTACCAGAAGCTCCATCACATGGTCGCGGGCAAGATGCACATGCGCTCGCGCGGCCCGGTGCAGATCCTGACGCGGCAGCCGACCGAAGGGCGCTCGCGCCAGGGCGGTCTCCGGTTCGGTGAGATGGAGCGGGACTGCCTGATCGGCCATGGGGTGGCGATGGTCATCAAGGACCGCCTGCTCGACGAATCGGACGGGACGATCCAGTACGTCTGCGGCAACGCGGACTGCGGCCACATCGCGATCCCCGACACGCGGGCGAGCTCCCTCCGCTGCCCGAGCTGCGGGAACACTTCGTCGATCTACCCGGTCGAGATGAGCTATTCGTTCAAGCTCCTCCTCGAGGAGCTGATCAGCCTCGGCGTGATCATGCGACTCCAGCTGGAAGAGATGCACTAGGAGGTCGGACGATGGCGCAGGGACTCTCGAAGAAGATCAAGCGCCTCCAGTTCGCCTTCCTCTCCCCGGAGGAGATCCGACGGATGAGCGCGGCGAAGATCATCACCGCCGACACCTACGACGACGCCGGCTACCCGATCGAGATGGGGCTCATGGACCTCCACCTCGGGG
>DATGZQ010000117.1:0-15675 GCA_035297125.1 Thermoplasmata archaeon
CGGCCCGTCCTTGAACTTCTCCACGAGGGTGCGGAGCCCCAGTCCTCGGGGATAGACCGTGTTGTCCGTACGGGGGTAGCTGATCAGACCACGGGTGTAAAGGTCCTCTGCGATCCGCATCGCCATCGCCGCGCCGAGCCCTAGTCGCACCGACTCCGCGACGAACAGGGTCGTGGAGAACGGTATCGGCGGCCGCCGGCGGGTCTCCTCTTCCACGAACTCCCGTACGATGCCCTCCTTGACCCCGGAGAGCTTTTGGAAGACGACCTCGGCCTCCTCCTTCTTCTCCCAGATCCCGTGGGCGTGCCTCAGCGAGAACGTCTCCGCCTCCTTCGAGCCCTGGGCGGTGATCTCCCAGTACGGCGTGGGCACGAACTCCTTGATCGCCTGGTCCCGCTCGACGAGCAGGGCGAGCGTCGGCGTCTGGACCCGGCCGACCGATAGGAACCCCCGGCCCCGCTGGTCGGCGGTCAGCGAGAGGTACCGCGTGAGCAGCGCGCCCCAGACGAGGTCGATCTCCTGGCGGGCCTCGGCGGCGGCGGCTAGGGCGTGGTCCATCTCCGCGGGGTGCGAGAAGCTCTGTTCGATCTCGTCGCGCGTGAGCGCACTGTACCGGGCCCGCTTCACTTCGATCGACGGGTGTACCTTGAGCAGGAGCTCGAGGCATTCCTGGCCGATCAACTCCCCTTCCCGGTCGAAATCGGTGGCGATGATGACCCGGTCGAATCCGCGGACGATCGATTGGAGCGTCCCGACGATCCCTTCCTCCGTGACCCGCTTCAACGGGGTCGTCTCGAGCAGTTTCGGCAGGGTGGCGAACGACCACTCCGAGAGCTCCGTCGGGTAGTCGAGCTCCACAATGTGGCCGCGCAGGCCCACGACCGCGAACGGACCCTCGGGCCGGTCGAACTCGAAGACATTGGTCCCGGCGGTCCGCGAGCGCTTCATGCGCCCCTCGGACAGGACCACGGCGATTCTCAATGCCGTGTTGAACTTCTCGGCGACAACGAGTGTCCGGGTCACGTGGCAGCGTCGAGGCGGCCCGTCGTAAATAAAGGAACGGGACGGCCGGCGTCCTCGACGGCCCTTGAACGTGTGCGCGCGCGTTCGGCCGGCGTCGGCCGGGCCGGTCGACCGCCGCACACCCGCGGACGCGGTCGGGTGTCGAATCCGCAACCATCCTTTATAGCGGCCGGACGGTCCCCTCGCTCGACGCCGCGGTAACTCAGTTTGGGAGAGTGCAAGACTGAAGATCTTGAAGCCGCCGGTTCAAGCCCGGCCCGCGGCACCTCCCCTCCGCTGATCCTTTCGAACCGACTCCGACGGGATCCGGCCCGCCCACCGTGACGGGCCCCCCTCACGCGATGTAGCGCTCAGCGGCCGGCGCGCTCAAGGACCAGCAGAGCGGTGGTCGTGATCCAACGGCTTGGACGGCCGGCCGCTTCGAACCACATCGGGTACATCGGTCCCGGCGGGCGGTAGTTCGGGTCGTCCGAGTCGGGATGGACGGCATCCAGGTCCCAGCTCCCGTCGGGGTTCCGCCGCTCCTCCAGCCTGTCGAGGGCGGAGCGCATCCGCGGGTCCTCTCCGTAGCCGAGGGCGCTGAGAAAGTCGAGCCCTACCAGATAGTCGTAGTAGTAGTGGGCGGGGAAGTGGAATCGCAGCCACGGAGCGTAGGGAGCCCGCCCTTCCCGCAGAAGGCCCCGGTCGAGGTAGAACTTCGCCCCCCGGGCGATCGAACGGTCGATCGCGGGCGTCCTCAGCTCCGGCGGAAGGGCCGCGAACGCGCTCATCGCTTCCCAGCCGTCGAGGGTCCCGATACGAGATCGGAAGCAATGCCAACCGCCGTCCTGCTTCTGGTGACGCACGAGCCAATCGAGGGAGGCGCGGAGGGCGGGTTCGTCCGTCCGGCCGAACTTGACGAGCGTCCGGGCCGCGTTGCCGGTGAAGCAGACCTCGCTGCCCCTCCCGCCGAAACCACCCTTCGGCCCGCCCATGCGCCGGAGGAACAGCGCAAGGGCCCTCGCGACGCGCGGGTTCCTGCCCGAGACCCCGAGGTCGGAGAGGACCAGGAGGCGCCAGTTCGTGGCGATGTACTTGGGACGGTATAGCTCTCGACCCGACGACCCGGGCGTGTCCCACTGACCGCCCGGCTGCTGCTCATCGAGCATCCTGGCGGCCCAGCCGACCTTCCCGATCTCCTTCCTCGCGCGGACCACGGCAGGATCGCGTGGAGCGCGGCCTAGCAGTTCGGTCAGCACCCGGTAGCGTACGCTCGGGTCGGCTCCGTCGAGGAGCCAGGACTCCAGCCGCTTCGACACGCGCACGATACGGACGAGACGCGGCCCCGTTTATAGACCCGGAAGCGGCGCACGAAGGGGAGGTCAGGAACTCGCCGGGAATCCGGGAAACGTTCATCTGGGCCCACCGAATGGCAGGTCCCGTGAGCGCGCCTCGACGCTTCGCCCGGTTCCGAGCCGAGCCGCTCTCGGGCCGCCCGGGCATCTTCCCCCTGCCCGATGACGGGCTCTGTCTCTCGTCCTTCCTCCTCGTACACCCTGCCGGGAAGCCGCACGAGGCGATCGTGGGCCAGATGGACCCGACCGGCCCCTGGTCCGAGACCGCGGCGGTCGACCCGGAGCGCATCGCGACGTTCCAGGGGCGCTGGGTGCTGCCGGCCTGCCAGCTGCTGTTCTTCGAGGACCCGACGGCGGCGGCGCGACGGATCGCCTCCGAACAGCTCGGGCTTGCGCACCTCCCGATCGCCCCCCCTCAGGTCTTCTCCGAGGCGTACGGTCGGGAGACGAGCGGGTCACACGACCCGCACTGGGACTTCCATTTCGTCAGCCGCGCCGAATGGCCGGGCGGGGATCTCGCCGGGTCCCGGGGACGGCTCTGGAAGGAGCTCAAGTTCGTGGACGTGCCCAAGACGCCGCGATCGTCGTTCGCACGCGGCCACGGCGACATCCTCGCCCTCGCGGGGCTGACGCCCCTCGACGCGACCGGTCGCTAGGTCTTCGTCGGGACGAACCAGACGTCGGTGATCCGGTAGCGCGCGGGGTCCGCGAAGCAGGCCTCGACCGGCATTCCGACGTAGAGGTCCGACTCGACTGCGTCCCTGAGACGCGCGAGGAGAAGGCTGTCCGCCCCCTCGAACTCGATGAGCGCGAGATTGTAGGGCGTCTCCTTCAGGAACGCCTCGCCGCCGTAGTGGCACGTAGTCCAAGAG
Organism: Thermoplasmata archaeon; assembly: GCA_035297125.1. Lineage (GTDB taxonomy): Archaea > Thermoplasmatota > Thermoplasmata > Lutacidiplasmatales > UBA184 > Lutacidiplasma. Next base: position 3,230 of record DATGZQ010000117.1, read on the forward strand.
TGGACCCGTCCGCTCTTCGGAAGGTCGGTCCACTCCGTCGCGCGGCCGCAGATCATGCAGTGCGAGCGGGGCGTCGCGTACACGAACCGGCAGCGCGGGTTGCTGCAGCGCGAGCCGAGGATCCGGCCCTCAGCAAGGGCCAGGAAGAACGGGGAATCCTCGGCGTAGCTGTGGATGTACTTGATCGAGTACGGGTCCTCGATGATCAGGCTTTCGACCGAGTCCTTGTCGCGGAAGATCGCGGCCCCTGTCCGGGACAGCTCCTCCTGCACTTCTCGGAAATGCTCGAACACCTTCGGACGCGCCATCGTCACCACCCCTTCTCCAGGATCGAGACCGTCACGGACGATCCGGTCCCCGCGTGGCTGTGGATCGCCCCGCGTCGCGCGTCCTTGATCTGTAGCGTTCCGTCACCGAAGTGCCGCCGGATCGCGCCCTGTAGCTGCCAGAAGGCGAACACCGCCTGCATCAGGCCGGTCGCTCCAACCGGGTGGCCGCAGGCGATCAACCCCCCCGAGGGGTTGACCGGGATCTTGCCCGCCTCGCAGACCTCGAGCCCGTAGTCGACGTTCTTGAGGAACGGCGCACCCGAGAGCGTGAAGTCGTATCCCTCGCCGTACCGGCACAGCCCGAGGTCCTCGTAGGTCTGGATCTCGCTGGACGCGTAGGCGTCGTGGAGCTCGATGAAGTCGATCTCCTTCCGAGGGTCGGTGATCCCGGCCATCCGGTATGCCTCGAGCCCGGCCGCACGCCCGGCTCGGAACGAGTGGACGCCCGGATACGGGAGCTTCGCGTAGTCGCTCGCCTTCTCGTGGGGAAGGAGCGGCACCTTCCCGAACGGGCGGTCCGCGAGACGCATCGTGTCGGTCCCACATCCTACCCCCGCGATTCGGACCGGCTTGTCCGAGAACTCGCGCGCCCGCGTCTCGTCGCACAGGATCGCGACCGCGGCGCCATCCGACATCGTGCAGATCTGTTCGCGTGTGACCGGGTAGGAGATCATCTCGGAGGAGAGGACCTCCTGGACCGTCAGACGCTTCGGGTACTGCGCGTACGGGTTGTGGAGCGCGTTCCGGTGGTTCTTCACCGAGACCCAGCTCATCACCCGCTGGCCCTCCGCGATCGCGAGGCGCTGGGCCTCGCGTTCGTCCGTCACGTGGCCGAACTTGCCGAGGCGCAGGTACTCGTAGATGTGGCGCATGACCATCAGGGCGTAGTAGCCCGTGTAGAACCCACCCAACGGGAAGTCGAAGTTCGTGTCCGATGCGAGGGCGATGAACTCGTTCCCCTTCCAGGTGGCGACGCGGCTCATCGTCTCGTACCCCGCTGCTAGGCAGACGTCCATCCGTCCGCTCGCGACCGCCTCGTACGCGGCTTGGAAGCATTCGCCCCCGGTCGCGCCGCCCCACTCGATCCGGACCGAACCCTTCGGGTTCATGCCGAGGTAGTCCTGGACCATGCTGGCGGCCTTCAGCTGGCGCGAGAAGTGGTCGGAGAAGTAGGCGATCCGGGTACCGTCGATCCGGTCCTTCGTGAGGTTTGGGATCCCCTTCAGGGCGTAGTCGTACGCGCGCTTGACCATCAGGCGGAAGTCCATCGCGGGATGGGCCTTCGCGAACTTCGTCACACCGCCCGTGACCATGTAGACCTTGCGTCCGCGCGACGGGCGACTCTTCTTCCTGGGCGCGCGCGCCGGTGGGCGGCGCGCGCTCCTACGGGGACGTGCCGGCATTCCAGTGCCTCGCGCGGCGCAGCAAGGGCCGGGTCTTAACGTTCGGCCGAATCCGAGAGGGGGTCGGAGGGAGCAGACTTTTTCACCGCGGGACCGCTGCTCCGGTCGATGGCGCGTCGGGCGGCCAAGAAGGACCTCGTTTCTCTCGCTGATGTCGCGGCCGACCTCCCCACGCTCCTGGCCCAGGCGGCCCACCTCAAGGCCGAGCGGAAGCGCTCCCGCCAACGCACCACCCTGCGGGGACGGAACCTGGCGATGATCTTCGAGAAGCCTTCGACCCGCACGCGGGCGTCGTTCGAGGTGGCGATGAACGACCTCGGCGGCCACGCGCTCTACCTCTCCGCGAACGACCTGCAACTCGGCCGTGGCGAGACGATTGCGGACACCGCGCGCGTGCTCTCGCGCTTCGTGGATGGCGTGTGCTACCGAGCGTTCCATCACACCGAGATGGTGGAGCTTGCGAAGTGGGCGACGGTCCCCGTAATCAATGCCTTGGACGACGTCGAGCACCCGTGCCAGATCGTCGCCGACCTCCTCACGATGCGGGAACGCTGGAAGGGCCGGTTCGGGGAGAGGCGCCTCGCCTGGATCGGGGACGGGAACAACGTGTTCCGGTCGTTGATGATCGGGACCGCCGCGGTCGGGCTCGACCTGACGGCCGCGATCCCGAAGGGCTACCGGCCTCCCGAGGAAGCGGTCGCTGTCGCGCGGTCGTACGCGACCCGTACGGGCGCATCCTTTTCGTTCGTGGCGTCGCCCTCGGAGGCGGCGAAAGGCGCGGACGCCCTCTACACGGACGTCTGGGTCTCGATGGGCGACGAGGACGCGAGGGCCGCGCGGGAGAGCGCGTTCCGAGGCTACCAGATCAGCGAGGCCCTCCTGGACCGCGCGTCACCGGAGGCCTTCGTGCTCCACGACCTGCCCGCCCACCGGGGTCAGGAGATCACCGACGCCGTCCTGGACGGGAGGCGTTCCGCCGCGTGGGACCAGGCCGAGAATCGCCTGCATGCCACCAAGGCGATCCTCGAGCGCCTCCTCCTCGCCGCGTGAGGAACGGCGCCGGCAGGTCCGGGCAGGGCGGCCAGGCCGATGGTGGACCGCTCGAGCCCCTACTCGCACCGGGATCGCAGGGCCTACCGGACGGTCTGGCGGGCCCTCGGTGCGTTGGCGGGCACCGGCGGCGCCCTGATCATCCTCGCGCTCCTCGCTCCCGGTTCGGTCGCGCCCGCCGCGGCCATCGCGGGTCTGCTCGGGGCCGGGGCGGCCTACCTGGGTTGGGGCGACCGACTCCTGGGCGAGTACGACCAGGACCTCCGGTCGGTGCGGACCGGTGCCGCGGCTTCAGGGTTCGTGCGCGTGGAAGTGGGGAGCGGGGTGGGGCTGGAGCGCGAGGTCGGGAGCCCGACGGGCCGTTCGCCGCACAGCCGGAGGCACCCGATCGCGGGCGCGCTCCCGAGGGACCGGCCGCCGGCTCAGCTCTGAGCCGCTGTCTCGGGGGATGCCCGAAGCCGGACCTTGAGGAGACGCTCCAGCTTCCGGACTAGCGCGTCGGGGGGATGCATCGTGCCGGACTCGATCCTCAGCACCACCGATTTCTTCTCGTTCAGCCGTTTCGCTAGCTCCTCGGGGTTCCAGCCGAGCGTCTCGCGCGCGATCCGGACCTTCCGGCCCCAGTCCGGCGCCAGCTCGAGCTCCCCGATCTCCTGGTAGAGGTCTCGTTCCTCGAGCCTTCGCGGACGGCCCGCCGGACGCGTGGCGGTTACCACCGCGCCCCCGCTGTGGCTCCGGGAGGGGACCCGCGAGCTCTCCTCCTCCGGGGCGGGTGGAGGCGGGTCGACCGGAGTCCCGAACTTTGCGCAGTCGGGGCAAAGCCCAAGAACCGCTCTCTCGAGGCGTACTCGGCTGGTCGTTTCGACATCCTTGCCACACATTTCGCAAAGCATCGGATTCACCTCGGCTTCTGGCGGGATTGCCGGCGTGCTTCCATTCGCCGCCGACCCTCCTCGAACCGGCGACGGTCCTCGTCGGAAACGAGGACGAGAGGGGGCACAGGAACGGGGTGACCGGACAGGTCGACGGCGACCATCGTGACGAACGCATCGCCCACGAGTCGCGGCGGGCCCCCCGAGAGCGACTCCGCGAAGACCGTCACCCAGACCTCCATCGAGGTACGTCCCACGTACGTGAGCTGGGCGCTGAAACCGACCACCTCACCCACGTGGACGGGCTGGAGAAAGTCCACGCGGTCGAACGACGCCGTGACGCACGTAGCCTTCGCGTGGCGAGAGGCCGTGATGTACGCGGCACGGTCGATCTCGGAGAGGATCTGCCCGCCGAAGACGGCGCCCGTGAAGTTCGCGTCCGTCGGAACCATGAGTCGGACGACCGACGCGCGGCTCGAGTCGACCGTACCGGGCGAGGTCTCGTTCACGCAGAATGACCCAGAAGCCGATGGAGGCCGAGGGGCCGGCCTACTAAATCGCTTGTGGCATGACTCCGCGCCGGAGCCAGGGTTTGGAACGGAGGCTTCGGGAGCGTTGCGCCATCCCGCCGGCCCTATCAAGAGCGGTGCGGCCGTAGGGGAGCCAAGGTAGGTATGCCGACCTCCAAGAAATCACGGGCGCCCACGAAAGGAAAAGCGAAAGCATCTCGACCAGTGTTCGCGACCATTGCGCTGGTCGTCTCGGATCGGAAGAAGGCCGTGGCGTGGTACACGGAGAAACTGGGCCTCGACCTGACCGCCTCGGACGACCACTGGATCACCGTCGGGCGCAAGGGCCACGAGGGGGAGATCCACCTGTGCCGAAACCTGGACTACGACCCGAAGGGCGAGCTCGAGCCCGGGAACTCTGGGATCATGCTCCGCCTCGGCGGGGATTTCGAGACGTCGTGCGCGGCGCTCAAGGCGAACGGGGTCACGTTCTTCGTGGAGCCGACCAAAGAGTCGTGGGGCTGGTACGCCGGTGTTCGGGACCCGGACGGGAACGAGCTCTGGCTGGCGCCCAAAGCCTAGGGTCTCTCGGTCCCATCGGACGGGCCGCCCGGCGGACGCTCGAACAGCGTCCACCCCGGACGGGGGTGAGCGACCTCGCGGAACCCCCGGGAGCGGAAGATCGGCGAATCGTCGTCCCCGCGCCATCGAGGTAACGCGACGACCGCCAGGCCCCCCGGCCGGAGGACCCGCCAGGACTCCTCTACCGCGGCGGGCACGGCCTCGGGCGCGAGGCAGCAGAGCACGCCGAGGGACAGCAGGATGTCGACGGTCCGGTCGCCGATAGGCAGTCGGACCGCGTCGCCGCACACGAGCTCCGCCGGGATGCGATGGCGGGCCGCCCGGGCGAGCATTCCCTTCTGGGCGTCCACGATCACGGGTCGCCGGAAGGCACCCTGTGGGGACCGCTCCACTGCGAGACGCGCACCCACGCCCGTGCCACCACCGACGTCGAGCAGGATCCCTCCTCGAGGGTACCGCCCGTCCAACACCGAGAGGAGCTTCCGGACGCGCCGCTGCCTCCAGCCCAGCTCGAGCAGCCAAGCCCATCGGACCCGGCCGGGGGGAGGCGGCGGCCAGCGCATGGACGGCGTCGGAGGCCCGCCCTCGCGCGGCGTGGATCGCACGGTCTCACCCTCGCACCGTCAGCCGAACCGCAGGCATAGGGCTGGCGTGGGGAACCCCCCTGACGGTGGCTCGAGGGGTTTTTCTCGGCGGTGCGGCGCGACAATGCCTAAATAGGGGTACCTTTTGGCCGCGCCCGGAGCCAGACCCAATGGCGCAGAAGCCGCATCTGAACGTCGTCTTCATCGGCCACGTCGATCACGGTAAGTCGACGACGGTCGGCCGTATCCTGCTCGATACGGGGAACATTCGCCAGGAAGAGATCGACAAGTTCCGCGCGGAGGCGGAATCGAAGGGGAAGGCCACGTTCGAGTTCGCCTGGGTGATGGACGAGCTCAAGGAGGAGCGTGAGCGCGGCGTCACGATCGACATCGCTCACCGCCGCTTTGACACTCAGAAGTACTACTTCACAATCATCGACGCCCCGGGACACCGGGACTTCGTCAAGAACATGATCACGGGGACGAGCCAGGCCGACGCGGCCGTGCTCGTCTGTTCGGCCGCCGAAGGGATCCAGGAGCAGACACGGGAGCACATCTTCCTCGCCAGGACCCTGGGCGTCTCGCAGCTGATCTGCGCCATCAACAAGATGGACCGGCAGGAGGTTGCGTTCTCCGAGGCCAAGTTCAACACCGTCAAGGAGGAACTGACGAAGCTCCTCAAGAACGTCGGGTTCAAGGTCGCAGACCAGGTCGTCTTCGTCCCGATCTCCGCGTTCAAGGACGACAACATCAACAAGGCGAGCCCGAACATGCCCTGGTTCAAGGGCCAGACCCTGCTCCAGGCGCTGGACAGCCTCAAGGTTCCCGAGAAGCCCACGGGCAAGCCTCTGCGGCTCCCAGTGCAAGACGTCTACACGATCACGGGGATCGGAACCGTGCCCGTCGGACGCGTCGAGACGGGCGTGCTCAAGATCGGAGACAAGATCACGTTCATGCCCAGCGGGAAGTCGGGCGAAGTGAAGTCGATCGAGATGCACCACGAGGCGGTCACGGAGGCGATCCCGGGCGACAACATCGGGTTCAACATCCGCGGGATCGACAAGAACGATATCCGGCGCGGCGATGTGGCCGGGCCGGCGTCGGCGCCCCCGACCGTCGTCGAGAGCTTCATCGCGAACGTCCAGGTGCTCAACCACCCGAGCGTCATCACCGTCGGTTACACGCCGGTGTTCCACTGCCACACGGCGCAGGTCGCTTGCGAGTTCACCGAGCTCCAGAAGCGCCTCGACCCCAAGACCGGACAGACGGCCGAGGAGAACCCCCAGACCCTGAAGACGGGCGACGCCGCGGTGGTCAAGATCACCCCGAAGCGCCCGCTCGTGCTCGAGAAGTACAAGGAATTCCCGCAGCTCGGGCGGTTCGCGATCCGCGACATGGGGCAGACGGTCGCCGCCGGCGTGGTCGTCGACCTCAAGAAGCGCGAGTAAGCCCGGGGACGGGCGACGGGTCGGCCAGCGGAAGGGGCTATCGATGGTTCAGAAGGCCCGAATCTCGCTGAGCGGGACCGACGCGCGGAAGGTCGACTCGATCTGCAAGATGATCCGCGAGATCTCGACGAAGACGGGGGTCGCGATCGCCGGTCCGATACCGCTCCCGACGAAGAAGCTCCGCGTCCCGGTCCGCAAGGGACCGGACGGGGGCGGCACGAGCACGATCGACCACTGGGAGATGCGAATCCACAAGCGCCTGATCGACATCGACGCCGACGAGCGGGCGCTCCGCCAGGTCATGCGGATACAGGTCCCGGACGGCGTCAACATCGAGATCGTTCTCACGGGGTGAGCGGGTGCTCGCCCCGGGAGCCGCGCGGCTCGTCGGGCCGGTCGGAGCGGTCCTCGCCCTCGTTCTGGTCGTGGTCGTCCTGGGGTGGTGGTACCTCGGCCCCCTCTCGGTCGCCGCCCTGATACTCCTCGCCGGGCTCACGACCTTCCTGCTGGTCTTCTTTCGCGACCCCGAACGGTCGCCCGGCGACGGCATCGTTTCCGCGGCCGACGGCCGGGTCCGGGCCGTCGAACGGGCGGGAGACCAATGGCGCATCTCTGTCTTCATGAACGTCACGAACGTCCACGTGAACCGGTTCCCTCTGGACGGCGAGGTGGAGACAATCGAGGCCAGCGGCGCCGGCTTCCGTCCGGCGTACCTCTCCGACGCGGACCGGAACGTCCAGCGCCGGTATGTACTGCGGACCGCGCTCGGGCCGGTCGAGATCGTCCAGATCACGGGAATCGTGGCCCGCCGCCTTGTCTCGTTCGTCCGGGTCGGCTCGATCGGGCGAAAGGGTGAGCGGTTCGGCATGATCGTCCTCGGCTCGCGGGTCGACGTTCTCCTCCCTTCGGACCGAACCCGGCCCGCGGTCGAGGTCGGGCAACGGGTGTGGGCCGGCCGATCGACGATCGCCGTCGAGATCTCATGACCGACCGCTGGCGGGTCGCGGCGAACCTCGCTACTCTAGCGAACGGGCTGCTGGGCGTGGGGGCCATCCTGTACGCGCTCGCCGGGAACAAGCTCTGGGCGATGCTCCTCATCGGGTGCGCCATCGGCTTCGACGGGCTGGACGGGATGCTCTCCCGCCGCAGCCCGAAGCCCGGAAATCGTTTCGGGCGGATCGCGGATTCCGTCGCGGACGGGATCACGTTCGGCCTCGCGCCGGCGTTCCTCATCGCCGTCCACACCGGAAACGTCGCTACCTGGGCACCGTGGGAACCGCTCGCCGTCGCCCTCGCGGCCGGCTACTTCGCCGCCGCGATCGCCCGACTCACGTACTTCACGGTCAGTGCCCACGAGCTACCGCATTTCCTCGGGGTCCCGACGCCCGAGAGCGCGCTCGCCCTCGTGGTCGCGCTCCTGTTCCACGACACCCCCGCGTTCCAGAGCGTCCAACCGACCGGGCTCTTTGTGGGGGTGGCGGTCCTTTCGGTGATGATGGTCGTCCCGGTCCCCTACCCGAAGGTCCGCCGGGGCTCACCGTTCCGTTTCGTCGCGGCCGCAACGGGGGTCCTGGCGGGGCTCGCGCTCGTGCCCCTCCAGTTCCGCCCACCGCCCGGCTCGGCGCTCTACCTGTTCGCGGACATCGCGTCGATCGGACTCCTCGTCGGGGTGGCGAGCTACTATCTCCTCGGGCCGTTCCTCGTTCCGAGGGACCGACCCGCCTCCGGGTGAACGACCGTGCGACCCCGAGACCCGGCCACACCGTCGCTTTCTCGGCGGGAGGCTCTGCTCTTCGAGGCGGGGATCAAGCTCGGGGGCGTGTTCCACCAGTACGTGGGCATGCCGGTCTCCTCCGCGACCGCGCCCGCGCTCGCCCGCGTCATCGAGGCGGCGGTCGGCCTGCAGCCGTTCGTCCGGGAGGTCCGGGTCTCGGTCCGCCCCGAGCGGGGGCCCCCGCTCGGCCGGGGGCGTTACGCCTACCGATACCTCTCGCCGGAGATGCTGGACGTCACGGTCGTCCTCGCGGACGGGACGGTCGACGTCGAGGCGCGCCTCGAGCACCGGCCGGACCTCCGATACACGCTCATGCGCGTCGTACGGGCGGGACCCCGGAAGCGGCCCGGCCGAAGCCGGCCGAGTGCGCGCGCGCCTAGGTCCGCTGGTCGATCGGCACGTAGCTGAGGTCGGTCGCCCCGATGTACTTCGCCGTCGGCCGAATGAGGCGGAGGTCGTCGTACTCCTCGAGCACGTGTGCCGTCCATCCCGCGACGCGGCTCGACGCGAAGATCGGCGTGAACAGGTCGTGCGGTATCCCGAGCAGGGAGTAGACCGACCCCGAGTAGAAGTCGAGGTTGGGGTAGAGCCCCTTCTCGTGGTGCACGACGTCCTTGATCTTCGCGAGCAGATCGTAGTAACGCAGGTTCCCCTTCTCCTCCCCGACCCGCCGCAGCCATTCGCGCAGGATCGTAGCGCGGGGGTCTTCCACCTTGTAGACACGGTGGCCGAACCCCATGATCCTCTCGTGGCGGGCGAGCTTCGCACGCACGATGCCCTCGGCGCGGGATGGTTCGCCGATCTCATTGAGGAGCTCCATCACCCGCTCGTTCGCTCCGCCGTGGAGGGGTCCCTTCAGGGTCCCGATCGCGCTCGTGACCGAACTGTAGAGGTCGCTCAGGGTCGACGCGGTGACGCGGGCGGCGAAGGTCGATGCGTTGAGCTCGTGGTCCGCGTGCAGGATGAGCGCGACGTCGAACGCGTGCGCGTCGAGGTCGCTCGGCTCGCGGTCCGCGAGCGCATAGAGAGTGTACGCGGCCTGGGAGAGGTCCGGCCGGGGCACGATCGCCTTGCCGCCGGTCCGGCGTCGGTGGAAGCGGCCGAGGATCGTGGGAAGGACGGCGGTGAGGCGCTGCGCGCCGCCGATCGAGCTCGGCCCGGGGCGAGTCTCCTGGGGCTCGAACAGCGCGAGCGAGCTGACGGCCGTTCTCAGCATGTCCATCGGAGCCGCGTCCGCGGGAAGGGAATCGATCACCTTGGCGAGGGAGTCCGGAACGGTCCGGAGTTCCGCCATCCGGCGCTTGAGCTCGGCGAGCTGGGTGGACGTAGGAAGCCGGCTGTACCACAGGAGGTACGCGACCTCCTCGAAGGTCGAGCGCGCCGTGAGTTCCCGGATGTCGTACCCGCGGTAGATGAGCCGCCCCTGCTTCCCATCAATGAAGCAGATGTGGGACTCGAGGGCGACTACGTCCTCGAGGCCCCGCTGCACGACGGAGGGTTCCATGGTTCTGACCGGGAGGGTGACCCGACCCAGATTAATGCGCTTTCGCGGCCACGAACCCGTCGGATACGCCGACGGTCGCCGGAGGGTCGCCGCCGCGATCCGGGGGAACGGCCGGCGTGTAGCGCCGTCGTGCGTACGCGATGGAGGCGGCGGTCCAGAGAGGGAGCGAGGCGAGCAGGAGACCGCCCGAGACCAGGAAGACGAGCCGGAAGCTCCCGAACAGGGCGAGGACCCCCGCGAGGCCGGCTCCCGCGACGGCCGCCCCGCCGCCGAGGGCGCTGTTGACCCCGAGGAGGCTCCCCGCGTCCCGGCCCGCGAGGCCGCGGAACAGCATCAGGGAGCTCGCTGTCGTGTAGACGGCTATGGCACCCCCGAGGAGGGCGTAGACGAGGATGTTCGCCCCGAACGAGGCGCTCCTCGCGAGGGCGAAGAGCGTGAACCCCCCGGTGGCGAGGTATCCGATCGCCCGGAGGTACGTCGAGCGCTGGACGAGCCGGTCCGCGCCCACCCGGTTCGCGAGGCCGCCGGTCAGCGGGAAGACCACCGTCTGGGTGACGTTGTTCGAGATGTTGACGAGGAAGATGGAGGAGGCCGCGAGGCCGGCGGCGTAGAGGTAGGGCGTGTAGGAGATGTTGAACAGGTTCGCCGAGAGATTGAACAGGAACGAGGCGACCATGATGAGAGGGAGCTCGTGGTGGAGCTCCTCGCGCGCCCATTTCCGGAACCGGGCGATCGGGGCGGGTCGAAGCCGGGGGCGGTGGGGGAAGAACGGGATGGCCAACTGGAACGAGAGCACCGGACGCAGCCGCGAGAACAGGCTCTCCGGGTGTCGGACGACGCTCGCGGTCGTGAGCGTGCGCTTCGAGTCCGTGATGCCGAACCATATCGCCACCGCGCTCGCGAGCGCGAGGCCGGCGAGTACGTAGAGGAGCGTGAGGAGCGAGTCGTTCGCGAGCGTCCAGAAGTACCCGATGACCAGACCCACCACCGAGCCGATCATGCTCATCTCCTGGAACGACGCGAACGCCGTGGCCCGCTCGGACTCCGTGAACTTCTCGAGGATCAGGAGGTTCGAGGCGCTGGCGCCGGCGGGCGCGATCGCCCCGATCACCGCGTAGGCGGCGTAGAGCTCGGGGAGGGAACCAACGTGCGTGAGGATTGCGTAGAGGCCCGCGTACCCCGCGTAGTTGATTACGAGGAACGTGCGGCGCATCGGGTAGCGGTCGGCGAGGTGCCCCCAGAGGACGGAGGAGAGGATCACCGCCGCGTTGAACAGCGTGGCCGCGACCGCGACGTCCGCCCACGACCCGTGCAGGGTGATGAGGATCAGCAGCGGAAGGACCACGCCGAATCCTGCCGTCGCCGCGTTGATGGGAACGAAGCCCAGCAGCCACGGCCGCGCGATGAGCCGACCGGGCCACGTGCGAATGGGGACCTTCATGCAGACGGCCCGGGGCTAAGTGCGGCTTACTTAAGCGCCCGCGACTCGACTGGCTGCGACGGGCCCCGGGAGGCGCCCTTGCCGCCGAGCGAGGCCGCGGTTCTCGACACGCTTATTAAGGGGGGACCGTGTCGCGGGCCGTCAAGAGAGTGTACTGCGCGTGGCGATCGGTTTCGTCCTTATCAGCACCGCCCCCGCCAAGGAGCACGAAGTGTACACGGAGCTACTCCGCGTTAAGGGAATCGTGGAGCTGCACCCCCTCTTCGGGGAGTACGACCTGATCGCGAAGGTCGAAGCCGAGGACTTCAACGCGCTCGGCCTCCTGGTCGTCGACAAGATCCGGTCCGTCGCCGGCGTCATCGACACAAAGACCCTTACGGGAATCAAATTCTAGAAGGAAGAGGATGTTCGAACTCGTAGCAACGTCGCTGAACGTCGGTGGCTGGCAATTCCTAGCGATCCTGCTCCTCGTCTTCTCGCTCTTCCTAATCCTCGCAGGCATCTTCACCGCCTACTTCGGAAGCGGGAAGAGCCGCATGGTCGGCGTCGGTCTGCTGGTCGGCGGGCTGGTCGTGGGCCTGCTGGTCGGGTACACGTACTCGGTGGGCTGGCTCGACGGCGGGACGAAGCACCAGCTCACGTCGCTCCTCTGGGAGTCGTTCCTCGTCATCGTAGCGGCGGTCATCGGCGCGCTGGTAGCGGTCGGGATCTTCCTGGTCGCCATCATGAAGTCGTAGGCGGCGCACGTCCGTCCGCCTGCCATGGCGCCCCGTCGGGGCCGGTTCGCTTCCCGTCTGGTCACCCTTTCCACCGACGTCGGGTCCGCATACGCGGCCCAGATGAAGGCCGTCCTCGTGCGATCGCTGGACGCGTCCCGCATCGTGGACCTCGTCCACGACCTGCCTCGACACGGGATCGCGGAAGCAGCGTTCGTAGTACGGGCGATCGCG
>DATGZQ010000118.1:0-8439 GCA_035297125.1 Thermoplasmata archaeon
AGCGCGGCGTGGCGGTGCGGACTCACTTCGTGATCCTTTTCGAACGTCGCCGATGGCGCTTAACTCGCTGCGAGGGGAGAGGCGGGCAGGGCCGGTTAGCGCCCTCGGCCGATTCGTCAAGAAATATTGACCTTCTCGTCATGTAACGACTGGGCGGTCTTTGGGCGTTGCCGCGAATGGAACACTGGACCCGATGACGACTGCGATCGTAGTCTACGATTCGTGGTATGGGTGTACGCAGACCGTGGCCGAAGAGATCGCAAGAGGGCTCTCGGCGGACGGTCGCGTCCCGACGGTCGTCGCGAACGTCAAGACGGTGGACGCCGCCCACGTTCTCGCGCACGGCATCGTCGTGGTCGGGTCGCCGAACCACCAGGGAGGACCGACCCCCCGGATCCGTCGGATGCTCGAGGAGCTACGAGGCCGGGACCTGCGCGGCCGGAGGCTCGTCTTCTTCGACACCTGCTTTGCCCCCGACCACGGCAAGGCCGTCGGTAGGATGGAGGCGATGCTGCGGGACCGCAACCCGTTCGTCTCGCCCCCGTTCATGGGGCTCTCGGTGATCGCACGAAGCCCCCGCGGGCCGCTACTCCCAGGGGAGCTTTCCAAGTGCGGCGAGCTCGGCCGTTCCGTCCGGACGAGTCTCGCGATCTCCGCCTGACGGAGTCTCTCACCGCGCGCGCCGCCGCCGGGCCCGGGCCGCATAGGCGGCCACGAAGCGGCGCGTTGCCGCCTCGTCGCGGGTGAGGATTCGCCCGAGCTCCGCGACGGGCCGCGGGTGCTGGTCGACTCTTAGGTCCACCCAACGGTCGCTCCAAGCGGCCTCGAACCACGGTTCGCGGTGGACCACGAGTATTGCCGAGGATTCCATTCCTCGCCGGTCCCCCCCCGCCCCGGCGCCGGCTACCAGGGCGGCGTACAGGCGACGCGCGAGGGTACCTCGCTTGTGCTCGAAGGCGCGAACCATCGCCGGCACGACCCGGTCGTTCGCGAGGATGTTTCCCTGGCAGGAGAAGCCGTCCCCGGTAACTTGCCCCGCCCAATCCATGCACTTCGATCCCGTCCACGCCGCGGCGCGTCCCCGAGCGTCCACCACTCCGAGCTGACGATGCTCCCGCTTCGGGTCCGAAGCCGTGAGCTTGCGGACCACCGCCTCGGCGGAGAGACCCTTTCGGAGCGCCGCAAGGCCGAGAGGGCCGTACTGGTAGTTCGTGTCGGCCTGGGTGGCCAGCGCTCCCGTCCGCCACGTGGCCCACGGAACGACGGCGCCGACGGACATCGGCTTGGTCGAAACGACGACCCCCCAGTACCGTCGGTCCGGGTCGCAGGCGACGAGGGAAAACGTCCCGTACTCGTCTCGGCCGTACATCCTCGGGGGGAAAGGGGCCCGGGCTATGAGGACGCCGACGAAGCCGGCCGGGAAGACGCATTAGCCCGCCCCGGACTTCCCCTGACCACGTCCGGTCGCATCCGACAATGCTCGAAACAGGGAATGGGATGGGATGAAGGAATACAAGGTCCTGAGGGAACTGGAGCCGAACCAACCATCGTGGGCCGGAGAGGCGACCCGCGACCGACTCGAAAAGAGCATCAACGAACTGGCGCGCGCGGGGTGGGTCGTGGCATAGTTCGAGGCAAGCCACGCACCGGCCGCGTTCGGGTTCCGGCCCACGAACGTGGCGTACTTCGTCCTCCTCGAGCGCGAGAAGGCGAGCCCGGGCCCCGCCTAGATCCCGTTCGCCTCGTCATGCGTTCTCGCGCATCTTTCCGCATAGTGGGCCGCGCCCCCGAGTGAGGACGCCCTCGACATGGCTCAGTCACAGCTGCTGGTGTCGCTCCCTCCCGAGGAGGAAATCTCGACGGCGATCACGCGACACCTCGTACGGATACCCTGGGAGTACGTGGGGCCGAGCACGCCGGGTCCCTGGCCGGAGGCCCGGGCGATGCTCGTGGGCGATCCGGGCCGGGAGATTCCCGGGTGGACGTTCGCTCAGACCCCTCGGCTGGAGTTCGTTCAGCGGCTCTGGACAGGGTTGGACCGGTTTCCGTTCGCACGATTCCCGCCGTCCGTCCGGGTTTCGGGGAACGTAGGGGCGTTCGCTCCCGCCGTCGGGGAGCACGCCGTGACCCTGCTCCTCGCCCTTGCTCAGGACGTGCGAGGAGATCACGAACGGGTCCGAGAAGGGCAGCTCGGGGCCGTGGGCCGTCGAAGGGAGATCCGGGGAAGCACACTCCTTCTCCTGGGCTTCGGGGAGATCGCCACGGAGGTCGCGCAGCGGCTCAAGCCGTTCGGCGTCCGGATCGAAGGTGTCGTGCGGTCGACCCGTGCCCACCCCCTAGTCGAAAGGATGTTTCCCGCATCCTCCCTCCGAGAGGCCGTTCGCGGCGCGGACCTGATCGTCGACTGCCGCCCGCTGACGCTCGCGACGAAGGGGACGATCGACGAAGCGTTGCTGAGGTCGATGAAGCCGAAGGCGATCTACGTCAACGTCGGCCGAGCGGCCACGGTCGACGAAGAGGCCCTGTTCCGGCATCTGTCCACCCACCCGGAGTTCCGTGCCGGGATGGACGTTTGGTGGGAGGAGGAGCACACGCGCGACCGGATCCATCACCGGTTCCCGTTCCCCGAGCTGCCGAACTTCCTCGGGAGCCCTCACAACGCGGCGGAGAGCGCCGACACAGGGGCACGGGGCCTGTCCTTCGCGATCGACAACCTGGCACGGTTCTTTTCCGGGGAGACGCCAAGGCACGTCGCGAACCGTCGGGACTACGTGTCAGAGTAGTCGACGTCCGAAGACCGGACCGCCGGACGACGCTCAGGCACTGGCTTGATAATCCCCCGCTTCGGGCGGAGGTACCGGGAGCCCGACGCGGGGCTCGACTCGAGCCGATTCCGCGGCGCGAACGGCACGGTCCGGCGGCGCGAGAGGTCGGCTCCTAAGGATTCAAATGCCAGTTCGGCGATGCGGGGACCGGGGATCAAGCGCCCATGTCGAAGGCTCACCCTCGGCCGAACGACCATCGATCCAACTCGAAGAATCCGAATAATCCGGACTCCGGAGCGTCCCGGGATAATCGCGCCAACCAGTTGAACCCGAAGCATCCTGCCTACCAATCCTCGAGGAAGTCGGAGCCCCCAGTCTACGTGGGGGGCGGCGCTCTCGCGGGCGAGGCGAGTTCGGCGATCATCGACTTTGGCGCCATGGTCGACATCTCGTGGGGTTGCGAGGGCTGCGTGGCCCGACTGACGGCGCAGCATACTACCTCCGCCGATGCGAACATCAAGTTCGAGCACACCTGCCCGACGTGCGGGTCCTCCTATTCGGTCGAGCTTGCGCCCGGGCCGCGGGGTCCGGTCTGGCGTGTCTTCCCGAAGAACGTGACGAGCAAGGAACCCGTTCCCCTCGTGATCTACCCTGAGGTGAACTCACCCAGCTTCGACGAGGAAGTCTAGTCCATTCTCCGGGAGCCGTCGCGGACGACACGAGGAGCTCCGCCGGCGAAGTCCGCCGCCCGCCTCGTCCGGTAGAGAGAGACCGGCACCGGAAACCCGCGCCTCTTGACGTGGATTAGTCGGACCGCGCGGAGGCCCGTCGTCCCTCTGCCTCGCGATCCCAAGGGAGCAGCCGCTACCCGCTAGGTCGCATCCGACGCCGGCGGAGCCGACCACCACATGAGGATGTCATCCGAGTACTCACCGTCGCGTTTGAAAGCACGAGGCATCCGACCGGACTCGACGAACCCGAACTTTCGGTACAATCCTTGCGCCCGAACGTTCTTCTCCAGGACGGTCAGGTAAACGATCTCGAACTTCCCTACGCACCGCGCGAGGGCGTGAGCCAGGAGCATGCTGCCCGCTCCACGGCCCCTGAAGTCGGGGTGGACCTCTATGGCTAGAATCCCGGTGTGCCGGTCCTCCGAGTGGCGTCCCTTGCGGTGGATCGTACAGACACCCACGACCTTCCCGTCGGCCTCTGCCACGGAGGCGACCAGGTCCCCCTTGAGCGCCGCCTTCCAAACGTCCGCGAAAAGAGCTGCTTCCTCCGGCAGGGTTGGCTTCGACTCGTACGTATAGACGCCGAGCTCCTTGTTCGTCCGGACCTCCTCGTAACGGTTGTAGTACAGTGCCACCCAACCCTCGAAGTCATCCCAAGTCAGCTCCCTGACCCGCACGAGCTTCGGAGGGAGTTCTCGGGTATCTCAGCTTGCTGGCCGACACAGGGAGCGGATCCGATTCGGCTAGCCCGCTTCCCTCTTCGACCCCGGTCCTCAAACCGGAGGACGCCGGTCGCCGACAGGTAGTCGGGGACCGAAACCGAGTGCGCGGTGGGAGGACAGGTCGACGGGCGCGGAGGCATTCAAACCCCCCGGGGTTCAAGTATCGCCCAAGAGTCACCGACCGACCCCTTTGGACTGCAGTGTAATTTGGGACCTCACGTACGGGCCAGTGTTGCCAATCAGCGGCCGTGTGACTCGGTCCTGCATGGCTCCAGGCCTACTGATTACAGAACCCCCACTTTCGAAGAGGGTCCGTGCAATCGACAGGCGGACCGCGATGCACACACGGTGCGCCCTTCGTGAGAGTCAACCGGCGCCCGCCTCGACCACAAGAGGACGGAGGGCCGTGCCTACCGGTTCAGCTCACCCAGCCGAAGAGCCCATCGCGACGAACCCGCGTCCGTGTTCAATCTACGGCACCCGGCTCGAAAGGTTCCAATCGTCTCGCGATTGAACTTGAAGGCGCGAACGATTCGCACGCTCGCTCGGCAGGGTGTCGCGGAGAGACGAGGTTCGTGTTAGCGACGACGGATGCCTCGGACAGCGAGCGCGATAAGCACTGCGGGGGGAGCGGACCCGAATGCCAACATCACAACCCACGATACGGAGTGGAAGGAAGGAACGAGCGTGGGGATGACCGTTACCGTGCCCGATTGTTCGTTGACCACGTACAGCCTCCCGTTCGTGGCGTCGAACACCATGGCACTCGGGTGGAGCCCGACAGGGACAGTGAAGACCACTTCGTTGCTGGCGCCCGAGATTTCGCTGACCGAATTGGATGAGGTGTTCGCCACAAACACGTCGCCGTTCAGGGAATCGACCGCCAACTGCCCGGGTGGCGCAGGAACCGAGGCCACGGGCGCGATTCGGTCCCCTAGGACAGCCAGCACAGCAACCACTCCCGAATCGGGATCGGAGAGATACAGCCTCCCGTTCGTGGGATCGAAGGCCCCCTGGAATCCTCCGGTGAGGTTCATCGGAACCTTCAAGGTGGAGGCATTCACGGACCCTGAGACGACAGTCACCGCGTCGCTGCTTCCGATGCCAATCCCCGCGGTGACGACATAGAGATCGCCGCTCAAGCTGTTCAGAACGAACTCAAACTCAGACGAGTTGCCCGGAAGCGCGAACGACGACAGCTCGGAGTTCGTCGCGGTCGATATGACAGAAACGTTGCCGGGACCGTAGGAGGACCACGGAGAACCTGTGTAGATGTCAGAATTGGCCGGATCGTAGATCATACCTACAGCTTCGGCCGGGAGGGTTATGGACTTCTCCACGGCGTAAGTCCCGCGGGCCAACTCCACCACTGCCGAAGTGGACGACCAGGTCCCGTTCGCGAACTCGTAGATGCCGGGCCCGGTCGAGTACACGGCCCCGGTCGCCGTGTCGACGGCCAGTCCCCACCCGGACGATTGATTCGATGAAAGGGTCATGAGGTAGGACTCCGTCAGGCCGGAAACCACGCCGACAGGAGATCCGGGGCATGCCCCAGGGCCGAGGCATGTCCCTGTGACGAGGAGGTCGCCGTTCACTACATTGACGGTAAGCTCCTGGGGCCCGAACGCCGGCGGTAAAGGAATGGTATCGACCACGTAGTTCGTCGAGCCAGAGATGACGCTGAGCGTGGACGAGCCGAGGTTTGCCACGTACACGTTACCATTCAGGGGGTCGACAGCTACCGCCGAGGGCCACGTCCCTACCGGAATGGTGCTTGCGGGGCAAATGACAGTACAGTCACCCCAGCTCGGTGCGCTGACGCCGACTGCCTCCGAGCCGCGTCCCATTCCATTGCCGTAGAGTGGGTGGACAACCGCTCCCACCGACAACCCCTCGGAGGTGGCTATCAGGGAAACCAGGGCCAAGACTATGAATGTCACTCCGACCGCGACCGAATGCGGGCGCCCCATTGCTCCCCTACGTAGACCCAAGTGACGCGAACTGATACGTCTATTGAGACGAGGCTACGGCCAAGAGGGCTCTCCTTGTCAACGGAAGGTTGATTCCCGTCCTCCAATCAGACTTCCGGAGCATTCGGGAGAAGGGTCCGACCCTGCGGGTAGACGCCTGCTCCCCTGATAGTTGGCTAGCATCGGGGCAGCACGACGGGGGAGATGCAGCTGGACCGGGGGACATCTTTCACCCCGGCGGGGCGACGCAGGGCCGTGTCCGGAAACCCACCCGTTTCCTATGGACCGCCGAGAACGTGGGTCAGCGATTCGAGTCTTCGAGAAAACGGGATTGGGTTGTCCAAGAGTGCTCGGCGAACGGGAGTGCATGGAGTCCGATTTTGGACGTTTTTTCAGGAGCGTTTGCTCTCGGAGAACGAATCCAGCTGCGCAATCAAATTGGCGAATCCACAGCGGGCGCGGAGGGATTTGAACCCTCGACCCCCGGGTTAGGAACCCGGTGCCCTATCCAAGCTAGGCTACGCGCCCCAACGGACGGGCCCTGTCGCGGGCCCCGACGATCCCGGCCGAGACTTCGACCAGTACCTCGAGGTCCTTCGCCACCATAGGCCAACTCGTTCAACCCCCGGCGACGCGCCGGGGGTCTTTTCCTTTGGGGGCGGGCCCGAGCCCTCCCTCTTCTGCGAGGCCTGCCGGTGGACTCACCCGCTCGGGGGGTGTCCCCCGTGACCAAGGCGCGCGAGCCGCGGGCGCTGCCATGCGGTCATCCGATCGCCGGGGCGGAATCCGTCAGCGTCGGGGAGACGAACCGCCTCAAGTGCGCGACCTGCCGGCGGCGATACGTCAGAAACCCTGACACAAACGCGCACATTCGATTCTTCCGGGTCGGCCTCGCCGGACGTGGGGACACGGCAAGGGGGGCGCCGGCATGACCGGCCGGCCCGGCCCGCCTCGGTGGCTCCGTCGTCGCCGCGCTGAACGGGTCGTCGGAGCGAGACAGAACGCACCCCCCACCCGCAAGGGGAGGGGAAGACCCGTCTCCGACCTCGAGGTCCTTCGCGAACCAGCACGCGGCGTACACGCCGGGTACCCGATCGAGGTCGCCGAGGACCCCACCGAACCGCTGAGCTGCGGGACTCAATCGCACCTTTTCGACGACAGGCGGGGATCCTGCCGCTGCGGCGCGAGGACCCGGCCGTGACGGGTCCAATCCCCAATCTCGCGATCCGCGTCGCACTCGACTACCCCGTACGAGCCGCGCGAGAGTGGCTCGGGAAGACCAGCCAGGCACGCCCGAGCGAGGGGTCGCGCAGGACCTCTTCCAGGAGGTCGCAATCTGCCGTCGGATCGTCCTCCGCGAACTCGCCGAAGACCCGGGGTCCGCGTGAGTGAGCGGAGCGGCCCCGGCTCTCCCCATCTCCGACGCCCTCGCGCCGGACCCTGACTTGGACCTCCTCTTCTGGCACTTCCCCGGGCACGGCGCCGCCCGTGGGATCTGCCAGACAGTCACCAAGGTCGGCCATCACAAGACGAACGGGCGGTGGTGCCTCTGGGACCAGCTCTATTCGTGCCCGGCGTCGGAGTGCCCCGCCTGCTTCGACCAGCCCGGCGGCTATGCGGGCCGCGAGGCAGCCGCGATCGCGGACCGGCTCGAGAAGTACTTCGACTGGCGGAACCTAGTCATCATCCGCGAGGGCGAGGCCCGCCGTGCTCAACGGCTGCTCGGCAGGAAGGACGCGATCGCCCGACGCCGTTCCCTCGGACGCGCCCGGAATCGCCGGCCCGTCCACGTCATCGTCGCCCCGCCCCCCGAGCGGTGGGCGGAGATCCGGACCATCGATGGCTACCGGTCCCTCCGCACCGAGGCCTACGAGCAGGCCCGGGAACGCGGCGTCGATGGCGGGGTCGCGGTCTTCCACCACCAACGGCTCCGGTCCTCGAGATGGAACGGCAACGCTTCCCACTTCGAGCCGGACGAGCTCGACGTACCCGCGGACGGTCCCCACTGGCACATAATCGGCGACGGCTGGGTTGAGCCCCGAGGCCCGCTCCATCAGCGGGCGCACGACCTCGCGGTCCGACACCAGGACGTGGCCCGCCTGTTCCTCGATCGAGTGCGGGAGCTGGAGACGCGCCCTCTCCCACGTCCCACCCGGGCCACCCTCTCAGGTTACCTGAAGTACTCGATCCCGCCCGTCCTCTACGGGCTCACCGAGGCCTTCGCCATCGCCCGCCACAAGGCCCGGGCCGA
>DATGZQ010000119.1:0-2205 GCA_035297125.1 Thermoplasmata archaeon
CGTGGCGGGAGTGTTCTACCCAGCGTAGAATCCCGCCTGTTGCCGGGAGGAGTTGCCTCGATGGCAGGGAGCGATCAACCTTCGATCGGTCGCGTGGTCCGGCTCGGAGCCAAGCCGAGGACCCCCGGCCAGCGCGGCCTCCCCAAGCCGGCGCTCGCAAAGGTCACTGTCGCGCGCGGCGGCGTGGAAGGCGACTACAACGTCTGGAGGCAGGAAGAGCGGGGAGGGGACCCCGACTACGCGCTCCTGGTCATGCCCGAGGAGACCTTGGAGCAGTTGAACCACGAGGGATGGCCCGTCCGTCCGGGGGACCTGGGCGAGAACATCACGACCTCAGGGGTACCGTATGCCGCGTTCGAACCTCCGTGCCGCTTCCGAGTGGGAAGCGTTCTGGCCGAGGTCTCCAAGGCCTGCGACCCTTGCGACACCCTGACCCTTCTCCCCTACGTGGGCCGGGCTCGCGGACCCGAGTTCTTGAAGACGATGATGGGCCGCCGAGGCTGGTACGCGAGGGTCGTCAACTCCGGCGAGATCCGGGAAGGCGACCCCATCCGGCTCGAGCGATGAGCCGGTCCCTCACCGGAACCCCCGTTTCGCCGGCGCCGGAGGCCTTAATAGACCAGCCCGCGGTGCTTCGAGCGTGACGGCCCACCCCGTGTCTTGGAGGCAGCGTTGGAAGGAATCCGGCGGAGCCCCGGAACCCGATACTCCGGGCGGTTTGGCCCTCGCCGCGGGCTTTGCGGGTGGCCTGGTCTACCTCGTCCTGCTGGTCGCCGATTACAACGCGATGACCGCGTTCGCCTGGTCTGTCACCTCTCTCTCCCTGATCCTTTCCGTCGTGGGCGCGTTCGCCCTGTCGACCATGCTCGGGGCGGACGTTTCGAACTACCAGCGCCTCGAGCTCGACCTGGCCCGGACCGCGCTCGCGTACGTCGGGTCCGGTTCCGCGCCCACTCCTGAGAGCGCGCTCGCCGGGGTATGGAGGGCGTACGTCGGGGCCTCCGAGGAGTCCCGCCGGGTCGCACGGGCGCACGCGTACGGACTTGGGCTGTTCATCCGCGCGGGCATGATCTCCCTGGCGGCGGTGCTCCTGGCCGCCCTCGGATTCCTTACATCGACCCAGAACGTGCTAGGCCTCGCCATGCTCGTGGAGCTGTTTGCCTTCTTCTTCCTGGTCGTGGGCGCCGGCGCGCTGGTCGCGACCGTCGGCTTTTCCGCGCCCGTGCCGGGCTACGAGATGTTCGCGGCCCAGCGCTGGAAGCGCAACTCCGGCCGGGCCGAGGCGGTCCGCACGTCGTTCGCGGACATACCGTGGCTCGCGGAGTTTGTCCGCGGGGCCGGGGAGAGCCACCTTGACCCGACCGGCCCCTCCGTGCTGCCGAGCTGGCGCGAGTAAGCCTTCTCCGGCGTAGGGCGCCCGGGACCTTCCCAGGCCACTGGCGCCCCGAGTCCAGCCCCGACAGGGCCGGGAACTCGAGACAAACGACTAAGAGGGGGTCATCGGGGTACCAAATCCCGGGCCACCGTGACGCGGAACCTTCTCTCGTTGGGCGCGATCGTCGTCGTAGCGATTTTCCTCCTGACCACGACCGCGGTGCCGGCGGGCGCTCATCCCGTGGGCGACTCCCCTTCGGGGAACCACTTTTCAGGGTTACCGCGATCGACGGCCGCCGCTCCTGCGGCGCCTCGAGCCGCAGCCGCTGGAGCCGTCCAGAAGAGCCAGGCGGCCGAGACGGCCACGGAAGCCCAGAAGGTTCCCGCGGGTTTGTACCATCCTCCCGATTTCTCCGCGGAAGGGGTGCGCCCCCACGGGCCCGTGGCGCCGACCTACACCGCAGCCCCGGCACCGATGGGCGTCGCGGACCTCGGGCTGAGGAACTCCGCCGGGCTCCTGGTCCCCTACAGCCTCAACTCCACCAGCGTGGAAGGGACGATCGCGATGACCTCGGCCCAATCGGTGTACGTCGACGGGGACGGGCCGGATACCTTCGGAGTGCAGCTGAACGCGGTGGCGACGAACGTTACCTTGTTCGGCAACTCCAGCTACGAATTCTGGACCCAGAACTTCCTGAGCTACACCTCGAGCTCGGGGCAGCTCACGTTCGGTGACAATGTCTGGAACTTCTCGGACCTGGCCGGAGTGTTCCCCTCGACCGCGATCTACTCGCACGGCCCGAACGGCACCCTGGTCGCGTCGGTCTACTA
>DATGZQ010000120.1:0-2151 GCA_035297125.1 Thermoplasmata archaeon
CGCCGGAAGGGCGGGGCGGGGGTTTCGGCCCGTGGCCAGATGGTAGCCGGCGAGAACGAGGATCGCTCGGAAACGCTTGCCGCCCCGGAGCGTGAACTCGCGATTCACCTCGAGATACGGCCGAATCTCGGCGGGAGACCCGCGCGATGCCCGGGCGTACGAAGCATTCAGTTCCCGCTCGAGCGAGGGGAGAAACCGGTAGAGGGCGGCGAGGTCCACGGCACGTGCATCTGGACATCCATGCTATTTAACGGACCGGGCGTTCGCGGACACGATGGCGTCCTCACCGTTCGTCACGCTCGCCGGTTCGCTGGTCGAGGCGATGGGGCAGCGACTCGATGCGGCTAAGCCAACCCCCGAGGGCCTCACGCTTCGGACCAGCGACGGATTCCTCTATTCGTTCCTCGAGGACCCGAACACCGTTTCCCTCGAAACGATCCGCCAGTTGCTCGGAGGAGAGGGAAATGTCCTGGTTCGACTGGTCGTGCTCACTCCGGGTCGACTTCCTCTCGCGTTCTCCCAGGAGATCGTCGTCCACGGCGGGACGATCGTCGAAGGGGCGCGCTTCGCGGAACTGGTCCGGCAATTGGGACTGGAGACCCTGCTGGGGGAGGAGCCTCGGGCCCCGCCCAAGGAATCCCGACGGCTGCTCCCGAGTGCCCAGCAGCTGGACGGGATCATGCATCGAGCTCGGACCTGGCTCGACTGGGGGGTGCCCGCCCTGGCGCTCCGGTTCTATCGGCAGGCGAGCGAGCTGAAACCCGGTTTCCTCCCGGCCAAGGTCGGGGTGGGTCGGTCGTTGTTGGGCCTCGGCCTCCCTGACGATGCCAACCACTCGTTTGACGAAGTTCTCGCGATCCGACCGGAGGACGTCGATGCCCGGCTCGGTAAGGCTGCCGTTCTGGGCGCGCGCGCACGGCCGAAGGAGGAGATCGCGGCCTACCGAAAGCTCCTCGCGGAGGACGAGACGCGGAACGAAGTCCGGGCCCATCTGCTCGCCGCCCTCGTCGAACTCGGCGATTGGGCCGGAGCGCGTGCCGAAATCGAGGAACTTCTTGAGAAGACCCCCGAGGAACCCCAGCTCCGATTCCTCCACTCGGTGGCGCTCAGCCGCACGGGTGAAAAGGAGAAAGGAGAGGCGGAGCGGCTCGAATCGCGACACCTCGGATTGTCTTTCGAAGGGGAAGCGGCGCTCTGCAAGCACCTGGGGCTTCCACCCCCCGAACCCCCCGCTCCCGTGGAGACGGCTGCCCCCCCGCCCGGGACGGTCGCGCCGAAGAAGCTTCGCACCCGACCCAAGCCCCGCCGGCGGACGACCCGTAAGCCTCCGCCTCCGAAGGTGGTCGCACCTCCCCCTTCGCCGAAGCCGAGCGTAGGGAAGGGCGGCCGGGTCGCCCCCCGCAAACGTAAGTAAGCTCACTTCGGCTCGGACCGGCGTCGGTGGAGGGATGCGAGTCGTCTCCGTGCTCCCGAGCGCGACGGAGATCGTCTGCGCTCTCGGCCACGGGAGCGAGCTCGTCGCCCGGAGTTCGGAGTGCGATTATCCCCCGGAGGTGGTCCGTCTTCCCGCGGTCATGCGTCCTCGGACTTGGGACGGTGACCGCCCTTCGCGGGACATTGACAGCCGAGTACGACGGGCCCGAGCTGAGGGCGAGAGCCTCTACGAGCTCGACGTTGACCTCCTCCGGACGCTCCGGCCCGACCTGCTGCTCACCCAGGACCTCTGTGGGGTGTGCTCGGTCACCGAACAGGAGGTGTCCGCAGCGTGCGCGCTCGCCGGTGTCCGACCGAAGGTCATTTCCCTCACGCCCACGAATCTTGCGGAGGTGCTCGACACCATCGTGACGGTGGGCGAGGCACTCGGCGACCCCGGAGAGAGCGAGACGCTGGTCACTTCGCTCCGATCCCGGACACGAACCCAGTCACCCACCGGCCGATCGGTGGCCGTGGTGGAATGGCTCGACCCTCCGATCCTCGCGGGTCTGTGGACGCCGGACCTCATCCTGGCCGCGGGCGGCGTTCCCATCGGGCCCCGACCCTCCCAGCCGGGTATCCGGACCACGTGGCCCGAACTCGCACGACTGGGTCCGGAGCTACTGGTGATCAGTCCCTGCAGCTTCTCAGTCGGGCGCACGCGCCAGGAACTGGAAG
>DATGZQ010000121.1:0-45975 GCA_035297125.1 Thermoplasmata archaeon
CGAGGGCATCCGGGAGAAGGTCAAGGCCCTCCGGGAGGTCCTGCAGAACAAGGATTCCGGGCTCGAGCAGATCCAGTCGAAGACGGACGAGCTGACCCGGGCGCTGCACGCCATCGCCCAGAAACTCTACCAGACCGCCGCTCCCCCGTCGGGCACGAACCCGACCTCCGGGAGCGAGGAACCGAGCGGCCCCGCGAACGACGGCCCGTCCACCGGCCCGGTCGACGCCGACTTCAAGGTCGTCGACGACCAGAGCGGGGACGCCAAGACCCGGACGTAGTCCGCCGGCCCGTTACGGTCCCCGCTTCGACGTAGGGAATGGTCGGGGCCACCGGCGCCCCTTCGGCGGACCCACGTACTCGAGCTCGGGCCGGATCAACCGGTTGTCCGAAGCCTGCTCGATCGCGTGCGCGGTCCAGCCCGCCGTCCGCGCCACGGCAAACGTCGGCGTGAACAGGTCGCGCGGCAGCCCGACCGCCTCGAGCACGACGGCGCTGTAGTACTCCACGTTCGTGAACAGCCGGGCCCCCGGCTTGCTCTTACGGAGCGCCGCGAGCGCGGTCCTTTCGACGGACTCCGCGAGCTCGAGCCGCGCCGGGTCGGCGACGTGCTGTGCGATCCGGTGGAGGGCGACGCCTCTGGGGTCGTCCGTCTTGTACGCGCGGTGCCCGAACCCGTACAGCACCTCGCGACGCGCGAGCCGGTCGCGGATCCACGCCTCGGCGCGGTCGGGGGTCCCGATCTCGTCGAGCATATCCGATACCCGGCTGGGCGCGCCGCCGTGGATCGGCCCCTTGAGGGTCCCCAGCGCGCCGGTCGCCGCGCTGATGAGGTCGGATTGCGTCGAGATCGCGATCCGCAGCGCGAACGTCGAGGCGTTCATCCCATGGTCCGCGAGCAGGTCGAGGTATCCCTCGAGCGCGGCGGTCTGCGCGGGATCCGGAGCGCGGCCCCTCAGCATCCAGAGGTAGTTCTCCGCGTGCGACAGGCCCCGGGGCGGTTCGACCCAGCCCTCGCCGTGGGACCGACGGACGTAGCGGGCGAGCAGTTCCGGCGTGCGGGCGATCAGCCGGTATCCTTCCTCGATCCGGGGAGGGTAGCCGTAGCTTCCATCCCCGAGGAGGGAGATGAGCGTGCGCAGCGCTTCGAGGGGAGGCAGGCCGGGAGGGAGTGAGTCGATCCCCCGCAGGAGCGGAGGGGGGAGATCCCGGAACGACCGGAGGGCCTCCACGACCTCGGGCGACGGGTCGGCCGACGGCGGCTCGCCGTAGAGCAGCAGGTGAACGACGGACTCGTAGGGAGCCCCGGGCACGAGGTCACGGACGTCGAACCCGCGGTAGACCAGGTCGCCCGTCTCTCCGCCGACCCACGATATCTCAGTTCTTCCGACGAGGACCCCGTCGAGACCCTTGGAGAGCCGTGAGCCCGACGCCATCGACGTCCGAGGAGCGTTCCGC
The DNA here is from genome assembly GCA_035297125.1 of Thermoplasmata archaeon. GTDB lineage: Archaea > Thermoplasmatota > Thermoplasmata > Lutacidiplasmatales > UBA184 > Lutacidiplasma. Next base: position 1,458 of record DATGZQ010000121.1, read on the forward strand.
GACATTACTCTAAGCCCCCGGTCCGGGCAAACGCTAAACGGCGCACCCCGGTCGAGAGTTCGATGTCCGGAGGACCGGCGCAGCTCATGGAGCGGGTGCTCGAGCAACGCGTCACCCTGGTCCTCAAGGACGGCCGCCAGCTGACGGGGCGGCTCGTCGGGATCGACGAGCACCTGAACCTCGTTCTCGAGGACGCGAACGAAACGACCGCCGAGGTCACCCGCCATCTCGGAAAGGTCGTGCTGCGCGGTTCGAACGTCGTCACGCTCCACGCGCCCCACGGAACGCCCGCGAAGACCCATTGACCGTGCCCGCCGTTCCCGTATCCCCGGAGCTCGGACGACCGCGCGCGCGGGGCGAGATGCTGGCCGTGCTGAAGCTCCTGGCCCAGGGCGGGGCCGACCACACTCCGGTCGTCCTCACGTCCCGCGAGGTCGGAGCTAGGATCGGAGTCAGCCAGCAGGCTGCCGACCGGTATCTCCTGACGCTGGAGCGGAAGGGACTCATCGTCCGTTCCCCGGCCCAGCGGCGGCAGCGTCTCCAACTGACCCCGGCCGCCATGGACGTCCTCCGTACCGAGTACCACGCCTATCGACGAATCTTCGAGGGCCCCGCGAAGCTGTCCGTCTCGGGGCACGTTGCCTCCGGCCTGGGCGAGGGACGGTACTACCTGAGCCAGCCCGGGTACGTCGTCCAGTTCACGGAGCGCCTCGGCTACGCGCCCTTCCCCGGTACCCTGAACGTGAAGGTCGGCGCGGACGCCCTCCGCAAGCTCTCCCTCATCGCGGTATGGAACGGGATCCGGATCGATGGGTTCCAGGCGAGCGGCCGGACGTTCGGCGGAGCGACCTGCTATCCCGCCCGCCTGAGCGGCCGGTCCGGCCATCTGATCCAGCCGGACCGCACGCACCACAAGGACGTCGTCGAGATCATCTCCGCCGAGAACCTGCGAGAGGTGCTGCACGTCAAGGACGCCGACCCGGTCGCGATCGAACTGGAGGAAGTGTGACCGCGGAGACGCTCGCGCGGTCCGTCGCCCGGGATCGTCGGCCCGACCCGGCCGGGCCCGACGCCGCCCGCCGGTTCGTGAACCAGTGGGTCGAGCCCGAGGCGATCGGACCCGAGCGGGTCAGCGCGTTCGTCGTGATCCTGAAGACGCGAGGCTGCTACTGGGCCGATCTCAAAGGGTGTTCGATGTGCGGATACTCGAAGGACACCCTCGGCCGCTCCGCGACCCCGGCCGAGCTCGCCGAGCAGCTGGCCCGGGCGCTTCCCCGATATCGCGACGAACCGTACGTGAAGTTCTACACCTCGGGGAGCTTCCTCGACGATCGCGAGGTCGATGCGGAGAGCCGGCGCGCGATCGTTGGCGCGTTCTCCGGCAAGGCCCGGCGCCTCCTGTTCGAGACCCTGCCGGAGTTCGCCACGCCGGAGGTCCTCCTTCCCCTGAAGGACGCGTTCGCCGGGGAGATCGAGGTCGCGCTTGGCCTCGAATCGACCGACCCCGTCGTCCTCGCCCGGTACGTTCACAAGGGCGCCGCCCCCTCCGAGTACCTCGCCGCCGGAGACCGGGTCCGGGCGCTTGGCCTGCGGGCGAAGGCGTACCTCCTTCTGAAACCCCCTTATCTCTCGGAGGGCGAGGCGATCGACGATGTCGTCCGGTCGACGCGGGAGGCGGCCGACCACTTCGACGCGCTCTCCGTCAACCCCGTTCACATCCAGAACGGTACCGTGGTCGAGTGGCTGTTCCGCCGGGGCAGGTATCGGCCGCCGTGGCTCTGGTCCGTGGTGGAGTCGTTGAAGGCGGGAGCCGCGTTGCGAGGCAGCGCGCGCCTCGTCTCCTTCCCCACGGCGGGAGGCGTTTCGCGCGGCCCGCACAACTGCGGGGAGTGCGATTCCCGGGTGCTCCGGGCTATCGAGGAGGCGTCGCTCTCCCAGGAGTTCGCTCCGCTGCAGGAGCTCGGGTGCGCCTGCCGGGCCACCTGGGAGGCGGAGCGAACGTTCGCGCCCCTGGGGGTCGAGGTGTGACGGACCTTCGCCCCAAGCTGCCCGCGCACGCGCTCACCACGATCCACTCGTTCCTGCGCGGCCACGCGCTCGCTACCGGCCTCGACGGCGTCGTGGTCGGCCTCTCGGGCGGGATCGACAGCGCCCTCACCGCGCGGCTCGCACGGGACGCCCTCGGCCCCTCGCACGTCCTCGGGGTCCTGTTGCCGGACGGGGGGTACCCCCGGACGTTGATCGAGGAGACCGAGCAGTACGGCCGCTCGCTCGGGATCGAGACCCGAACGATGTCGATCCAGCCGATCGTGGAGGCGTTCCAGGCGACGCTCCCGTCCGTCAACGACCGGGTCGCCCTCGGAAACACGAAGGCCCGGATCCGGATGACCCTGGTCTACGCTATCGCCCGAGAGGCCCGGCGTCTCGTGGCCGGAGCCGGGAACAAGTCGGAGCTGCTCCTCGGGTACTTCACGAAGTTCGGGGACGGAGGGGTCGACCTGCTGCCGATCGGCGACCTCTACAAGACGGAGGTCCGCGCCCTGGGGAAGGAGCTCGGACTCCCCGAGCCGGTCCTCGCGCGTCCCCCCACCGCGGGCCTCTGGCCCGGCCAGACCGACGAGGGGGAGCTTGGGGAGGCCTACGTGGACATCGACCGGGTCCTCCGCGGCGCGGAGGAGCTTCGCCCCGCGGAGGAGATCGCGGCCATCACCGGGCTCCCGAAGGACCGGGTCCGGAGCATCCTCTCGCGGATCGAGGCGAACCGGCACAAGCGCCGGCTCCCCCCGGTCGCGAAGGTGGGCCTCCGGACGGTCGGTATCGACTGGCGGGAGTGACCCGGCGGGCCCGTACCGGCCCGCGGTGGGTCTCGGCGCAACGTTTTACGGGACGAGCGCTCCGCGGACTGACCCGCCCGAAGGACTTTCCGACCGCATGGACCGCGCGACCTACCAGCGACTCTACGACGCTCTCGTCACGTACGAGGACGTCCACCGCACCGCCCACGAGGAGCACCGCGACGAGGAGCTCCTCTTCGTCATCCACACGCACCGCGTGACCCGCGACGCGACCCGGCGCTTCTACGTCGTGAAGCGCCAGGTGCCCCGGCTCATCGGCCAGTGGAAGCACGGGCGCTCGCTTCTGGACATCGCCCGCGACTGGAAGTTCCCCCCCGTCCTGATGGGTCAGCAGATGCTGGGGGACCTCGGGATTCCCCGAAAGAAGGTCTGGCAGGTCTTCCTGCACCCGGAGACCGCGCCCGATTCCCGGATCCGGACCGAGGTCGAGCAGCTCCTCGCGGCGGACATGATCTACTCGCCGCACGGGATGGACCTCCAACGCGAGCGGGGCCGCAAGGGCGAGGAGCGGATGCACCAGTGGCTGGAGAAGCACGGGATCGGCTACCGGACGGAGAAGGACCTCCGCGGGAAGTACGCGAAGACCCCGGACGCTCTCCTCGACGAGCCGATCATCTTCTACGGCCAGAAGCTCACGTGGATCGAATCCAAGGCGAACTTCGGGGACGACGTGGAGCTCCGGAAGAACCTCAAACGCCAGCTGGGTCCCTACACCGAGCTGTTCGGGGAGGGCGCGGTCGTCTACTGGTACGGGTACGTGGAAGGGGCAGAGTCACCGCCCGGGATCCTCTTGTGGGACGCGGAGACGTTCGAGGGGATCACCCCGATCGTGCCACCGCATCCCGCGAAACCTCACGCTGGGCACCCGTCGCGAGATCACGCTCGACCAGGGCACCCGGGGTCGCCTCCTTCAGGCCCAGGATCAGCGCACGACGGCTCCGGCGGCGCGACGCTTCCTTGAACTGCCGGGACATCGAGCGACCCATCAGGTCGCAGTCCGCCGAGGCTCCCGCGCGGCGAAGCTCCTCGACCACGGCCATCGCGTCCGCGGTGAGCGCGGCGTCGGCCACGACCACGTAGCTGTCGAGGCCCGGCTCGCCGTCGGGCCAGCGTCCGGCCCCCTTCAGCAAGAGCTCGAGGGTCTGGTCCCCGATCGCGAGGCCCACGGCCGGGGTGGCGGGACCTCCGAACAGCTCGATCAGGTGGTCGTAGCGCCCCCCACCGAAGACCGAGCGGCCGTCGCCCGAGCGGGCGTACGCCTCGAAGACGGTGGACGTGTAGTAGGCGAGCCCCCGAACGACCGTCGGGTCGAAGACGATACGGTCCCCGAGACCCACCTTCTCCAGGAATCGGAACAGCGAGCGGACCCGGGCCAGGCCGGCCTGGGCCGTCGCGTCGAGCCCGCGGCCCACGAGGTCGGCGAGGAACCTCTCCAGCCGGGCCGGCTCGATCCCGTTCCCGGTCGTCGAGAACATCTCGGTGAGCTCGTGGGTCCTCTCGGGGGCGACGCCCGACGCCACCAGCTCCGACTCGAACTCCGTCGGGGCGACCTTGCGGAACCGGTCGACGGCGCGGAAGAAGCGATTGGACCCCGCGGCACCGAACAGGCGTCCTAGCCCTTCCGCGATCGCCCGGTCGTTGATCCGGAACGCGTACTCGCCTTTCGCGCCGACCTCGTCGAGGAGGAGCGCCGCGGTCGCGAGAAGGTCGGTCTCGGCCTCGACGCCGGGGACCCCCAGGATGTCGAGGTTGAACTGGAAGAACTCCCGGGTCCGGCCGGCCTGGGGCTCCTCGTAGCGCCAGCTCTTCGACGCGGTGAACCATTTCACCGGCAGCGGCTCGGACTTCGCGCGCTCGACGAAGATCCGCGCGAGCGACGGGGTCTGTTCCGGCAGCAACGCCACCGGGCGGTCCCCCTTGTCGTGGAACATCCAGGTCTCGGCGGCGATCCCCTCGCCGCTCTTCGTCTGGTAGAGCTCGAAGCTCTCGACACAGGGGACCTCGAGCTCGACGTACCCGGATCGTCGGGCGGCCGAGCGCATCCGGCGTCGAATCTCTGACCGGGCTCCCGCTTCGGGGGGCGTGTAATCCCGGAACCCACGCAACGGGCCGGGCGTCACGGGATCAGGACTCGGGGAGGCCTCATTACCTATGCGGACGGGGATGGCCGTTCCGGCGTCGGTGAGGTCTCCAGGGCGCCGGGCCCTACCGGGGCGGGTTCGTTTCGATCGGCGAAAGCTCGGATCCGACGGTACGCCGTGATCATCCCGGCGAAGTTGCGGCGGCGGAGCTCGTTCGCGATCTCTCGGAGGTCGGCGAGCGCCGGCAGGATGTCGCCGCCGGTCCCCCGAAACTCCACGAGGCGGTCGCGAAGGTGACGGAGCTCCTCGAGGAAGCGGGGTTCGAGGACGGCCCAGAGTGCGAACGCCGCCCGGGCGAGCAACCGCTCCGCCACATCCCGGTGGGCGTTCCCGAGGCTCTTCCGGCCCTCCTCGAGGGGACCCAGGGCGGGCGTGGCATCCCCGCCCAGCTCCCGGATCGTCTCGACCATGAGGTCACACTCAGTGAGGAGGACGCGTCCCGTCGCCCATTGCTCCTCGAGGCGGCCGAGCTCGTCGCGGACGTGGAGGAGTCGGCGGAGGGCGCCGGACAGGTCCCCGACGGCCATCGCCCTTCGCAGGGCCTCCAGCTCCACGTCCGCGCTCGGCGTGGCCACGAGCTGGGAAAGCTCGTTGCGCCGCGCGAGCTCCGCTTCGTACTCCTCGGCGAGAGTGCTCGCGATGTGAACGAAGATCTCCCGCACGGCCGCGTCGAGCGACGGTTCGTCGTCGGTGAGGCCCGAGGCGCGGACCCGGTCCGACAGACCCGTTAGGTCGAGGTTGAGGCGGCGGGCGACGAGGAGGTACTCTTCAGCCCGTCGGCGAAGATCCGCTCCTGTGCCGCTCTCGGGGAGCGTCGGCAACCCGCCGAGTGGGCGAAGGGGCGAGACCTCACGGATCGGATGCTCGAGCGGAGCCTCGGTCGGGCCGAGGCCCGAGAACCGTCCGGACCGCGCGAACAGGGACGACGTCGGAGTGGGCTGGGCCGCGGGAGACGAAAGGTCGACCGACTGGATCAGCTCTGCGATCGTGCGAAGATAGACCGGATCGTCCCCGCCGGAGGGGCCGGCCGCCTCCCGGACCGCGGCGAACAGCCCGGACGAGAGGCGGCAGCTCGGGCATTCGGTCGCGGAGGCGGGCGTCTCCGCGCCGCACGCCGGACAGACCACCATCCGTCTACCTCACCCCGGTTTGCCTCGGCGCGGCCGCGGTCGGCGATGCCGGAGACTCTCGCTCAAGGAATGCACGGGGACGGCGTGGGCTCCTCGCCCCGAGCGGGAACCTGCGGTCGGAGAGGGTCGCACGGAATCCGGCCACGGGGAGCGCCTCGAGTGAATAACAGCGTCCCGCTATTCAAAAGGTCTCGGTTGCGCCTCCTACGGCTCGGGGGCTCGAGGGGCCAAGTGGCGTCGAGCGGAGGCGGTTGGATGATACTCGCCAGCGCCGTACCGCGGCGCCTGCCGTGCCCGGCGGACCGATTCGGGGGAGAACCGGGCATGGCACTCCGGGCAGCGGAACCCCCGGAGCCGACCGAGCGAACGGGTGGTGCGGTCGCACTTCGAGCACCCCGGGTTGGCCGTGGCCGTTCGAGGCACGAGCCGTACGATCCGGATCCCCTCCAGTCGGACGGAAGGTGCGGAACTGCGACTTCCCCACACCCGGACCCGGTCCCCCGCCCGAAGAGACAATGCGACCTTGGGCAGCGTCTTGGTCGGCTCGAACGCCACGCAACGGACACGAACGCCGGACGGGTCCTCGAGCGTGAATGCGACGTGGCCGCCCGGGCGTGCCTCGGGGCCCCCGTAGACGAGGCCCTCCAGCACACCCGAGAGGTAAGGACCGAACGACGTGCCCGTGCGAGGGACCAGGTGGTCGCCCGTACCCTGGTTCGTCCGGAACAGGGCCCAGCGGTCGACCGCTTCGGACCGCACGCGCGGCCGGGCCCGCAGTGGGGCGTGCGGATCGGTCCCCCGGAGCCCGAAAAGGATCGGGCAGGGCGTGTGCGGCGCTACGAGGAGACGGCGCGTCCTCGGGTCATGGCAGAGAAAGAGCGCCGGGTCGAGCCGCTGCGCCTCCTTAACGGTCTTCGGGTCGACGGCCCGAGGCGTCCCCCAGCGCTCGCGCGCGCGATACGCGATCAACTCCCAGGTGGCGTTTCGTCCCGGCCAGGCGATGGCCGCAGCCGCGCCGACCAGGCCCGACGGGTCGTGGCGGGTCTTTTGGAACGCGCCCTCGCGGTCGAGGATCGTGGCGACGTCACCGGGTCGGACCACCTCGCGCACGGCGTTCCAGTAGAGCGATGTCGGGAGCGAGTGCGAGGTCGCGACCAGGGCCGGGTCGGTGCCCGGCTCGTCCGACGAATTCCTCAGGACGCACTCCCACACGTCGCGGAGGAACGACGCCTTCGTTCGGGGGTCGAGCTCCGCGCCCCGAGCGTAGGCATACACGGGGCGCCCTTCGATTTCAGCGACCTTCGTGCGCCGCCCGGTACCTCGACCGAACCGCGCCGCCAGTGCGGCGTTCCCCCGCGTCTTCCACGGGATGTTCGGGTTCAGCCGAACCAGTCGTGGCTCGCCGACGAGGTCGATGCCCCCGCGCCGTGCCTCCCGGAGAAGTTCCGTGAGCAGCCAGGTCGTGCAACCTCCCTTGGGGCTGTCGGTGTCGTCGATGCCGACCCAGATCGCTCCCACCCCGACGAGGGCAGGGTGCGGAGGGGCTTGAAGACGCTCGGGCCTACGCCATCCCAGCGAGGAGCTTCTGGTATGCCGCGAGGTTCGGCTCGACACGGATGTCGGTCCGGACGGGGCCAGGGCGGTCGCCCAGGAGCTTGACCTCGAGCCCGTCCTGAGCGAGCTCCTTGGGCCGGTGCATCACTCCGACCGGAAGACGGCCCGCCTCGACCTGCTCGAGGCAGATGCGGAACATCGCCTTGCGGTCGGTCGGGTCGTATCCCGTGAGGGTCGTGACGTCAATGATCTTCTCGCGCCAGACCTTGTACGTGTCGTTGTACGTCACACACGGCGAGAGGTCCTCCACGAAGGCGAACCCACGGCCCTCGCGGTTGAACCGGAGGGCCTCCTCGAGGATCGCGATCATCGACTTCGGGTCGCCCGAGAACGTGCGCGCGATGAAGTTCGGGGCCGGGATCGAAAGCGCCGTGAGGATGGAATGGAACGGAGGTTCGACGTTTCCCTCGAACCCGAGCTGGCTGGTCGGGGACGCTTGACCCTTGGTGAGCCCGTACGTCTCGTTGTTCATTACGAGATAGAGGATCGACGCGTTCTTCTTGAACGCGTGGATGAAATGCCCCATCCCGATCGCATACCCGTCTCCGTCCCCACCTGCGGCGACGACCGTGAGCGCGGGGTTCGCGAGCTTGACGCCGACCGCCTGCGCGAGAAGTCGCCCGTGCAGAGCGTGGATGCCATTCACCTCGAGGAAGTTGTGGATCGATCCGGAGCACCCGATCCCGCCGACCAGAACGAGGTCGTGGGGAGCGATCTTGAGGTTCGACGCCGCCTTCTTGACCGCGGCCAGAACGCTGAAATCGCCACAGCCGGGACACCATATCGGCGGCACCGGCTTGGCCGACAGCGTTCCCGTCATACGGCGGACTCCATGCCCGCGACGATGTCGACCGCGCGGAAGGTGTAGCCGTCGTACCGGCGCACGGAACGGATCTTGGCGTGGCGTTCCGGCATCGTTTCGCGCAGTAGGCGGGCGAATTGGCCGGTGTAGTTGTTCTCCACGACGTACGCCCGATCGACGCGGTCGAGGAACGGGCCGATCTCGTGCGTCGGAACGGGGTAGAGCGTGCGGGCCTGAAGGTAGCGGGTCGGGATGCCGCGCGCGGCGAGGACCGCCTGCGCCTCGAGGATCGGACCTGAGGTGCTGCCGAAGCCGATCAGGCCGATCTTCGCGTCCGCGGGACCGAAGAACCGGGATGCGGGCAACTCGTCCCGCGCCCGCACCATCTTCTCCATCCGCTTGTCCATCATCTTGATCCGGTTCGTCGGGTTCACCGAGACGTGACCCCACTCGTCGTGCTCGTTGCCCGTGATCTCGGACCAGAGCCCCGGGGTGCCGGGGGGCGCGAACGGGCTGACCCCGTCGCTCGTGAACTCGTAGACCTTGTACTGGGCGAGCGCCGCAGCCGCCTCGGGGTTCAGGCGCTTGCCCCGGTCGACGTGCGCCTTGGAGAGGTCGAACCGGGCGCTGGTCGTCGTGTTCTGGCTGAGGGCCTGGTCGAGGAGAAGGATCACCGGCAGGCGCCACCTCTCGGCGAGGTTGAGGCTCTCGATCGTGACCTCGAACGCGTCGTGGGGGTCCGCGGGGGCAAGGATGAACCGAGGATACTCGCCGTGTCCGAGGTTCGCGAGGTGGGAGAGGTCGGACTGCTCATGGCGCGTCGGCTGGCCGGTCGACGGGCCGACGCGCTGGCAGTCGGCCACGACGATCGGGATCTCGGCCGTTGCGGCGTGCCCGATCCCCTCGGTCATCAGGGAGAGACCGGGGCCGCTCGTGGACGTCATGACGCGGGCCCCCGCGTAGGAGGCCCCGATGATCATGTTGATGGCGGCTAGCTCGTCCTCTGCCTGGCGGACGACCCCGTTGAACGCGGGGAGGTACCGCTGCAGGTACTCCATGACCTCGGTGGCCGGCGTGATCGGGTAGCCGGCGAAGAACCGTCCGCCTCCGACCACGAACCCAAGGGCGACCGCCTGGTTGCCCGTCGTGAGGATCGCGTCGTGGGCATCGCCGCTGACGACGGCGAACCGATTCGGCACCCCGGGCGCCTCCAACGCGGCCTTCCGGCCGATCTCCAGGGCCTTCAGGTTCTTCTCGAGGGCTTCCGGGCTCCGCCGCCGGAACCGTTCCTCGATCACCGCCTTGGTCATCGCGGGGTCGAACCCGAAGAGGACGGAGAGGGCCCCGTAGGCGGCCGTGTTCTTGAAGATCGGCTGACCCAGCGGGCCTCCGACCAGTGTCGCGAACGGGAATCCGGCTGAGTTCGGGAGGTCTGAGCGGAACGTCGTCGAGTCGTAGAGTACGAAACCGTGGGGGGCGAGCTCGTGCTGGCCGATCTCGATCGCCTGCGCGTCGAACGCGACGATGACGTCGACCTGATGCTTCACGGCGGAGATCGGATCGCGGCTGCCCCGGACCGAGGCATCTGCATGACCGCCCCGGATGCGGGAAAGGACGTTCCGGGAGGCGTAGACGTAGAGGCCGCGCTTACGGAAGTACCTCGCGAGCAGGTCCGTGACGGTGAGGGTCCCGTCGCCGCCCTGGCCCCCGATCATCACACTGACGTCGGCGAGCTCGCGCGCCGGCCCCCCCGTGGCCGGGCCGGATTCGGAAGGGACGGGACCGATGCGTGCGGCCGGGACGGTCATCTTCGTTCTCGGGGTCGCCGCGGTACCCAATCTCCGCACATTTCAGTAGTGGTGGATATTTAACTCATCATCCTGCCCGGCGGCACCGGCACGGCCGCCGTGCGCCCCGCTGGCGTGCATCCGCTCCTCGGTTCGAGTTCAGCAAGGATTAATGCGAGCGAGGGTTGAAACCGCCGTGACGGAGCCCGGCCTCGTCGAGGATTACCACTCCGAGACCGCGCGCGACCGCCACCTCCCCGAATCGATCGTCATCTGGGACGAAACGCTCCGGGACGGCGAACAGACCCCGGGGGTCCGATTCACCCCGGAGGAGAAGCTCCGCATCGCCGAGAAGCTCGCCGACATCGGCGTCGGGGTCCTCAACGCGGGGATCCCGGTCGTCTCCCCGGAGGAAGCGAGGGCGGTCCGGCTGCTCGCGACCGCCGGCCTCAAGTCGAAGGTGCTGGCGGCGGCCCGTACGGTCCCGGCCGACGTGGAGGCGGTGATCGACAGCGGGGTGACCCACATCGCCATCTTCGTCGCGGCGAGCAATGTCCATCTCAAGTACAAGCTCAAGATGAGCCCCGACGAAGTGGTAGCCGCCTCCGTCCGGTCGGTCCGACGGGCGAAGGAGGCCGGCCTCCACGTTTCGTTCGTTACCGAGGACACGGTTCGCGCCCCGTTCGAGTTCGTCGAGCGCCTCTATCGCGCGGTCCAGAAGGAGGGAGCCGACCGCCTCGTGGTGGCCGACACGGTCGGGGTGATGACGCCTCTCACGTTCCGCTGGTACCTCGCCGAGTTCATCCGCCGGGTGCGTCCGGCGGACCTCTCCGTCCATTGCCACGACGATTTCGGCCTGGCCACGGCGAACACGCTGACCGCCCTCGAGTGCGGGGCCTGCGCGCCCCACGTCTGTGTGAACGGCCTCGGAGAGCGGGCCGGGAACGCCGCGCTCGAGGAGGTCGTTCTCTGCTTGGAGGGCCTCTACGGATACCGGACGGGGATCCGCACCGAGGGGCTTTACGAGCTCTCCCGACTCGTGGAGGAGCTCTCCGGGGTTCCGATCCCGCCGAACAAGGCCTGGGTCGGGTACAATGCTTTCTCCCACGAGGCCGGAATCCATACCCACGGTATCCTCGCCCATACGCTGACCTACGAGCCGATCCAGCCGGCGGTGGTGGGACGGCGCCGTCAGATGATCCTCGGCAAGCACACCGGCAAGGCCGCGCTGGTCGAGAAGCTCAAGGAACGGGGTCTCCATACCACGGACCTCCTCCTGCTCGACCTCCTCTACCGGGTCAAGGTCGAGCCCGGGTCGCGCACAAAGGAAGACCTTCGAAGGTTCTTGAGGGAGTACCGCGCGATCTACGAGAGCCCCGGGCTGTCGGACGAGGAGTTCTGGACGATCGTGGACTCCATGGGGATCCATCCGGTGAACGAATGACCTCGGCCCGAGGGAACGGCCAGACGCTGGCCGAGAAGGTCCTCGCCCGAGCCTCCGGTTCGGAGCGTGTCGTCCCGGGTCAGATCATCGAGGGAGCGGTCGATCTTGCGATGATGCACGAGCAGGGCGCCCAGACGGTCGCTCCGTACCACCAGATGGGCGCCGAACGGGTCTGGGACCCGGATCGGGTGGTCATCGCCATCGACCACTGGGTGCCGGCGTCGACCGAGGGCGCCGCGGTACTCCATCGCATTCTTCGCAAGTTCGCGGCCGAGGCGAACCTCCCCCACTTCTACGACGTCGGCCAGCACGGCATCTGCCACCAGATCCTGGCCGAGAACGGCTGGGTCGTTCCCGGAGACCTCGCCGTGGGCACCGATTCTCACACGAACATGCTGGGCGCGATGGGCGCCTTCGCGACGGGTATCGGACCCACCGAGATGGCCGCCGTCCTCGCGCTCGGGCGGCTGTGGCTCAAGGTACCGACCACCGTGGGGATCCGGGTCAAGGGCTCGTTCGGCCCGGGAGTCACCGCCAAGGACCTCGTCCTGCGGATCGTCGGCGAGGTGAAGACCACCGGCGCGGCCTATCGCGCGGTCGAGTTCTCGGGTCCGACCATCGAACGGCTGTCGATGCCGCAGCGGTTCACCCTCTGCAACATGACGACCGAGATGGGCGCCAAGGCCGGCATGGTCGCCCCCGACAGCACGACGTTCGACTACCTCGCTTCGATCGCGAAGCACGCGATGCACCCCCTGCAGCCCGACCGGGACGCGGCCCACGAGCGGACGATCGAGATCGACGTCGACGGGATGGTCCCGATGGTGGCCTGTCCCTACTCCCCCGACAACGTACGGCCCCTTCCGGAGGTGGCGCGGGAGCACGTCCGCATCGACCAGGCGTTCCTCGGGTCGTGCACGAACGCGCGGATCGAGGACCTGAGAGAGGGCGCCGCGCTGATGAAGGGGCAGAAGGTTGCGAAGGGGGTCCGCCTCATCGTCTCTCCCGCCTCCACGAAGATCTACGAGCAGTGCTTGGGCGAGGGGATCATCGAGATCTTCACGCACGCTGGTGCGGTCTTCACGAACTCGAGCTGCTCGGCCTGCTTCGGCGGCAACATGGGGATCCTCGCGCCCGACGAGACCTGCGCTTCCTCTTCGAACCGGAACTTTCCGGGGCGGATGGGAGCGAAGGAGGCGCGGATCTACCTGATGTCGCCCGCCGCCGTCGTGGCGAGCGCGATCCGGGGAGAGATCGCCGACCCCCGGGAGTTCGCGTAGCGGGAGCGCATCGTGGAGAAGATCATCGAGGGCCAGGTCTGGACGCTCGGACGGGACGTTGACACGGACCAGATCATCTCCGGCAAGTACCTCACGGTCATCGACCCGGCCGAGCTGAAGAAGCACGTGTTCGAGATCGCGCTCCCGGAGTTCGCGTCGGCCGCCCGGCCGGGGGACATCCTTGTCGCCGGGGAGAACTTCGGTTCGGGTTCGAGCCGCGAGCACGCTCCACAGGCGATGCGGGCAGCGGGCGTGGGCGCTATTCTCGCCGATTCGTTCGCCCGCATCTTCTTCCGGAACGCGATCAATCTCGGTCTCCTTGCGATCGAGGCCCGGGGCGTGCGCGAGATCTTCGGGGCCGGACAGACGGCCCGCATCGATCTGACCGCCGGCCGGGTCACGAACCTGACGACCGGACGGTGGCTGGACTTCCCCCCGATCCCGTCGCATCTCCTGAGTTTACTGGAGGCCGGCGGGCTCGTCGAGAAGGTCCGACGGGAGCTCGAGGCCCGGAGAGCCCTCCCTCTCCAGAGCGGAGCGTCGCGGTGAAGGACGCGGCGTACGACCTCGCCGTGTTCCCCGGGGACGGGACCGGACCCGAGGTGGTTCGGGAGGGGCTGAAAGTGCTCGCGGCGCTCGCCGAGGGAGGGCCCGCACCCTGGCACGCGACCGAGTACCCCGGGGGCGGTCAGTACTACCTGCTTCGAGGCAAGGAATGGGAGCCGGAGGCGGAGGCCGCCGCCCACCGGGCCGACGCGATTCTCGTGGGTGCGGTGGGCTGGCCCGGGGCGTTCCTCCCCAACGGAGACCTCGCCGGTCGCTCCCTCGTCCTAGGGCTCAGGGAGCAGCTCGATCTCTTCGCCAATGTCCGACCGTGCCGACTCTATCCGGGGGTCACGCACCGGATTAGCGGGAAGTATCGGGACGTCTGGACCCCCCAGAACGTTGACATGACGATCGTCCGGGAGAATACCGAAGGCCTCTACACGCCCGCGCGCGGCCGGCTCACCCGTGGCGGCGAGACCGAGGTCGCGATCGACACGCGGGTCATCACGCGGAAGGGGACCGAACGGATCGTACGGTACGCCTTCGACCTCGCCCGCTCGCGGCCCGGAGGGGCGCCCGAGGACCGGGTCCGACGGGCGACGTGCGTCGACAAGTCGAACGTCCTGGAGGGCTGCCGGTTCTTCCGCGAGACGTTCGACCGGGTAGGGAAGGAGTTCCCCGACATCGAGCGGGACTACGCGTACGTGGACGCGTTCACGCAGTGGCTCGTGCGCAACCCTGAGCACTACTCGGTCGTCGTTGCCTCCAACATGATGGGGGACATCATCACGGACCTCGCCTCGGTACTGCAGGGAGGGATGGGGTTCGCCGCCGGGGCCAACATCGGGAAGGATCACGCGATGTTCGAACCGGTGCACGGGAGCTCGCCCAAGCACGCCGGAAGGAACGAGGTGAACCCGTTCGCGACGTTCTTTGCGATCGAGCAGATGCTCCGGTGGGTGGGGCAGCGCCACGCTGACCCACGGATGACCGCCCAGGCCGACCGGTTGGAGAGCGCGGTGGCGCGGACCCTCGCCGACGGGACCGCGAAGACCTACGACCAGGGCGGGTCGGTAACCACGAGCGCCGCGGGGGACCGCGTTGCCGCCGTCGTGCGTTCGGAGCGGAGATGACGGTCCGGGGCGTCGCGCTGGTCGGTGGGGCCACCACGAAGTTCGGCGTGCGCGCCATGACCTGGACCGAGCTGGCCCAGGAGGTCGGCGTCGCGCTCTTCCGCGCCGTTCCCGAGCTGCGCTCGGAGGACGTGGATTCCCTCTTCGTCGGAGCGGCGATGCCCGAGCGGCTCGCCTTCCAGTCGCACGTCGCGCCCCTGGCGGCAGAGCACCTCGGGATCCGGCCGACCCGGGTGATCCAGCGCACGGAGCTCGCCTGCGCGTCCGGCCAGTCCGCGATCCGGTCCGCCTACGCCGCGATCGCCGCCGGGCTGTCGGACGTGGCGATCGCCGTCGGGATTGAGAAGATGAATCTCCCGTCGATGGCAGAGGCGAACACGGCGATGGCCTGCGTGATGGACCGGGCGTGGGACGGACCCGGCGGCGCGACCGCCCCCTCGTTCTTCGCGATGGTCGCCCAGCGCCACATGCTCGAGTTCGGGACGACCGAGGAGCAGCTCGCGGCCGTCTCGGAGAAGAACCACCGGTTCGCGAACTCGAACCCCAACGCACAGTTCCACGAGAAGACCTTCGCACGAGACAAGCTGCTCCGGCTCCCGGTCGTGGCCCCGCCGCTCCGTCTGGGCGACTGCTCGGCGATGACCGACGGGGCCGCCGCGGTCGTTCTGGTCTCGGAGGAACGGGCGGCCCAGTTCCCCGGGTCGCACGCCTGGGTCCGCGGCACCGGCCAGTACTCGGACTTCCACAACCTCGCGAACGCGGGCTCGCTCACCGACTGGGTGGGGCTCCGACGGGCGGCGACCGAGGCGCTCGGCAGGGCGAAGATCGGCGTCCACGACCTCGATTTCGCCGAAGTTCACGATTGTTTCACGATCTCCGAGATCGTGGAGTACGAGGCCCTGGGCCTCTGCGGCCCCGGCGAGGGGGGCCGGTTCGTGGAGGAGGGTCGGAGCGACCTCGGGGGGGACGTCGTGGTCAACCCTCGGGGAGGCCTCCTCGGCTGCGGCCATCCTCTCGGGGCCACCGGGGTCGCACAGGCGGTCGAGGTGCACGACCAGTTCGCAGGAAAGGTCCCCGCGGCCCGCCAGGTCCCCGACCCCGAGTGGGCCCTCGTTCACAACCTCTCGGGCAGCGCGAACGTCCACTCGGTGATGGTCTACCAGCGCGGGGGTGCCTCATGAGCCGGGAACGCCGGCGCACACGGCTGCCGCTCGTCGCCCCATCCGTGCCGGAGACGCCCGAGGTCACGGTCGGTGCCCCGCCGGCGCCTCCGAAGAGGGAGAGTTCGAAGGAGGCTCCGCCGTTCCTCCTCGACTTCTTCCCGCTCGAGTCGGAAGCAGGTACCCGACTCTCCCGGTTCTTCGACCGTTTGCGCGAGGGCCGCCTTTCCACCACGCGCTGCCCGAAGGACGACCTTCTCCACTGGCCGCCACGGACCGCGTGCCCCCGGTGCCACACCGAGGACCTCGAGTGGGTCGACCTGCCGGACCGCGGGCGGCTCTACGCGTTCAGTGCGGTCCTCGTGGGCGCGCCGCTCGGGATGGAGGACGACCTCCCGTTCGCCGTCGGGCTGGTCGACCTTGACGGCACCCCGCTCCGCCTCTTCGGACGGGTCGAAGGTCGCCCGTGGAACGAGCTGGAGATCGGGACGACCGTCCGGGTCGAATCGTACGAGATCGCCGACGGACGCGTCTTCTACCGGTTCCGTGTCGCGGGTTGAGCCCCCGCCGCGCGGTGCGGTCGGACCGGGTCGCCCGCCCCGGTGAAGGGACGGAACGCCCGGGGCCGCGCGCGGCTTTAGCAGGCTATTTATACCGCCCCCAGGTCTCGCGCGCCGCCGGCTCGAGGGGAGCGGGCAGAGCATGGAATCAACTCAATCGGGCTGGTGGCGTCGCCACGGGTGGACGCTCGCAATCCTGCTCAGCGCGTTCGGCCTCACGTTCGCGGTTCGGACGATCTGGGAGTACCCCGTCATTGCCCAGTGGGGCCCCCTGTTCACCTACGCGGGCGTGTCGGACTCGTACTACCACTCGCGCGTGATGAGCTACATCATTCTGAACCATCGGAACCTGGTCTTGGATCCGATGCTCCGGTTCCCGATCGGAGCGGTCAACCCTCGAGAGCCGCTCTTCGACTGGATGAACGCGGTCCTGGGGATGCTCTTCGCCCCCGCGTTCGGCGGTAACGCCGTCACCGCCGCCGCGTGGTTCCTCGACCTCCAGGCCCCGCTCTGGGCCGCGCTCGGAGTGTTCCCCGTCTACCTGATCGGGCGCGAGGTCAGCGGTCGCCGCATGGGCCTGATCGCCGCGCTCATCTTCCCGTTCCTGAGCGCGAACATAGATTCCTCTACCTTCGGGTACGCGAACTATCTCACGTTCTACACGTTCTTCGTTCTGGTCGTCGTTTACGCGTACTTGCGCACGGTGAAGGCCGTCGGCACGCGGCGCTACATCGAGAGTTACGCGAAGCCCAGCCAGTACGTCCCCGGCATCCGAGCTTTCCTACGGACCGAACGGACGGCGGTGAAGTGGAGCGTCTTCACGGGCGTCTGCCTGGGGGCGCTCGCCCTGGCCTGGCAGGGGTACACGTACGGCGTCGTCGTGATCGGGGTCGGCGTCCTCATCGCGATGCTGGTCGAGCGGATCCGGAAGGTCGACTCGTTCGGCCTCTACGCCACGACCTGGATCGTCGGTCTGGTCGCGTTCCCGATGGCCGCCCCGTACTACTTCGTGCAGGGCGACCTGCCGCTGTTCTTCGACGTTCCGATCCTGCTGTTCTTCGGAACGCTGGCCATCCTCCTTCCGTTCCTCCTGATGCGAGATGTGCCGTGGGTCTTCTCGATCCCGGCGCTGATCCTGTTCGTCGGCGGCGCGGCGGTCCTCCTCAAGGTGGTCTTCCCACGGTACTTCACCGACGTGATCACGGGGCAGGGCTACTTCGTGAAGAACCTCGTCTATTCGACGATCGCAGAAGCCCAGGCCCCGTCCATCGATTCGCTGGTGATCGGGTACGGCGTCATCACGTTCTTCCTCGCGTTCGCGGGCATTGCCCTGTTCGTCTTCCTGTTGGTCCGTCACCGGTTCAAGCGGTACCACATCGTCTTCCTCGTCTTCTCCATCGTCTCGATCTACCTTCCGATCTCGGCATCGAAATTCTTCGTGATCGGTTCGCCGGCGTTCGCCCTACTTTCCGCGGAAGCGGTTCATCGCGCCCTCGACGTGGGGGGCTACCCCGCGTTGCGACGGACGGTGGCCTCGCTCACCGACACGCGGAGCCGCGTGGTCGCGTTCCGCAAGGCGTTCAAGGCACGGCACGTCCTCGTCCTGGCCCTGGTCGTCGTGATCCTGCTCCCGAACGTCTGGATCTCTATCGACGCGGGGGTCCCCGGCAACACGAAGACCGCGATCGCCGACCAGGTCAACACCACCATCCCCCCCTGGCTGAAGCTCAACGCGTCGGCCCCGGCGTCCGGCATCTTCGGAGCCGCCGGATCGGCCCTCGATACTCCGAACCAGTACGATAGTGCAGCCTACAATTGGCTCGCGCAGCAGGACGTCAACGTTCCCGAGCCGCAACGTCCGGCGTTCGTCAGTTGGTGGGACTACGGGTTCCAGGCGATCGCCCAGGGCGAGCATCCGAGCGTAGCCGACAACTTCCAGAACGGGATCGACCCGGCGGGTCAGTTCCTCCTATCCCAGAACGAATCGCTCGCGATCGCGATCCTGGCCACCACCCTCCTGCAGGCGGAGCAGAAGGCGTCGGGACTCCAGGATCTTCCGGTCGCCCTCAACTCGATCCTGGCCCGAGACGGAGTGAATGTCACGGACCTGCACAACTACCTGGTCAACGAGAGCGCGGACTACGCCCTGGTCGTGGCGGACCCCGCGAAGTACCTCCCCGTAAACCCGAGCACGATCACCGACGACAACGCGATGTACCTCGCGGTCTCCTACTTCCTCGCCGGGAGCCTCTCGCTCACGGCCGTCGCCCGGGTCTACGACGACATCCAGGCGTACACCGGCTGGTCGATCCGCTACGCGATGGCGGACAGTCGGTTGTTCCCGTTCAGCGGCTCGAACACCGGCATCTACTACGCTCCCGCGGACCTCACCGGTCGCGTCATCAACGACGCCGGGCTTCCGACGACGTTCTTCAACGTAACGGTGCTGGGTTCGGACGGCAACACCTACCCGCTCGGATCGGTGCCGGCCAACGTGGCGCCGCAGCAGTATCAGATCAACTATCAGGCGCCGTTCTACGACTCGATGATCTACCGGACCTACATCGGGTACAACGGAACGGACGCCGGACTCGCGAGCGGCATCCCGGGTCTCACGGGCGCGGCCCAGTCCTCCCCGATTGAGCCGGGGTGGATGCTCCAGCACTTCCAGGTCGTTTACCACACGGCGTACGTTTGCCCGGGGATCAAGAACGCGACCTCGGGGGCGGGGTGTTTCATCGCCACGAACAAGCCCGCGGCCGCCGCGATCGCGAACAAGACGAACGGCACCAACGACAAGTCGGCCGTCAGCTACTTCCAGGGCGGCGAATCGATGCTCGCCTACTACTCCGGCGAACCGGTGATCGGCACCCTGCGCCTCTCGGACGGGAGCCCCGCGGCGGGGGTCCGAGTGACCGTCTACGACAGCTGGGGGATACCGCACATGACGACCGTAGCCGCGGCGAACGGGTCTTTCTCGATGATCCTTCCCCCGGGGAACGACACCCTCAACGTCACGTCCGGGTCGTTCGATGCGCTGACGCAGTCCGACAGCGTTCTTGACCGGTCTCTGAACATCACCGTCCCCAACGCGATCGGTTACAGCCTCGACCCTCCGAACCTCGTCCTCCCGCTCACGATCGGCGCCGGCACGATCCAGGGGTTCGTCTACTGGAACATCGCGAACTCCTCGACGTTCTCGCCCTCCACCGACCGCGTCATCGCGGGCGCCAAGGTCGTCTTTTCCCAGGGCCCGAACGGCTCTCTGTCCGAGTTCACGGCGCTGACCGACGCGAGCGGGTCGTTCGAGCTCGCGGGGCTCCCTCCCGGGACCTACAACTACACGGTCGTCGAAGGCGGCCAGAACTTCACCCAGGGCCCCCAGAACGTCACCGTCGGTACGATCCGGAACGCGTCGGCCGGTCTCACTCCCGGAGCGATCTACGGCACGGTCTCGACCGGGTCCAAGTCGACGTACGGCGGGGCGCTCGTGACCCTCACCGACGCAACCGGCGTGGTGTCGTCGACGACGACCGCGTCGAACGGCAGCTTCGCGCTTCACGGATTCGGACCCGGCACCTACACGATCACGGCCACCGTGCCGGGATCCACCCTGCGCTCGAGCGGGGTCGCGGTCATCGTGACGAACTCCTCCAAGCCGCTGGTCACCGTGCTGCTCCTCGAGAGCATGGGGGCGGCGTCGGTCGAGGTCCTTTCCGCCGGCACTCCGGTGGCGAACGTGCCCGTTCGCTTCGCGCCTATCGTCTCGTTCGACGGTCCCGGGGTTACGGGCGTCGCGACGATCCTCAACTCTACCTCGAACACGACGCTCGCCACAACGGATTCTGCCGGGTTCGCGGGCGCCGCGCTTCCCATCGGGAACTACTCCGTGTACGCGCTCGCCACCAGCGGCGGCGTCCTCTCCACGGCGATAGGGACGGTGTCCGTCGCGCCAGGGTCGGAGGGATCCCCAACGCTGCTCAACCTCACCGCGGCGTACCCCCTTACCGGTACGATCCTCATCCCGAGCGGTTCGCCGAGCACCTACCGAGCCGCGGTGATCGCGTACCCCGCGTCCGGCGGTGAGGTGACCGCGTGGGCTAGCTCGAACGGCAGCTACTCGCTCCTCCTTCCGGGAGGAGCGTACAACCTCCTCGGACTCGAGGGCCTCCCCTCGAACCCCAGCGCGGACCGTGCGGCGCTCGCCTCGGCCCAGGTCTCCGGGGCGACTTCCGTCACCCTCGCGACCTCTGCCGCGCTCGGCGCACATCTCCTGGTCGGAACGAACGTGTCGGGCGGCTTCTACGGCGCGATCGGGGCCAACGTGACGATCTCCGTTGGTCCGTCCGGTCCCTCGGTAACGAGCATCTCCACCGTCAACGCGACGGTCGGGCTGAAGGTCCCCTCGAACATTCCGACCTCGGCGGGTGGCTACTGCATCTCCGCCGACGCGCCCGGCTTCGAGCCCGCCAAGCTGTGCGGACTGAGCGCGAGCGCGCTCGGGAGCTTGAGCCGACTCTACCTCCCGCTGGGCACCGTACCGGTCACCCTGACGGTCGAGGGCCTGCCCGCGGGGACGGTCGTCACGGTCAACCTCTCGGGCGAGAGCCCGACCGCGGTGAACCGAAGCTACACGGGGGGGCCCACGTTCTCCTTCTCGCTCCCGCCGGGGACGTACGGTGTCGGCGCGCGCGCGGTCATCGGCAACGGCACGCTGGTATACCTCCCATCGTCCACGCTCTCCACGACGATCCCGTTCGGGGCGGTCTCGACCCATCTCACGCTCCTCCTCCTCCCGGAGGTATTGGCCAAGGGCTCGCTCCACCTCCCGACGTCCGTGGCCGGGGCCAACGTGACGGTCTCGCTCGCCTCGCCGGCGCTGAACGTCACGGTGAACGGAACCGCCTTCGCAAGCGGGTTCCGGATCGCACCGGGCAACTACACCGCGACGATCAACGGGACCTCCACCTCCGCGAGCTACGGCAACGTCACGTTCGTGAACGTCGCGGCGGACGGAGCGATCACGCCGACCCTCGTGCTGAACCGGGCCGCCGTCACGCTGTCGGGCTCCCTGGTCGAGGCGAACGGCACCTCCTTCACCCGTTCGACCACCGTGACGCTGGTGAACGCCGGCGGGGCGACGATCGTCAAGACCGCTCGGTCCGGGAGCTTCTCGGCCGTCCTTCCCCCGAACAGCGTCTACTCGGTGTACGCCAGCGCCACCACGGCTGTGGCAGGCCCCAACGGTAGCGTCGACGAGTCGTGGACGACCTCGCCGGGGGCGCAGTGTTCGGTGGGTCCGGGCGACTCGACGTGCACGGTCACGCTCGTCGGAACGGTCCTGCCCGCGTGGTTCAACGGATCGCTTGTGCGTCCGGGCGTGGCCGGAACGATGCCGGGCACGCTCCGGCTCGTGGGCCCGTATCCGTCCCTCGATGTCCAGGTCGTGAACGCGACCAACGGTTCGTTCTCCGAGCAGCTCGTCCCCGGTTCGTACAGCGTCTACGCGGTGGCCGACCGGGGGGCGACCTTCGCCACGTTCGGTCGCGCTCTGGTGCTGCCGTCGTCCGGCAACTTCACGATCGCGCTCCTGCCGACATGGAACGCCGCCATCTCGGTGGTCGCCTCCGGAGCGGCCTCCCAGACCGTGGGCCCCGCCACGGTCACGGTCAACTACGCGTTCGGGGATTTCATCCGCTACCCGTCCGTGGCGCTGGGGACCGTCCTCAACGTCGCACTCCCCCTCGGGACCTACTTCGCGAACGCGACGGCCGCCGGAACCCTCCACGGGTTCGCGAGCAACGCGACCGCGAACGCGACCATCCATATCGTCTCCGGGAACGTCGGAGCGACCCTCGCCCTCGGAGTTCCTGTCCAGGCGACGGTGGTCGGCGCCGTGGTCGGACCGACGTCGGCCACGGTGAGCGCCGGTGGCAGCGCGACGTTCTCGTTCAGCGTGAGGAGCTCGGGCAACGTCCCGGTTACTGTGCATCCCGTCGGGTCGCCGTCGTTCTGGTCGTTCAACTTCTCCATCGGCAACGTCACGCTGTCCCCCGGAGGCGCCGCGATCTCGGGCGAGGTCCGCGTGACCGTCCCTGCGGGAACGGTGGTCGCCCACGCCCCGGTCGCGATCAGTTTCGAGCTCTCGAACGGCACCTCCGCCGGGACGGTCTCACCGGCACCCACGGTCGTGGTGCTACCCTACTACGGCGTGGGGATCGGAGTGGCCCCGACCCTGCCCGTGGAGGTCGGGTCCGACCGGATCCTGCTGCCGTTCTACGTCGCCAACCTGGGCAACACCCCCGAGACGGTCTCCCTCTCCGTGGTGAACTCCTACAGCCTGGCCGCGAAGGGCTGGGCAGCCAAGTTCACCGAGCTCAGCGGGCCCCTCAACTCGTCCGTGGTCACCGAGGCCGCGGGCAGCAACACGTCCTACCTCGTCAACCTGACCACGACCGAGACGATTTTCCTGCCCCCGGGCTCCGTGACCGTATCGGCGACCGTCACGAACGTGACGGGCACGTATTCCTCGAGCGTGACGCTCACGGTGCCGCCGGTCGCCCTCCGGAACGCCGGCGGAACGACGTTCTACGTCACCGGTCCTTCGATAGGCGCCGCGCAGTCGGTCCCGAACGAGGGGGTGGTCGCGATCCTCGCGTTCGCCCCGGCGATCGTTCTCGCGGCGGGGGTCCTCGTCTACCGCTGGTGGCGGACCCGGAAGTGGGTGCGGCGATGAGCGGCGTCCCTGCCGCGACCGCGATCGCCGTCCTGTTCGTGCTCTCCACGGCCGGTCTCCTCCTGGCCGGCGCTTCCGCGGCGGCGGTCTTCCCGTCCGTCGCGGCTCCCGTAACGGGGAACATCTCGGGGCCCGCCGCCCTCGCGGTCAACAGCTCCCACGTCTACTACCTCAACGCGACCGGCGGTCCCGGAGTCTCCTCCACCGGGCAGATCATCGGCACGCTCCAATGGAACGCCACGGTCGATGCGGGGAACCTCACCGGGGTGACGGTTTCTCCGTCGACGGGGACGTTCACGACGGGAAAGGTCGCGAACATCACCCTGGCCGTGGGCAATGTGACGGAACCCGTCAGGATCGTAGTGCGGATCGACTCGATCCTGGGGTCGGCCAACGTCTCTACGAACCTCTCGTACACGGTCCAGGTCGTCCGACCTTACGTGCTCTGGGCGACGCTGGTCGTCGGCCCGTCCGTCGGCCCGCCGCTCGAGGTCCTGCCGCTCACCCTCGCGGTCGACCTGGACGGGGCACCGGTCGGCAAGGTCTCCGTGCCGCTCCTCCGGGCGAACCAGTCGTACAACCTCACGTTCGACTACGCGACCACGGGACTTTCGGCCGGCTACCACACCTTCACGATCTCGCTCCCGAACCAGCACCTCCCGGTCCGGTTCGCGAACGGCGCGACGGTGTACTCGGTAACGTTCTACGTCACCGGTCCCGCGCCGAACTACACGATCTGGTACCTCGTCGGGGTCGTGGCGTTCTTCGGGACACTCTTTATATTGGCGACCCGGGTGGCCGCGCGCCGGCGAGGCACCGCGCGACGGTGAAGCGGTCCGGCCGGAACGGTACGTAGAGGATGATCGCCCGACCCGAGTTGAAATGCACCTCGTGCGGTCGCACGATCCCCGGCCCCGGGGCGACCCACTTCCCATGCCCGGGCTGCGGAGAGGCCACGATCGGCCGCTGTGCCCGCTGCCGCGACCAGAGCGTGACCTACCGCTGCCCGACCTGCGCGTTCGAGGGCCCGTAGGGAGGCGTTCGTGGGGTCGGTGGCCGTCCTCTTCCGATTGATGCCCCGCGGCGTGGAAACGGACCTCGCGACGGTGGCGACCGCCGTGCGGGCGACCGTCCCCGGAGGCGTTCAGATCCGCGCGATGCAGGTCAAGGACGTGGCGTTCGGCATCAAGTCGCTCCTCGTCTCCGCGGTCATGGACGACACCGGAGGGATCCTCGAATCGGTCGAGCACGCCCTAGCGAAGGTCCCGGGCGTCGAATCGGTCGAGGTGATGGAGGAGGGGCTCCTCTAGGGCCCGCTTCCCGGACTCGTGGACCTCTTCACCCACGTCCTCGTCGCGTACCTCGTCACGTTCGGCATCGTCGGCTTCCAACCCTCGTACCTCGCGGCGGGCGCGCTCGCCGGGGGGCTTCCCGACGCGGACGCGTTCTTCTTCCCCCTGGCCCGCCGGTTCCCGATCCTCCGCCACCACGGCATCACCCATTCGCTGTTCGGGGTCACGGTCGTCGCGGTCACGGGAGCGCTGGTCGGCCCCATCCTCGCTCCCGGCTCCCCTCTCGTCTACTTCGTCGTGATGGAGGCCGGCGGGATCTGCCACATCCTGCAGGACGGGTTCACCCACTTCTCGGTCCCGCCGCTCCTGCCGTTCTCGGACAAGAGGCTCGAACTCGACGCCGACCGGGCGATCAACTTCCTGACGCTCGCCGTGTCGATCGCCTCGTTCTATCTCCTGCTCGGGGTCGAGCGCAACCACGTGGCGTTCTCGTGGTACCTACTCACGGTCTACGGCCTGATGATCTTCTACGGCGGCTACTTCGCCGTCCGCCTCTCGGGCCGGCTCTGGATAGGCCGCCGCCTGAAGGGGCTGGGTGACTTCGACCACGTGGTCCCGACGGGGAACCCGTTCGTCTGGCTCGTCCTCTCGGAGAGGACGGACGGCGGACGCCAGAAGACGGTCTGGGCCCGGTACGTCTTCGGCCGGGGGATCGTCGCCGGTCCGTACAGCATCGCGGCCGACCTCGAGCCGACGACGCACGCGGGGAACCCCCGCTCGGGCGACGAGGCGCTCGAGTGGTCGTACCCGCTCGCCCGCCGCGCGAGCTCCGTGCTCGAATCGACCTACCATTTCGGGGAGGCGTTCGCGGAGGCGGGCGGCGGATGGACCGCGGTCTGGTACTCCCTCGAGTTCACGATGTTCGGCCGGTCCCCCGGCGTCCGCGTGCGGTTCCCCGCCGACGGGGGGCCCACGGAGGTCCACCGGGCGTTCTACCGTCCGACGCTGCGCGGGCTCTAAGGAGCCCGGGGTCCCTCGTCGGACGTCGCCGGCGAAGGGGTCCGCGGGGTCCCGGCGGAGGGACCTCCCCCGCGCCGTCGGGCTAGGGCCGTCTCCAGCACGGAAGCGAAGTCGCGTTCTCCCAGCCCCTGCGCGATCGCCTCGTCGAACAGCCGGCGGACCTCGCGCGTGATGCGCGCGGACCCACCCGCGTCGCGTGCGGCGCGGTCGATGAGCGCAAGGTCCTTCCGGGCGAGCGCGAGCCGGAACCGGGTCGGGTACTCCTGTCGGAGGAACGCCTCCTTCTTCACGCCGAGCATGCGCGACTCGCCTCCCCCGTCGAGCAGCAGCTCGATCGCCCGGCCCCGGTCCAGACCGAATCCTTGGACGAGAGCGAGCCCCTCGCTGGCCAAGGCGACGTGTCCGATGGAGAGAAGGTTGTTCACGAGCTTCATCGAGGAGCCCGCGCCGACCGGCCCGAGGAGCTCGACCCGACGTGCGAACCGGTCGAGGAGAGGACCAGCCCGAGCGAGGTCGTCGGTCGACCCGCCCACGAAGACGAGGAGCCGCCCCTCCGCCGCGGCGTCGGTGCTCCCTCCGAGGGGCGCATCCAGGAAGTGGATCCCGCGTCGGGCCAGTCGTTCCGCGAACGATCGGCTCTCCTCCGGGGTGACCGTGCTGAGGTCTACGATCAGCGTACCGGGGCCGGCACCGCGGGCCAGCCCGCTGCGACCGAACAGCACCGTCCGGACCGCCTTCGCGTCGGAAAGGAGCGTGAAGATCGCCTGCCCGGTCGCCGCCCGTCCGACGTCCCGTGGCGTTTCGGCCCACCGAGCTCCGGCCGCGAGCAGCCCTTCCGCCTTCTCGCGGGTACGATTGTGGACGACCAGCGGTACGCCGGCTTCCAGAAGGCGCCGCGCGATCGGGGCGCCCATGGCCCCGAGCCCGACGAAGCCGACGGTCGTGGGACTCTCGGACATGGTTCGAAGCAGTGGGCGCCCCCGCTAACGGTCCGTTCGGCGCGCGGCGGCGGTCGGTCGGCCGCCTACTTGTAGGTCGACTGGTGGGTAGTGCCCTCGTCGTCGACGATCGTGATGCACTCCCCCTCGCATTCGAACAGGCACGCCTCGCACATGATGCAGTCCGGGCCGTGGATGACCGCGGATTTCTCCACGCGGAACTGGAACTTCGCCGCGACCGCCGGGTCGTCGACGACGTTCGGCCAGTTCTCCCGGGGTTGCATCTCGAAAACCGTCACCGGGCAGACATCACGACAGTGGCTGCAGCCGGTGCACTTCTCGTGCTGGACTTCGACCGTTACCATGGTCAATCGAAAATCCGACTTTTCCGGGATATATTAGGCCAACCCGCCACTCGCCCGGACGCCCGGAGGCGCATGGGAACGGAACCGAAGCGTCGGCGGGCCCCAGTCGCCGGTCCGGTGCCTCTCCGGACCCGAGAACGGGCCGGCGGAGCGCGTCCGGTCAGGGGATGGCGTCAGGGTCCCAGCCGACCCTGCCACCGCCCGCTAGGCCGTCCAGCCGACGCATCTGGTCGGAGCTCAACGCGAAGTCGAAGACGTTCGCGTTCTCCCGGATCCGGTCGTCGCGCACCGATTTCGGGAGCTCCACGACGCCGTGCTGCAACCCCCACCGCACCAGGACCTGGGCCGGGGTGCGTTGGGTCTCCGCGGCGACCGCGCCCACGAACGCGTCGTCGAGATGCCGACCGCGTGTGAGCGGCGACCACGCCTCGAGGCGGACTCCGTGCTGGTCGCAGTATCGGAGGAGGGCGGGGTCGTAGACGAACGGATGGAACTCGACCTGGTTGACGGCCGGGATCACGTCCGACGCCTTGCGCAGCTCCTCGAGATGCCGAACCGTGTAGTTGCTCACCCCGATCGCACGACAGGTCCCCTCGCGCTGGAGCTTTTCGAGCGCCCGCCAGGAACCGAGGCGTTCCTCGGGGGATTTCGCCTGGGGCCAGTGGATGAGGTAGAGGTCGATCCGGTCGAGACCCAGTCGTTGGAGGCTCTTGCGGGCGGCCGCCTGGGCGGGCTCGAATCCGTGATCGGTGTGCCAGAGCTTCGTGGTGACGACGATCTCCTCGCGCGGGATCCCGCTCGCGCGTACCGAGACCCCGACGTCCTCCTCATTCCCATACATCGAGGCCGTGTCTATGAGACGGTAACCGGTCTCGAGGGCACAGGCGACCGCTTTCCTAGTGGGCGGGCCCGGTGGCGTTTGGAACACCCCGAGGCCGAGCCACGGGATATCGAGCCCCTGGTTGGTCCGCACGCGAGACGCAAGGGAGAGGGTCTCCCCGCTGGGTTTCTTCGACATGGACCGTGACCCCTTCACCGCGGAGGGTTCGGGTCAGGGGTTCGAAACCGGGAAGCCGCCCCGCGCTGGCGTAGGCGACGGTCCACCACCCGGAGCTGCTCCTCGTGTTCCGGGCATAGCTCGTACTGTCTCCAGCCGGCTGCGGATGGGGTCGGCTCGGCCCCAGCGCCCATCATCTCGACCCGGTGGGGTCGGTCGTCACAGGTCCCCCCGCTGCCCGGTTCCGGGTCGCCGAAGGTGGGTCGAAAGGCAAAGTCGTAGGCCGCGCCCATCTCGCACAGCGGCCGTTGAAAGATCGCGCTCATGGCGGCATCGGCTCGGTCGGAAGCCTCAGAGCCGCTGGACGATCTGGGCGAAGTCGGCCGGAACCCAGCCCTTGAGGGTCGTGGTGCGGACGAACCCTTGCATGCCCGCTCGAAGCAGTACCTGGTTCGCGACCTCGTCGGACGGGAGTTCGAACACGGCGACGATGTCGAACGCTCCCATGGTGTTGAGGAACGCGTGGACCTTCCCGCCGGCCGCTTCCACGGCCTTGCGGACCGACTCCCCGCGCTGAGGAGCCTGCTTCACAGCCTGAATGCCTTTCTCTGTCCAGGTCCCCAGAACCGCGTACATCGGCATAGATCTTCCAGCTACGGCAACCGAACCAAGATACAAAACGGTTCTTTTGGGGCGTGGTCCGGTAAAGCCGTGATGACGCGAATCCCGACCGCAGCCGTCGACCTCAGGTCGAGCAGGGGGCGCTCGCGGTCGGTGGAGCCCCCGCTAGTCTCGTAGGAACGATTCCGCTGTGTACGACGAGCCTGGCGGAACCGCGGGGAAGTGTCCGGCGATCCGCACCGAGCTGCAGACCACCGCCGCCGGAACATGCGGGTTCTCGCGCTCCGGCTCCACGAGGAGCACGATCTCGAGGTCGTGCTGGTTCGCCCGGGGTCGACTGCACGCGGTGAGGGCCACGGTCACCCCCGTCTGGTTCAGTGCCTCGAGGTAGGGCAGAACGGCGCCGGGCGCGCCGTCGATCGCCGCGCTCGCCCTCTCTACGTTCGTGAGGAGAAGGACTCGGGGACTGGAGCTCGGCTCCCTCTCGAGCGCTGCCCGCCGGATGCTCTCCGGCAGCCGCGCCAGATCGTCGAGGGTCATGGGCGACGGCAAGGGCGTCGCGTCGAACGATCCGCCCATTCCGGGCGGTTCCGCCGGCGGGCCTTCCGGGCTCGGCGGCGCCCTGTCGAGACCGGCTGCGGAGTCGTTCGGATGGATCTCCGTCGCGTCCACGACGTGGATCCGAGACGGGGCCATTCCGAATTCGAGGGCCGATTGCCATCGGGGTGCCGCGGTCCCGCGGGGTCGGATGTCGAACCAGAGGAACTCGGGATCGAGACGCTTCGCGAGTCCGACGGCGACCTGGGTGAGCAGGACCCGGTCCTGTCCGGCCAGTGCGACGGACGTCGGTCGGGCCCTGAGTGCCTCGACCAGCGGCGCGATGTACGCCGAGGGGGAGAGCGGGGACAAGATTCCTAGGATGCGCCCATCCCTTCTTGAACCCGCGGTAGGGCCCGTGAGACCCCCCCTGCCAGCCCAACCGCTACGGGAAGCGGGGTGGCTGGCGGCCCGAGGTCCGGAGTAGCTTCTTCTCGATGACCGCGAGTCCGTTCGAGACCGCGATACGGTCCCGACCGAGCTTTCGGGCGAGGGCCGCTAGCGTGGTAGCGGGCGGGATGGCAAAGTAGCCGGCGGTCCTCGCCTCGGTGAAGAGGGCGTTCTGGGCGTCGGTCAACAGAGGAAGATGGGCTCTCAGGGGTCTCCTGCGGATCGAAACGAACCGTGCCGACGGGTCTACCTTCCGCGCGAAGCGAAGCACCTCTGCGAACTGACGATTCCGGGCGACGACCTCCCACTGGGCGGATCCGGCCTGGATCCGGAGCGGGAGGGGCAACGAAAGGCGAAGACGCCGGTAGAGGTCCACGATGGCCGGGTTCCGGAACGTAACGCGGTAGAGCGTGCCCTCGCCCACTTCTGCGATGCTGACCGCGCTCACGACGTCGGGGTAGGCCGCGATCTCCTCCCTCCACAACCCCGGAGGCCGGCCGGTGATCCAGTGGTCCGAAACGGAGTGGTCGGAACCGAGCTCTTCTCGATTCAGGATCTCTATCCGTGCCTCCGTATGGCGTCGTGAGAACGGACCGGTCCAGGTCCGGTCCGGTATCCTGAGATGAACGGTCGCGAGTCGCAACGGTCCCAGGTCCTTCGCGCCGACCGCCCCGGGCGAAAGGGGCCGAGCGGCCCCGCGGGCTCGCGAACGGCGTGGGATCGAGGTCGAGGGTCGGGCGCGCGGTTTCATTGGAAGAACCCACCCCCGCCTATTGGAATGTCCTACTCCTCAGGCAGCGCTCGCTCCAGCACGCGAGCGACGAACGGCAGGTCTGCGAGCGCCGTCGGCTCGCCGACGCGGAGGATTCCCAGCGGAGAATCCCCTTCCAGGGTCAACTTCGCGCTCCTCCAGTGGCGGGGGTTCTCTCCGTCGACGCGCACGGCGTGCGCGAACCGGGCCCGGACGGACGGCGCCGGGCCGGCGTATCCCACGAAGAGCGAGTAGCCCGCCCAGGCGATCGCTTCGAGGATCGGACCGAGCGTGGAGTCGGGGAACGACCTGCCAGTACGGTGGACGTTCGCTACCGCGAGCACTCCCGGTCTCCCGGTGGATGCCATCTCCGCGAGGATCTGTTGCATCCGCTCCGGAAGCCGAAGGAAGTCGGAGAGCCGGGCGAGCGTCACGGGCGGTTCGTCCTCTCGAACGAGCTCGAAGAGAGCCGCGTTGGCCCGGGCGTTGTCCGGGGCCAGCGCATCGACAGGGTCGACGGTCCATACGCGTCGCTCGTCGATCCACCCGAGGCGCGCGGGGTCGAGCTCCGGGAGAGCCTCCCCGGAGGGGCGGATGTCGAGCCAGTGGAAGGAGGCGTTGGCCTCTTCGGCCAGCGCGAACAGGAGGAGGTTCACCAGCGGACGTGAGCCCCCGTATACGATCGCGGACGTGGGCGTCTCCGCGGGGTGTCGGCTCGAGCCCGTGCCCAACCCGGGTGCCCCGGAGGTCGGCGACGCCGGTTGCGGTCGGCTCGCGCCGCCCGCGGGGCCCTGACCCTGCGGGACGAGCGCCCACAGGGCTCGATCCGCGGGGCTCCGGCCCGGGGACGGGGCGACGAGCTCGCCGAAATCGTGACCAGAATCCGCTGCTCGCATGGGCTGTCTTCGGTTACCCTAACGGCCGAGAGGGGGATGATGAAATGCCGAACTGATTCGGCGAACCGAACGGGTTCGGTCGCCCCGAGGGCGCTTCCCGCCCCGAAACCCGGGCGTGGGACGCTCGCGAATTCCTTGAGATCCGGCTTGGGACCTCGCCTTCCGGCGGAACTTCGTAGGGACGACGCGTGAGTCGGTCCGCGCCCGGTGCGAGCCGGGAGAGGAGGTCGGCCCTCCGGAGGGAAGGCAGTGAACGGTCGAACCTCAGGCGGTCGCGTTCGTGGGACGAAGCACGGTCTCGAAGAGCTTCTTCTCGATCAACGCGATCGATTCGGAGATCCCCGACTTGCTCCGTTCCAGCTTGCGCGCGAGCGCGGTGAGCGTAATCCCCCGAGGCACGGCGAAGTAGCCCGCCGCCATTGCCTGGGTGAGAAGCTCGTGCTGCGCCGGCGTCAGCATCGGCAGGTGGCTGCGAAGGGGACGCCGTCGAATGGAAACGATCGACATGTCCGGGTCGGCCAGCCTGGCGTGGTTCATGATCTCCTGGAACTCACCGTACCGGGCGACGATCTCCCAAGCGATGTACCCTCCCTGGACGCGGAGGGGGAACTGGAGGGGCAGCCGGAGCCTCTGGTAGACGGATACGATGGGCGGGTCCTGGTAGGTGATGCGGTACAGACAGCCCTCGCCTACCTCGGCGAGGCTGTCCACCTTGGCCACGTCGGGGAACGTCGCGATCTCCCGCGCCCAGACCCCTGGCGGAGAGCCGCTGATCCAGTAGTCCGAGACCGATTTCCCGGGTTTGTACTCGGTCCGGTTCAGGACCTCGAGCCGAACGCTCGGGTGGCTGGACGAGAAAGGGCCGGTCCAGATGGCCTTCGGTATTCGGACCCGCAGCGTGGCCAGGAAGAGACGATCGGGGGCGTCGCCCTCTTCGGTGGAGCTCCGTAGATCACGGAGGCGGCTGGCGGTTGCTTCGGCATCCGCGCTGGGCCGACCCCGGGACCGGATTGTCCCGTAGGCCGCCGGACGACTCTCTCGGGTCACAGGCGGCGTAGTCGAGAGGCACCCTTAGGAAGAACCCCTCCACGGGATATAAAGCCGGGACCGCGCCCGAGAGTTCGGGCGCGCAGGCGCGAACGGACGACCCGTTCAGGCGACCCGGGCCTCGGGGACCAGGAGAACCCTCGCGGTGTCCGTCCCGGGGTTCGTTCCGAGTTCGGTCGACAGAGGGGACCAGTGGGTCGAGTTGTTCACTTGGGTGAACACGAAGCTGATCTCCGCGGGGGACGCGCCGCTCACATTGAACAGGCCGAATCGATCGCCGCTCGTGACCCGCCAGCCGGGCACACGCAGGACGTTGTAGAAGTAGGTCCCGTTGGGGAGGTTTAGGGTGATGGTCGTGCCGGACGAGGTCCCGGTGTCCCGAAGGAACCCCGCGCTCGTCGGGCCGAACCCGAGGACACGGACGCTCCAGTTCGTTCCTGCCGGCAGCCCGCTCTCGTTGAACGTCACGGCGTAGGTCACGAGGGCGCTGAACGTGACGTTGATCGCGGGCAGCGTGGCTCCGGCCACGGTGAAGCGGCCGTGCGACCCGTTCAGGGAGTAGTCGAACACCGGAGCGACACGGTAGTGGTAGGTTCCGTTCGGGAGGAGGAACGTGACACTCGCGGCGCTCGAGGTGATGCTATCGACGCTGCGGCCTTCCCAGCCCCCCCACCCGCCACGGCCCTGGACGGTAACGGTCCAGTTCGTGCCCGCGGCGAGGCCGGTTTCGGTGAACGTCACGGGGTAGGTCGGAACGCTGGTGAAAGACACTCCGATCGGGGTGGGAGATCCGCCGGAGACATTGAAGAATCCGCGGCTGTCGTTGGACTGGAACCCGACGAGGGGTTCGGCCCGATAGTGGTACGTTCCGTTGGGGAGCGAGAAGTTGAGCGAGGTCCCTGTCGAGGAGTTCGTCTCGACTTGGTGCCAGCCCCAGAGGCCCCAAACGCTGACGACCCGAACGCTCCAGTTCGTGCCCGCGGGAAGCCCGGTTTCCGTGAAGGTCACGTTATAGGTCGGGCCCGAACCGTGGTCCTGTGTCCGGTCAAAGGCGTGTGTCGCGGAGGCTACGGCCACCCCGGATACGACAAGGACGAGGGTCGCGAGGACAACGCTGAGGATGGCTCGTGCACGCCACATGGGCCGACCGACCGACCCCCTGGTTATACGTCTTGGGGGGTCGGAAACCGATAGCGGGACGCATTGGTCGCGGGCCGCCGGGGCGCGGCCAGGGTCGGGGCTCTGGCGGCGAGCGGGTCCCCCGGAGGTTATCTCTCCCGGACCGGTGCCCGCGTCGGCAGCCGGGACGGAAAAGGGGTCGTTTCGGAGGACCGGTGCCCGCAGTCCAAGTTCCCCACGGAGAGATCTTCTACGAGCGGACCGGGTTCGCGGGTGACCCTGCCGCGCTCGTCCACGGTTCGTGGACCGATCACCACGGTTGGGACGCCGTGGTTCCGGGGTTCGCGCGCGGGCTGGAGGTGCTGAGCTACGACCGTCGCGGTCACGGGCTGAGCCGCGGCGAGGTCCGGTCTCACCCGGTGCAGGATGATGCGGACGACCTCGCCGCGCTGCTCGAGGCCACGGACTTTCACCCGGTCCACCTCGTGGCCCACGCCTACGGCGGCATGGTCGCGTTGCGGCTGGCCGTCGACCGCCCGGAGCTGGTCCGTAGCGCCTGTCTCCACGAACCGCCTTGGACGGGGTTGGTGGACGACGATCCGGCCAGCCGCGCGGAGATTCAGCGCATCGTCGCGAAGGTCCGTGCGATCGCGCCCCTCGCGAAGTCCGGCGGCGCGGATCGAACGATCCCACGCATCCTGGCGCTTGTGTCGGGAGTGGGCGAGTGGGATCGCATCCCCGCCAGCGGACGTGCCGCCATCCTCGCTGGCTCGGGTGACTGGTTGAGGGAATTCGGCGATACCGCGGCGTCTCAAGCAAACCCGCTGGAGCTCCGGGAGGTTCAGGTGCCGGTACTGGTCACCGTTGGCGAGGAAAGCCCGAGCTACATGCAGCGAATCTGCGACCGGATCACCCAGGCCCTTCCGAACGCGACCCTCGTTCGGCTTCCGACCGCCGGCCATTTCCCCCAGCTGACCCATCCGGACCTTCTGGTCGGGGTGCTCGGCACCTTCCTTCTCGAGAGGAACGTTCCGTCCACCTAGCGGGCCGACCGCGCGGGCGCGGCCTCAGGATCAACCGGTCTTGGTCCGACCGGGGGGAGTTCCGTCCAGGGAGGCCGCCCGGATCGAACCGATGTCCTTCCCATCGAGGCCGTAGCCCGACCGGCCGTCGATCCGGAACACCGGCTCTCCGTCCCGGAAGACGATCACGGACGGGACGACATCGATGCCAAAGCGGTCCCAGAGGGGACTTTCCACATCGGTCAGGTCGGCGACGAGAAGGGCTATCTCCGGCTGAGCCGCGAGCGCCCCGAACGCGGGCTCGAAGTCCCGGCAGAAAGGGCACCAGTCCGCCAGGAATGCGACGGTCCACGTGCCGGGTCGAGCGAGGCGGGAGCCGTCGAACCCCTCGGCTCCGATGCGTTCGAGTCGGCCCATGGCGACGGGTTCGGTGGGCGTTGGCGTTCTTATCGCTTGTCGGCGCGCGAGCGCGGGCGGCCCGCCCCCTCGAGCTCGATCCCACGATCGGTCCAGAAAGCGGTGATCAGCCAGCGCGGGGTTCGGTCGAACCGGCGGGGGAGCGGGTCAGGGCGGGGTCGGGACCCGGTCCATTTCGACCGGCCCGTGACCACGACGAACGGAACGCCGGCCCGTCGGGCGGCCACGGCCAGTCGACGCGTCCCGACCTTGTGCACGACGCTCCCGTCGTGGCAGACCGAGTCCGCCCCGACTAGGACGATATCGGCCTCCCGCACGGCGGATTCGCCCGCACCGTCACGGACGGCGCGCGACGGGACCCCTGTTCTCCGGAGCTCGCGCGCGAAGATTCGGCCCTCGCCGCCGGGCAGGCTCTCGAGCGCCACGACCTCCCGGGGCCTTCGAGAGCTCGGGAGCGCAGCGAGCGCCCGGAGGAGGGTCGCGCTGCGGCTGATGGTCACAACCCGGGAGGCGGGCGGCAGCGCCGCTCGGACCGTCCGAGCCAACCGACCCGGTTCGAGCGAGAGCTCGCGTGCCCGGCGGCGAGCCCAGTAGGCTGCGGCGCGTCGGAGGTGGGGCCCCGAGGTCGACCGGGCGAGCCGCGTCCACTCGGCCGACCACGCGCCGAAGGCTCCCATCGCGGGCTGGGTGTGCGCGAGCTCGTGGGCGATCTCGCGAGCTCGGCGCCGGATCTCGGTCACGGGCCGTCCCGACCAGTCATCGACCTCGCGCGCGATCGCGCCCAGGGCTTCGCCCACGAGCGTGCTCGCACTTCGCCGTCGGTCGGCCCGAACTCGAGAGAACACCGCGGTCATGTTCGAGTCGCGTCGCCGTCGCGCCCCGGGCCGTCGCGCCACGGCTCGGCAGAAGGGGGTCGGCATCATGAACTCCCGGACCATCGGCTCCCGGGCGCGTCGTGACCTCATTTCGAGTACCCATCGAGTCCCGGTCGGAGGCGGTCTTTCCCGGACCGATCAAGGGCCGGGTCGAGACCCATCGATACACGAGCCGGGTTCTGGAGGGGAATCCGTGGGGGGACCCGGTCGAGCGCGACCTCCCGGTCTACGTTCCTCCGTCCGGGGAGACCGAGGGCCGCCCTCTCCTCATCCTTCTCTCCGGTTACGCGGGCTCCGGCTGGCTGCACTTTCAGCGACCGCGCTTCCATACCGACTCCATCGTCGGGCGACTGGACCGGTTGGTTCGGACCGGGGTCGCCGCCGAGGCGGTGTTGGCGGCTCCCGATTGTGTTACGACCCTCGGTGGAAGCCAGTACCTGAACTCGACCGCCACGGGACGCTACGAGGATTACGTCGTGCGCGAGCTCGTACCGTTCCTCAAGGAGCGATACCGAACCGGACCGTGCGCCGTGGTCGGCACGTCGAGCGGGGGATACGGAGCGCTCTCGCTCGCGCTGCGGTACCCCGACCTGTTCCCCGCGGCGGGCTCGAACGCCGGGGATTCGTTCTTCGAATACTGCTACCCGCCCGACTTCCCCGTGGCGTTCCGCGAGACTCGCGCCGCGGGAGGTCCCGAGGCGCTCCTCCGCCGGGTCCTCTCCCGGCCGATAAGCGGGTTCGGTCCCGCCGCGCCGCTGGCGAAGACCCTGAGCCTGTATGCCTACGCGTCCTGCTACTCTCCCAGGGACGCCGAGCCCGGCCGGTTCGACCTGCCGTTCGACCTCGAGACCGGAGGGTTGCGAGAGGACGTCTGGAAGCGGTGGCTGGCGCTCGACCCCGTGCGCATGGTCACGACCGAGCCGTACCGTTCGTCCGTCCGTCGCCTGAGGTACCTGTATGTCGACGGGGGATGGAGGGACGAGTACGGCCTCGACATCGGGGCGCGAGAGTTCGCGGCACGAGCCAAGGAGTCAGGGGCGCGGGTCGATCTCGAGGAGTACGACGGTGTCCACGCCGATGGCGGGCCCCGCTACGATGTCCTTCTCCCGCGGGTCCTGACCGCGCTCGGGTTCCCGGGGGCGAGCCCAGCCCCGACAACCCTCTAGTAGGACTGACCCGTCGGTTCCACGGTCTGGAAGGTCTCGCGAGCGATGATCGAGAACGGGAATCTCGTGTGCGACGGATGTCGCAAGGTGATCAGCCGGATCACGGCGGTGCCGACCGAGGGCTGGCCGCATCTCCGAAATCTCTGTGCAACCTGCTTCCAGGACCTGTGGAAGCGGTCGATCCCACCGGCGTAGCCCGGCGCGGCACGAGGGCCCGCGGCCCGAAGGCGTAGGGGCCTAGTACGGCGCGAGCGCCTCGGCCGTCTCGTCCTCGAACCAGGCGAGGACGATGAAGTACCACGAGAGGACGACGAGAAGGAGACAGGCAGGGTCGTCCTTGCCCGCCTCGACCAGAACGGCTCCCGCACCGAGCTTGTGGCCTTCCGGAATCGGCTCGACGTGGAGGAGCTCCTGGCCCTCCGGCGTGGACAGTCGCCAGGCCGGCAGGAGGAGGCCGGCTCTCCGGAGCCAGTAGGAGCGACCCCCGGCCAGTTGGATGGTGTGATGTCGCAGGTGGGCCGTCAGATGTGCGATCTCCGCCGGCGAGTCCTTGGACCGGACCGTCAGGCGGGGTGCGAGGAAGCCGGTTCGTTTCAGGGTCCACGTCCCCTCGGCCGTCTCCGCAGCCGCCAGGGACCCGCGATGCGCGGCCCACCGCAGGATCGCGACCGGAGCCTCTCCCGCCAGCAGCGTGAACTCGAGCGGAGTCTCGGCAGTCCGCAGCCACCGCAGGGTGGTTCGGTCGACCGAGGAGAACGGGAAGAGCGTCACCGACGGCCCACCGCGCAAACCCCTCTTAACGGCGTCTGGCGGTCGAACTTCGGAGGTCCCGGACGCATCCGCCCCGAGGGCAGACCCGTCCGCCTACCGGCCGGCGACGAGGAAGACGACCCCGGAAACGAGGATGCAGATCGTCGCCAGCAGCGCCAGGACCCCGCTGCCGAAACCGAGCGCCAGCCAGCCGAGGATCGCGAGGACGAGGAGGACGACGCCGACGACCACGGTCCGGTCGCGCCCTTCCATCCGGGCCGTCGCCACGAAAAAGCCAACGATCAGCCCGACCACGACGAAGATCAGGCCCTGGTCGAAGGACCCGAAGGCGCGGCCTCCGTGGCCGACCACGAAGTAGAAGACCCCGCTGAGGAGGTCGAGGATCCCCGCGACGAGCAGGAGCGCGGTCCCGAGGAATCCGAAGAGGGATGCGATGCGGCGGTCGGACGATGCGCTCATTCCCCCGGGGACCGGCCTTGCGGGGTGAGGGCGCGGGTCGGGAGAAAGCGGTTGCGGACGGCCCCCGCCCTCCCCAAGCTCTATGCCCGCAGAATCTTGGTACCGGAGGATGGCGGAATCCAAGGGCTCGGCCGCGGCCCGTCGCGAGTTCGACCGCGAGGCTTCGGGGTACGACCGCACGGCCCTCGCCTCCATGCCCGGATACTCGGAACTGCATCGGACGCTCGTCCGCGGGATCCCGTTCGTGGCGACCCGAGCGTTCCGCGTGCTCGAGCTGGGCGTCGGAACGGGGGCGCTATCGGCGCTCCTTCTCTCGGAGTTCCCTCACGCCCGCCTGACCGGATTCGACCTGTCTCCGCGCATGATCGCCCAGGCCCGGCGAAGGCTGAGGCCGTTCGGTCGGCGGGCCGAGCTTCACTCGGGCCGCCTCGAGGAGGCGTGGGAGGGCGAGTTCGACGTGGTCGTCTCCGCGCTCGCGATCCACCACCTGACGGACCCGCAGAAGTGGAAACTGTTCCGTCGCGTCTATCGCTCGCTGAGCCCGGGCGGGTACTTTGGCGACGGCGACGACCACCTGCCCGAGGACCCGGTGTTCGACTTCCAGTACGCCCGGATCGCCTACGGGGAGCCGGTTCCCCGGGGGCACAAGGCCCCCTGGCGGAGCCCCCAGGCTGTGTGGCACGACCACGAACAGTTCGACCACCCCTGCACGCTCGGGGCGGAGACCGCGGCTCTCTCGCACGCGGGATTTCTGCACGTCGGCGTGCCCTGGCAATTCTTCGGCCAGGCCGTCGTATGGGCGTTCAAGTGAGGCGCCGGATCGGGATCCGTCCCGTCTTTACGCGATCGAGCGATGCTTCGTGAGACGACGTTCGTCGTGGGCGGCGCCCTGACCATCGCCCTCGGTGTTGCCCTCTTGGTGGGCCTGTACCTGGCGGGTGCCGGCGCGCAGGTTCTGAATGCGTGGATCGCCGGACTGGCGGCGGTGGGGTTCGGGACGTTCTTCGTACACGTGGGGAAGGACGAGGCCCGAACACGCAGGGAGTACCTTCGCGGGCTCGACTCGGAGGCTATCCGGCCCCCACGACCCCCCCCGGAGTGAGCGCGCGACCGCTCGGCAAAGTTTTTCTTCGGGGGCGTGCGTCCGAACGACGTGGCCGGGATGGGGTAGCTTGGTTATCCTGGGGGACTGTGGATCCCTCGACCCGGGTTCAAATCGATCGGGGGACCAACCCCCGGTCGGGAGAGTCTCGGTCCCGGCCCTATCGCCGTCGGACGGACGGCCGACCTGCCTTCCCTGAAGGGCGGGCTCGCTTGGCCGTCAGCAGCCGGTCGAGCACCTCCGGCAGCTCCGAGAGGTTGTAGTCCGCCCAGGCCGCTCCCCACTCCTTGAGGTCCTTCGGTGTGAGCGCCCATCCCGTGAACCGACTCGCCCTACCGATCGGGACCACCCCCGGCGCCTCGCGGGCGGCCTCCATGTCGAACCGGGAGTCGCCGACGAGGAACATCGCCGCCTCGGGATACCGTCGGCGGTACTCGGCGAGGTGTTCCCGTTTCGTCCCGTCGGCCGAGCCGAGGACATCCTCGAACCAGTAGCGGAGACCTTCCCGTTCGAGGATCAGGTCGGCCATCTCGGTCTCCGCCCCGGTCGTGATGGCGAGTGTCCAGCGGTCCGTGGAGAGCCGCTTCAGGAGCTTCGGGACCTCGCCGAACGGTTCCGCGCGCGCGTACGCTTCCGTCACCTTCCGCTGGTGGAACGTCCGAGCCGTGGTCGCTCGGAGCGCCGCGGGCGCTCCCGGGTAGAGCTGGGCGAGCTGGGCTTCGAAGGGCATACCGGTCGTAGCGAGGTAGTGGACCCGGGCCTCCTCGGGCGGGGTGCCGAACGCCGTGTGGATCACGTCCGCAGCGACGCGGCTGATGAGCGCAAGGTCGTCGAGGATCGTTCCGTCCAGGTCGAACAGCACGACGCCGCGCTCGACGGAACGCGGCGCGACGGGTTCCCGTCGCTCCAGGGGAGGCCGGCTCATCTCGGCGAACGAGCTGGTGGAGTTCACGACCGGCAGGAGCATGGGTGCCTGGCTCGCGCCCGGGTCCTCCGGGGACGCCGGGGCAGTCTCCCCGGGGGTGCGGGTCATGGAGGGGTCCATCCCTCCGTTCCTTTAACCTCGCGCGGCTCGACGGTTCAACCCCGGCGGTCGCAACGCCGCCGGGCCAACGGGGAACGAAGATGCATCCGAGCCGTGCCATCCGGGGTCGAGCGAGTCGGTTGCTCGAAGGCCGTAGGGTGCTCGTGGGGATCTCGGGCTCGATCGCCGCGATCGAGGTTCCCAAGATCGTTCGTGAGCTGATCCGACACGGGGCGGAGGTCCGCGCCGTGATGTCTCCCGAGGCGGCCCGGCTCGTCACCCCCGAGGCCGTTGAGTTCGCCACTGGACACCCGCCCATCCTGAAGCTCTCGGGGGGCGTGGAGCACGTCACGCTCCTCGGACCGGGGGAGGGCCAGGCGGACCTCTACTTGATCGCGCCGGCGACCGCGAACACGATCGCGAAGATCGCTCACGGGATCGACGACACGACCGTTACCTCCTGCGCCTCGGTCGCCCTGGGCGGCCGCGTACCGATCCTCGTCGCGCCGGCGATGCATTCACTGATGGGACAGAACCCCGCGGTCGTGGAGAGCCTCGAGAAGCTCCGCAGCTGGGGCGTGGAGATCCTCTACGGCCCTTCGGTCGAGGGCGAGGCGAAGATCGCTTCCCCCGAGGAGGTCGCGGCGGCCGTCCTTCACCGCCTCGGGTCCGGCCCCTGGAAGGGAGCTCGGGTGACGGTGGTCGGGGGCGCCTCGCGGGAACCGATCGATGCCGTTCGCTCCGTGACCAACGAGAGCTCGGGGGCCACCGCGGTCGCCCTCGCTACCCAGGCGTTCTACCGGGGGGCGGACGTGGAACTCTGGGCCGGGGCGCTTCAGGTCCCCGTCCCGAGCTGGATCCCGGTGCATCGCTGGAGCGGGGTCGCGGACCTCCTCAACCTCGCAACGAAGCGACGGAAGGAGCTCGCGCGGTCGGCCGCCATCCTCGTGCCCGCGGCCCTTTCCGACTTCACCCTCAACCCAGCCCGAGGCAAGATCCCCTCCCGCGGGACGCCGAAGCTTACGCTGACCCTGGTCCGTGCGCCCAAGGTGCTACCCGAGCTGCGGCGGCTCGCCCCCCCGCCCACACGACTGATCGCCTACAAGCTGCTCGCGGGGGAGGGGCCGGACGCCCTCGAGAAGGAGGGCCGCCGCCTCGCCGAAGAGGTCGGGGCCGATTGGGTCGTCGCGAACGACGTAGCCACCGTGGGCGGCGAGGACGCGAGCGTGCTCGTCCTACCGCGTGGGGCACCCCGACGCTGGATCCGGGGACCCAAGGCCGAGGTCGCCGGAAAGCTGCTGGACGACATCGGCCGCGAGCTCGCAGACTTGCGAACGGGACCTGCCCGCGCCCAAGGACGTCCCGGGCGAATCCGCACTGGAACGGGACGATAATCGCCGGAGCGGACCCCGAGCTCGGCTACAGGCCGCGCTCAGATCGCGTTTACGGCGAAGCCCAGCACGAACCCGACCATCACGCCGATGTAGACCAGTCGATTCCGCCGGATCGAGGCCTCTCTCGATTCAAGGGGCCGGAACGCCACCCGTAGCATCGGGAGGATCACGTAGGCGATGGCTCCGATGGCGAGGGCGTCGAAGATCACCAAGAACAGGCTGCTACTCCAGTAGTACCCAATCGCCCCGCCGATCAGCGTGGGCAGGCCCCCAACCAGGAACAGGCCGGTCATCATGGCGACACCCCGCCGAGCGTTGGTGCCGAGGAACGGCGACGCGATTGGGAACCCTTCCGTCACGTTCTGCAGGAAGAATCCAACGAAGACCACAGCCAGGATGCCCAACGCGCCGATCGTCCAGTTGACGCCGAAGACCAGCCCTTCGGTGAGGTTCTGGAGCCCGATGCCGAGCGCGATGATCAGGGCTGTGCGGCGTGGGATCGCGTCCGCATTGGCCGATCCCTCCGGCAGTGTACCCGCCGCGGCGCCGAGGGGCGCGTTTCGCGGCAGGTTGTCGACGAAGTAGAGCCCGAGGAAGGCCACAACGAATGCGATTCCGAACGCCACCGAATAGCGGAGGTTTGCCACATACCCCGTCGGATAGATAATCGGCGATACGTCGGAGAACACGTCCGCGAGGAGAAAGACCAGGATCCCGATGGCACCCGCGTTCAGCCCGATCGCCCAGCGCCCCTGGGCCCTCTTGCTGTACACGATTGGCATCGAAAGGAAAATCGAGAGCCCCATGGCCGAGGTCAGTGCCATGAAGAGCAGAAAATCGCCCATGAGACTAGTCCGATCGGGGAGCTGGGCTTGGAGGAACGCGTGCTGGAGCTTCTGCGTCGTCGGACGCAGACGGCCTAGGGTCCATCTGTCCGCAGGGCCTCGCCCAAGCCATCGGAATTGCGCACGTCTCGACGCGGATATAGCCGTGCTGTATGTGATGCCGCTACAACTCGTGTTCACACAGTGAACTAATCTGCCCTCGAGCTTCGCATTCGGGCATGCCGCGCGGGAGACCGACTCCCAGCCAGTGGGTCCAGCTTATCCAGGCGATGGTGGCGATCGAGCTCGTAGAACGTATGGGCGTTCCTATGCGCAAAGCAGCGGTGCTGCTCGGCGTCGCCCCCTCGGCAATCTCCCAGTATGTCACCGGCACGCGCCGGGTGGAGGTGCTGGAGAGGCTCTCGGCCGACCGCAACGTCAGGTCCACGGCGCGACGGCTCGCACACTTCCTCGTGGAACTGCCTCCCGGGACAGCCCCCTCTCCGCGCCCTCTACTCGAGGCCGCGGCCCGCGTCTCTGAGCGGATCCCGCAGTCTCATCCCGCCCCGTCGGAGGCCGGCGCCCAACACCGCATAAGTCGCTCCGTGACGCGAAGCCTTCGAGAGCGCATCGGCGCGGAGCAGGCCGCGGTCTCGGCATGCATGAACCTTGCCCAGAAGGCCGGGGATGAGCTCACGCGCGCGATATTCCGTCAGATCGCCTCGGACAGTCTTCGCCACGCCGAGATCGTCGCTTCGCTCGCCAGTTACCTCGACTCGGGCGTCGACCGAACGTTCGCAAGTGGCATCACCAAGGCGGATGTGGAGTCATTGATCCGCCAGGAGCACGAGGCGGAGAGCGAAGGAGCCGATTCCCTCCAAAGAGGCCTAGGGGGCGTGATGAAGCTGCTAGCCCAGAGCATGGCCGACGACGAGGAGAAGCACGAGCGCCTCCTGAGGGGCCTCCTCGTAGAGGGGCTTCACGATTGAACTCCCACGGGCCGCCGCCGCCCTTAAGAGACCCGCCCTAATCGCGCCGCCGGGTCACCTATGGTCAAGCTCGCCGAGTGGCGGGGCAAGGCGCTCTTTCGGAAGTACGGAATCCCGGTGCCCGCGGGGCAGGTCGTCCGGTCACCGGAGGAAGCGGAGCAGCTGACCGGTTCGGGCTCGGTCCCTCTCCCCTGCGTTGTGAAGGCGCAGGTACTCTCGGGCGGCCGCGGCAAAGGCGGCGCGGTCCGGTTCGCCAGCTCGGCCAAGGAGGCCAGGGAAGCCACGGCCGCAATCCTGGGCCTCGACTTCAAGGGCGAGAAGGTCCGCGAGGTCCTGCTCGAGGGAAAGGTCGCGATCGCGCGCGAGCTCTACCTGTCTATCGCGC
The DNA here is from genome assembly GCA_035297125.1 of Thermoplasmata archaeon. Classification (GTDB taxonomy): domain Archaea; phylum Thermoplasmatota; class Thermoplasmata; order Lutacidiplasmatales; family UBA184; genus Lutacidiplasma. The sequence goes on from DATGZQ010000121.1 coordinate 45,107, forward strand.
TCGACCGCAGCCTCCGACTCCCCGTGCTGATCGCCAGCGCCCAGGGGGGCGTGGAGATCGAGTCGGTCGCCGATGGCGCGATCGACCACCAAGGGATCGACCCGTTCCCCGGGCTCACGGGCTACGAGCGCCGACGCGTGGCCCGGACCTTCGGGCTCACCGGCGCCCTCGCCCAGGAGCTCGATAGCCTCCTGCGGGCCCTATGGGCCCTCTACGAGGGCGAGGACGCTGAGCTCGTGGAGATCAATCCCCTCGCGATCGTCGGCGATCATCTGGTCGCCCTCGATTCGAAGGTCATCATCGAGGACGACGCGGTATTCCGCCACCCCGAGTACGCGGAGATCCAAGACGACCGGACCCCGCTCGAGGAGATCGCCCGGGAGAAGGAGATCGCGTTCGTCCAGCTCGACGGTAACATCGGGGTGATCGCGAACGGCGCGGGTCTGACCATGGCGACCCTGGACGTCCTGATGGAGCTCGGGGGCAAGCCGGGCGTGTTCCTGGACCTCGGGGGCACGGACGACCCGAAGAAGGTCACCGAGGCGTTCCTGCTGATGGCCGAGGCGCATCCCAGGGCCGTGTTCCTCAACATCTTCGGAGGGGTCACGCGGTGCGACACGGTCGCCACCGGCCTGGTCGCGGCGATGCGGCAGGTCCCTGAGTCGAACCGATTTCCGCTGGTCGCGCGTATCCGCGGGAACAACGAGAAGGAAGGGATCGAGATCCTGCGGGCCGCCGGGGTCACGTCCATCGCGGACCTACGGGCCTCGGCCGAAGCGGTCGTCGCCGCGGCAGGAGGCAGGCCGTGAGCGTTCTCGTGGACGAGAAGACCCGGGTGGTCGTCCAGGGGATCACCGGCCACCAGGGGA
>DATGZQ010000122.1:0-3060 GCA_035297125.1 Thermoplasmata archaeon
CGAGGCGTTGCGAGACCGCGCCGGACTCGCCGGCCGGGACCTCGAGGAGGTCTTCCTCGCGCTCACCGGCACGGGCGACCTTCACGACGTGGTCGACGCGCTGAGTCGGTAGGGAACCGATGGACCTCCACCGCGTTCGACGCTTGGCCGGGACCCTGGTCGCCTCGCAGCTTCGGTCCGGTCGGAGCTCCTCCGACCCGCGCAGTCTATTCGGCCGGCCCGAGCTGATCGCGACGGTCGATGTCGTGCTGTTCCTCGGCGTGTTTGGCCTCGCCGAGGGTGCGGTGCGCGCGAGCTCGCTCGACCCCTCTCGGTTCGCGCAGCTCGCCGCCGCGCTCCTTCCGTTCCTTCCGCTGGTCGCCGTCGGCGTTGTCCTGGTCGCCGGAGTCATGTTCGAGCTGACGACGACGACGAAGTTCGCGGGGAGCGATGCGGCCAATTGGCTCCCGGTCACGCCGGCCGAGTACGTTTCGGCCTCCGCCACGGCGATCGCCTACACCTACTCGCCCGCGGTCGCCATCACCCTGGGCGGCGTGCTCCCGTTCGCGCTCGTGGGCGGGGTCGTTCCGGCCTACCTTCTGACGGCGCTCCTCTCGATCGTCGCGCTGTTCGAGGGGGCACTGCTCGTGGAGATGGTCCGCTCCGCCACACAACGGGCGAGCTCCATCGGTGCGGGGCGACGCGGCCAGGTCAGCCTCATCCTGCGCGCGTTGGTCCTCGTGGTCGTCATCCTCGTCCTTCAGCTCGCGTTCAACCCGGTGTTCCTGCTCGGGGTCGCGCAACGGTTGTCGGCGGTCGGCCTCCTCACGTCGATCGTGCCGTTCTTCTGGTCGACCGAAGCCGTGACGCAGTGGGTCGGCGGAAACACGGGTGTCGCATTGGCATTCGCCGCGGGCCAGGTCGCGTTCGTCGGATTGCTCGTCTACGTGGCCGGCGAGCTGAGGGTGCGGTACTGGGTGCCCTCCTCGACCGAGGTCCGGCTGGAAGAGCATCGATACGCCCGAAGGAACCCGGTCCTTTCCGTGCTCGGGCTCAGTGCGGCGGAGTCGGCGCTGGTGGCGAAGGACCTGAAGGGCCTCGTGCGGCGGCGTGAGATGCTCCCGACGTTGGTCGTGCCGATCGTCCTCGTGATCCTCGTCCTCGTGGAGGGGACCGCCTTCGGCGGCTTCGGCTCCGTCATCTGGGTCGGCTGGGTCGCCGGGTTCTTCTCGCTGCTCATCGCGGGCACGTCGGTCGGCCAGGAACGCCGGGCCCTCCAAACGCTCTACGCGTACCCGCTCTCGGCGGGCAGCATTCTCCGGGCGAAGACGGCGTTCGTTCTCCTTCCGTCCTTCCTCGTTTCGGTGGCGCTCGCTCTGGTGGTCGGCCTCTTCTTCGGGCTTGCCTTCACGGTGGTCGTCGGGGTCTTGCTCCTCGTCGTGGCGGTCTCCATCGTCCTCGCCTTCTGGGGGCTGGTCTTCGCTTCGCGATACTCCGACTTTCAGGAGCGGCCCCGCCCCCAGTTCCTGCGCCCCGGGGGCATGCTGGCGGCCACGGGCTCAGGAATGGTGCTGCTCTTCGGCATCCTGATCCCGGGCACGTTCGCCCTGCTCGCCCCCTCGTCTTCGTCGATCCCCCTTGGGTTCCTCTGCCTCGGCATGGCGGTCGGGGTCGGGGGCCTCGCCCTGTATTGGTCGATCTCGGGGTTCCGGGCGCTCTTTCGTGAGCTCCCGTTCTGATCGAGAAGTACGGACGCTACAGCGGGGCGCCGCACGACGGGCATCGTCCGTCGACCTCGTTGCCGAGCGCTCCGCAGAACCGGCATCGCACCTTGATGACTTGTCGTTCGATCGTGTGCACCGGGCCGCCTCCGTAGGAGGAGGGCGCAGGCAACGCCCGCTTCGCCTGCGCGATCGTCCCGACCCAGGCTTCGGGTTCCAGCACGTCGAACGAGGGCCGGGCGTGGGGCAGGTCCAGCACGAGGCGGGGGCGCCCGATGCGACCCCGGTGGACCGACACGTTCCGAAGCTCGTGGAGCGACGCCACGAGTCGCAGCTCCGTCGCACCGGCCGGCCGACGGCCGATAATCCCCCGGGCCATCGGCGTCTCGAAGACCACGCGAAGGTTCGTGACGTAGAGGACGCCCGGGCCCTTGGGCGGCACGGACCCCTCCCCGCCGTCCGACACGGCGTAGGCGCTGCGCAACACGTTCTCGCCGTGGCCGAGGAGCATCGACCGCGGTACGGAGGGGAATCTAATACGCTCGCCGCTCGGCGCGGTGGCGCGCCGCCCGCCGGCGCAGCTCGTCGCGGAAGCTCTTCGAGGTTCGTTCGGTCGCGACCGTAAGAGTGACGGGGGCGAGGCGGTGGATCTCCCGTCGGAGGAACCGCTCGGTCCGGGCCGCGTCCTTCTTCCAGCACTCGCGTAGCCAGGTCCCCACCGCCCGCTGGACCCATCGCTCCGGGCCGTCCAACAACCGTTCGAGGAGCTCGAACGGCCGGTCGAGCTCGCCCGCGCGAACCCAATCCCGTAACGCGTACGTGGAGGCCCGCCGTCTCCACAGGTTCGTTGACCGCGTCCATTCGAGCAGTTCGGCGAACCGTGCGGGGCGCGCCGCGACCATCGGGGCGAGCGAACCCGAGGCGAGGCTGTCCGAGAGGGCCCAGCCAGTGGCCCGGTCGACCCATCGACGTCCGAGAAGCCACGCGGAGTTCGTGCCGTTGAGCGGGGGCCGGCCGAGGAGCTCGATCGCCACCTCCTTTTCCTCAAAAAGGTCGCCGCTCCAGAGAGCGCGAACGAGCGTGGACGCGTCGGACCGCGGGCCGGGCGCGAGACGCCGAGCGGTCTCCCGCACGACGCGTCGGAGGTCGGGGATCCGGACCCCCAGTACCGGAACCGGAGAACCGAGGTAGGCGCGAAGCGCCTCGTTCCCCGCCGGCGGGGCGCGGGACCTCAGGGCGCGGACGACCCGCCGGCGTTCGCGAGCGACCGCGGCCGAGGGTCCGCGGGAACGGGCTACCACCCGACGGGAGCGGTGCGGTTCTGATCGTCGAGCCATTTCTTCAACGGGGCGAAGTACTC
>DATGZQ010000123.1:0-8103 GCA_035297125.1 Thermoplasmata archaeon
ACCGACGCGGTAGCAGGACGGGCGCCGGCGCACGGTACGGGAACGATCGGCGCGATCAAGGGCGTGTTCCGCCGGCCGAAGGGTATGGCCCGCAACGAACCGCCGGCGCCGACGACGACCCCGAAGCCGCATCCTGACCACGCTCCGAAGCCGCACTCCTCGCCCCCGACGACGACGTCCCACTCCGCGACCGGAACCGAAGCACCGCGGAAGGTTCCGGAGAGGCCGGCCGCAACGTCCCCCGCGCAACAACCCACCGCTCCGACGGCCGCGCCACCTCCGCCAAAGCCCCGTCGCGAAAAGGTGGACGACGAGCCCCGTCTCTGACGGCGGCCGCGCTGCTATCCTCTAATACTTCACGTGCCTCTTTCGAGGGGTCGCATGTCGATGGCAAGTCCGCCTCCGGTAAGCAGACCCTCCGCCGACCGCTTTGGCGGCTGGTTGCTCACGGCTCTCTTCCTGATCGCCGCGGCGCTGTTGTTCCTGCTCATCTACTACCTGCTGCCCGGCAGCATGCACTTCTACGCCCTGCTCACGATCGGGGTCCTGGCCCTCTTCCTCTCGCTCGGTTCCTACTTGGCCGAGTCGGTATCCCGTGACCCCAGCGCCCAGCGGTCCCTGGCGTGGGGGTTCTTCGGGATGGCGTTCGCCCTCCTGTTCCTCACCATCGGCCTCGGCCCCACGTACGGCATCCTGTCGGTCACCGGCCAGCTGTTCGGTCTCCTTGTCGTCGTCATCGTGCTGTTCGCGACCGTCGCCCTGATGGGCTGGCGGCGCCGTGCCCTCCGCGCCACGGCCGCGCGGCAGGTCCCCCGCGAGGCCTGGCGGAACGAACCCACCCCGAGCGCGTTCAGCTACGCCGCGGCGAACTCCCCGAGCGTCCCCCAGGTCTCTCCTCCTCCGGCCCAGAGCCCTCCTCCCCGGAGCCCCTAGATGGCCGGAACTCCCCCGCCGCCTCCCGCTTCCCCGACCGTCGCCTGTCCGAAGTGCGGCGCCGCCGCACCGGCAGGGGCTCGGTTCTGCAACGCCTGCGGCTCCTCGCTGTTCGTCCAGTCGGGGAGCTCCACCGGTACGGCGGCTCCCCCGGCGGCCCCGCCGGTGGACATCCGTCAGACCGTCGACTCGGATCGCGGCGTCCTGAAGCGCCTCCAGCTCCTCGTCCCCGGCTTCCGGGGATACCGTGAGGGGGAGGACATCCGGGCTGCCGACAGCCTGCTCCGCCGTCAGGTCGCGGACAAGGTGAAGAGCGCCCGAACGACCCTGGAGAACTCGCGGGCGGCGCTCACCAACGCGAAGCAGTTCGCGGCCCTCAACGACCTCGCGCCGTTGATCGCGGACCTGATGCGGCTGGAGGGCCAGATCCGTTTCGCCGAGCAAGGGTACACGGGCATCTCTCCCGCGGTCCGCGCGAACCCTCCCCAGCTCGACCGGCTGTACGAGTACGACTACGGCTTCGCCCTGGCCGCCGACCAGCTGAACACCACCGTCGTCCAGCTGCCCGGAGCCGCGATGGGCTCGGCCGCAGACCCGTCGCAGGTTCCCGCGATCGTCTCGACCGCGCGAGGACAAGTGAGTCAGCTGGATTCCGCGTTCAAGGCCCGCCTCCAGTCGGTGGAAGGGGTCCGCGTTTCGTAAGCAGAGGGGGAAACAAAGCGATGGTAACCAACAATCCAATTCCCGCGAAGGGCGGGAGCCTGATCGGCGCGACGACGGTCAACTGGGAGGACGCCTACAAAGGCCCGAACGTGATGTGGCGCGTCCCGCGCAACATTCGTTGGAACGACAACATCGTCGTCCGGGAGGACGAGATCGCCGTTTTCTACCGGGACGGCAAGGTCCTGGCCTACCTCGACCGGCCCGACCGCTACGCGCTCACGAGCCTGAACGCCCCGATCATCGGGAACCTCGTCAAGGAGCTCTCGGGGGTCCGGCAGGAGGCGGAGGTGTACTACCTCCAGAAGCGTCTCTTCGACGGGAAGTTCGGGAGCGCCGAGCCGTACGTCTTCAGCGACCCGGATTTCGGCCTCGTGCAGCTCCGCGTCTTCGGCTCCTACCGTTGGAAGGTCGGCGCCGCGGACAGCTTCATCAATCAGTTCGTCGGCACGTTCGGTGCCGTCACGACGGCCGACGTCGATGCCCGTCTGAAGGAGCAGATGATCCTGCTCGTCTACTCCAGCCTCGGCCAGATGAAGCAGCAGGGAATGAAGGTCACCGACCTCGCGTCCCAGCTGCCCACGATCGAACAGGCGATCCTCGGATTCTCCCCGCAGCACTTTGGACCCCTCGGCGTGGAGATCGCACAGGTTCAGGGACTCTCCGTCAATCTTCCGGACGAGGTCCAGAAGGCCGTCGCGACCCGTTCGACCATGGGCGTCCTCGGCGTGAACTACATGCAGTACCAGGCGGGTCAGGCGATGACCACCGCCGCTGCGAACCCCTCCGGCGGGGCGGGTGCGCTCGCCAGCGCCGGCGTCGGGCTCGGGGCTGGGCTCGGCATCGGCTACGGGATGAGCGGCCAGATGCAGGGTGCCTACGCCGGCGGGGGCAGCGCTCCCTGTCCGAAGTGCAACGCGCTCGTGCCGGCGGGCAACCGGTTCTGTCCCTCGTGCGGGGCGCCGGTAGGCGCCGCGGCGAACACCGTGCCCTGTCCCAAGTGCGGCCAGCCGACGGTCCCGGGGGCGAAGTTCTGTCCCAGCTGCGGCGCCTCGCTCGCCCCGGTCCCGCCTCGAACGTGCCCCAAGTGCAACACGACCTTCACGAGCTCGGGCAAGTTCTGTCCCAACTGCGGGGCCGCTCTCCCCACGTGAAGTTTCCGAGCTGGCTCGCGGGAGTTGCTAACGGATGATCTACTGCACGAAGTGTGGGACCAGCCTGCCGGACGACGCGAAGTTCTGCGCGAAGTGCGGTGCCACCATCGCTGGCGGCAGCAACGCCCCGGCTCCGGCGGCCGCCGCGCCGACCAGCGCCCCGTTGGCGGCGGCCGGGGTCCAGGAGCTCAAATGCCCCTCTTGCGGCGCTCCTATCAAGCCGGTCTTCGGCGAGATGGTGATCACTTGCGACTACTGCGGCGGATCGGTGACCCTGGGCGGGCAGGGGTGGAAGGAGATCTCGAAGCACACCCTCCTGCCGCTCAAGGTCGCGGACCAGGCGGCCGCGCTGAAGGCGGTCGAGGCGTACCTCGACACCGGGTTCATGCACCGACACGCGTTCGAGGAGTCGAAGGTCACCGAGGCGCGTCTCTCCTACGTCCCGTTCTGGGTGATGCCCGCCTCGGCGTCGACCACCTACCAGTACCAGGCGGTCGCCACGAGCGTTGGTGCGACCGTCGGAACGATGGCCGCGGGCGCACTGCTGGGCAGCGCCCTGAGCGGCCGCCGTGGGAGCGGGTTCACCATGATCCCGATCATGGCCGGGCCGGTCGTGAACCCGAACCGCTCCGAGACGATCTCGAACCAGTACGAGTACCCCGTGGTCGCGGTGAAGTCGATGTCCGCGTACCAACCGAAGGATTATCAGTTCGCGCTAGGCGAGCGGGCGTTCTTCGACAAGAAGGCGATCCCGGAAGGGTCGTCCATCCTGAACGGCGACCTGGGCGAGGACGCCGCCAAGAACGCGGCGCGCGCGTACGTGGAGCAGCTGCAGAGCGAGCTCGCGCACAAGAAGCACAGCATGATCTCCAACATCCACAGCCAGGTCGACATCACGGACGGGGAGCTGCTCCACGTCCCGGTCTGGTACTTCAGCCTCGACCACAGGGGCGACAAGACGATCATCCTCGTCGACGGGAACGCCGGTCGTGTGATCCGCACCGTTCCCTGACGACCGGTTCCCGGACCTCCCGCGCGTCGCCCGCGGACCGGTCGATCGGGCACGCTGCCTTGAGGCGGGAAGGACGTAGGACCTGCCGACGGCACGATCCGTCTGATCTAGCCGGGTCGGCGCTTCGAGCGATTCCCCGCCCTCGAGCCTGAGAACGAGTACCGGACCGGCACCCGTCGATGGACGTGGCACCAGTAGTCGCACCGGACGCACCGCTGGCCCAGCACGACCGTGCCGCCGGTGAGCGTTTGGTTCCGTATCGGGGCCAGTTCCGACCCGCACACGGGACACTCGGTCGCCGGCTCTCGTCCGGGGCGCTCGGCGTACCGGACCGACAGGCGCACTCCCGGCAGCCCCACCACGAGCCGTCGGAGCCGGAATCCCCCGAGGGCCGCGAGCGGGTCTTCGTTCCGGACCGCGTCGACGACGGCTCCGAGAAAGGCCGCCTGGGAGGGGAACGACGCCTTCCCTCCCCGCACCACCCGGCGGGCGGCCCGCCGGACGAGGTCGTCCGCTGGGCGGCGGTACTTCGCCGGCGCGGGCTCCTTACTGGGCGGTGCTGCCCCGACGTCCCTCTCGGGCACGGATCTCCTCCTCGTAGAAACGGCGGGCGAACTCGGACTCGGCCTTACCGATCGTGAGCGACTCCTCCTCGGGGTCCGCGAAGTACGTGAGGAGCGACGCCGCGGCGGCGAGGCGCACGGCCCGGCTCTTGAGCCGGGGGGAGAACTTCGGGAACTCCGTGGTCTTGAGCGCGCGGTCGGAGACCTCGCGCAACCGGTCGTAGAGCACGCGCTCCAAGTGCACCGGTCGGGTACGGAACTTCCGGGCCACGAGCGGATGGCGGGTCTGGATGGCATGCACGAGCGTGAGATGGTCCCGGATCCGTCCGGCGAGGGCGAACTCGAGCTCACCGAGCTCGAGCCGTTCGGCGCTCGCCTCGACCGCCTTGAACCGGCCCCGCGTCATCGGATGGAACCGGATGAGCATCCGGTCCTCGAGCGCCGCGAAATTGGGGTCGCCGATGGTCGTCCAGTAGTCCTGGGCCCCCGCCGTCCGGACGTTGTAGTTGACGGAGAAGAAGGACCGGAACGTGTACGGTCCCACCGTCCCGAACGTCGTCTCCCACTTGACCTCGCGCTGCTCCATCACGAGCTTCAGCGGCTCGACCATCCCGCGATACTTGAACCAGTCGTTGAACTCCGGCACGATGAAGTTGAACGTCCGTCCGGTGTACGACTGTCCAACCCTCAGGAACTGCACCGGCGTGATCCCCCCGCAATAGCGGTTCCTCCCCGGCAGTCCGTGCGGCGGAACGCCGCTCCGGGGATTCCCTCGGACGAGGTCGTCGATGGAGAACGTCTTGCCGGTGCCGGGCGGCCCGAAGAGGGCGAGGTGGAATCCGGTGCTACCGGTGATCCGGCCGGTCGGGGCGACCAGCGGGGCGTCGGCCAGGGCGTACTGCTGGAGGATCGAGATGAGCGAGTCGAAGTAGAGCTCGTCGCCGAACAGCTCCCGGAGGTACTCGGCGAGAACCTCGACGCTGAACGATTGGCCGAACTCCATAGTCTCCTTGAGGCGCCGGCCGAGGATGCCGTTCAGCTGCTCGAGGAACTCCGAGTCCATCGACCGGATCTCCGCGGTCTCGTCGGGAAGCGGGATCATGCCGGCGGCGTCGACCGTGTCGCTCCGGATCGCTTCGTCCAGGAGCACGTGGCGGAGTTCGTCCGGGTACGGTACCTGGAACCCCTTCTCGCCCGCGCCCGCGGGCAGTTCGAGCAGTAGGCCCCGACGCTTGAGGCGGGCGAGGAGCCGGCCCGGGTCCTCGAAGATCCGGTCCCGAAGCAGGCGGCTGCGCAACTCGGAAACGCGGAACCGTGCCGCCTGGGTGGGCATGCCACGGATCGTCCGGCGCCGGTCGGACTCCGCCACGATGGCCGCGAGAGCTCGCGCTACCGGGATTTCCGTGGGGGCGAGCTCGAGCCCGCCGGACGCGGCCACCGTTCGCCTCGAGTCCGCCCATCGCCTTATCTTATCCACTGGACGAGACTTCCCGCGCCGTGGTCGGTCACGGGTTCGGCGGCTACGAACGCGAGCTTCGAAGCCTCCTCTCGGGCGATCGTACCGCCGTCCGGTCGTACGCCCGGTCCCTTCCTCCGCCGGCGCGTCCGGGGTTCGAGAAGCTGATCGACGAGCCGTTCCTCGTGATCCGGGGCGCGGGATCCCTGGGTCTCGACCTCGTGGCGCTCCGGCGGCAGTTCGCGTTCCCGATCGAGGTAAAGGCGTCGTCCGAAGCGGTCATCCGGTTCAGCTCCGCGAGCGGTCGCGCGAACCTCCAGCTCGAGGCGCACCGGCGGGCGGTCGAGCGTGTCGGACTGATGGTCCTCTACGCGTACCGCCGCCTCGGCGCTCGTGGAGAGGAGACCTGGCGGGTCTTCGTGACCGGCATCATACCCTCGGGAGGCGTGGTCGGCGCCGTCTGTCGTGGGATCCCTCCCGTGAGCCGGACCAAGGAAGGGAGCGGTATTCTTCGCTGGGAGGAGGGGATGCCTCTTTCGCAGTTCATCGAGCGGTTCCGGTACCTCTCCCGGCCTTCGGAGGCGGCGGGCGGATGACCGTCCACGTCGCCAGCGTAGGGATCGCTCGATTCGGGAAGCGAGCCGAGGGTCTCATCGATCTCGCGGCCGAGGCGGCCGGCCCGGCCCTGGAGGGAGTGGGACGGAAGCCGATCGACCTTCTCGTGGCAGGTACGATGCTCTCACACGGCCCGCACGGACCGGAACCGATCCTTCCGCGCCTGGCGGGACGCCTCGGCCTCGAGTCCGCCTCCGGGTTCCGGGTTGAGGCCACGAGCGCGACCGGGGCGATGGCCTTCCACGCGGCGGTCCTGGCTCTCGAGTCGGGACGGTTCTCTCGGGCGCTCGTGATCGCCGCGGAGAAGATGACCGACCGACCGACCCCCGAGATCACGGCGGAGCTGACCGCGGCGCTCCACCCCAGCGAGGTCGCCGCGGGCGCGACCATGCCCGGACTGGCGGCGATGGTCACGCAACGCTACCTCGAGCGGCACGGCCTCGCCCCCGACGTGATCGACCTCGGCAGCGTCCACGCACGGGCGATGGCCGTGGACAATCCCATGGCCCAGTTCCACAAGGCGGTCTCTCGGGAAGAGGTCGCGACGAGCCGCCCCGTCGCGCTCCCTCTGAGGCTCCTCCACTGCTCGGCGATCTCGGACGGCGCGGCGGCGATGGTCCTCGAGCGGGGTCCTGGCGCGGCGTCGGTCCTGGGCATCGGTCAGGGGTTCGAGTCGCTGCGTCTGGTCGATCGCCCGGACCTCACGACGTTCGCCGCGACCCGGCTCGCGGCCCGCATCGCCTACGAATCGGCGAAGATCACCCGAAAGGAGATCGAGGTGGCCGAGGTGCACGACGCGTTCGCCCCGCTCGGCATAGTCCATCTCGAGGACCTGGGGGTCTGCGGCCTCGGCGAGGGTCCATCGTGGTTCGAGAAAGGGTGGGTCGCGCGCGACGGACGGTTGCCCGTGAACCCCAGCGGGGGCCTCCTGGGGCGAGGGCACCCCGTGGGCGTCTCGGGCCTGGTCGCGATCGCCGAGGTCGCCCTCCAGCTCCGCGGAGAGGCGGGGGCCCGGTCGGTCGCTCGCCTGCCGAAGGTGGGGCTCTCCCAGTCGATGGCCGGGCTGGGCTCCCAGAGCTTCGTCACGATCCTCGGGAGCGCCGAATCGTGAACGCGAACGAGGGAACGCTCGAGATCGCGCGGTGCGAGGCCTGTCTCGCACGGTTCCTGCCCGCCGACGGGCCGTGCCCGCGGTGCGGCGCCGTGGGTGTGGTCACGTTCCCGGTCCCCGGCCTCGGGAAGGTGCTCGCGGCGACCGAACTACTCGTCCCTCCTCCCGGCGTGCCCGCGCCCCACCGTCTCGCGATCGTGGAGATTGCCGAGGGAGTCCGCCTGCTCGCCTCGACCGACGAACCCCTTCCGACGCGCGGCACGCTGGTCTCGGTCCGGAAGGACGGGGAGATCTACCGCGCCCGGGCCGACCCTGCCGCCGCCGGGTGACGCGGGGAGGGGGAATTTCCGAAGGCCCGCGAACCGGGCCTCCCTTTGAACCCCCGAGGTGAAATCACCACAGGATTAGCAATCCTGCGCCTTACCGGGCTGGGCCATCCCCGCGCACTCGTGTCGAGCGAAGTTCACTCCTTAAGGCTTCGCTCGAAGTGTCTGTACCCGCCCGGGCCAAGGCCCGGGGCCCGCCGTGTTCGATGAGAA
>DATGZQ010000124.1:0-21232 GCA_035297125.1 Thermoplasmata archaeon
GAGCAAGTTCCCCGCGGCAGACCGGGCAGCGCAGGATCTCGAGCAGGTCGGGCCTCATTTCCCGCCGCCCTCGACGATGCCGTAGCCGATCAGCCGCCAGGCGTTCAGCTTCCGGGAGATCGCGACGCGGCTTCCGGGGAACACCGTCACCGGTCGCGTGAGGGAAAGCTCGACCTCGTCCCCGCGGGCGCTCGTCACCTTGCCGGGAGCGATCGTCGTTCCGACCGTCACGGCCAGGATCTCACTGGTCCGGATCTTCTCGACCTTGATCTCGCGCTGCGCCCCCAGGACCCGGTCGAGCAGCGTGGCTCGGAGGCGGATCTTGTGGCTCACGGGCGGCAGAGTGCCGGCCGTTCCGATGAGTCGTCCGGTGAGGCCGTCGCCCTTCGCGAGCGACGGGTCTAGGTTCGTGCCGATCGCACCCAGGCCGCCCGGTCGGAGCTCGTCCCGGGATTCGCCCCCGGAAACGATCGACGTCACCCGTGTCGTGAGCGCCTCCGCGCGACCGCCCTCGGCTCCCACGACCCCCGGTCGGATCTCTATCTCCTCTCCCATCTCGAGGTGCCCCTGGAGGAGTGAACCCCCGAGAACGCCGCCCTTCAGGTCCTTGGGGCGGGTCCCGGGTCGGTTCACGTCGAACGACCGGGCGACGTACATGAGCGGGGGCTTCTTCGGGTCGCGGGGCGGGGTCGGGATCGTCTCCTCGATCGCTCCGATGAGCGCGTCGATGCCAGCCCGGTGGTTGGCGCTGATCGGCACCACGGGCGCCTTCGCGATCGGGGTGTCGCGGAGAAACTCAACGATCTCGTGGTAGTTCTTCTCGGCGTCCTCGGCGGACAACAGGTCGACCTTGTTCTGGACGACCACCACCTTCCGGACACCGATGATGTCGAGCGCGTAGAGGTGCTCCCGCGTCTGCGGTTGCGGACAGTGCTCGTTCGCGGCGATGAGGAGGAGCGCCCCGTCCATGATGGCGGCGCCCGAGAGCATCGTGGCCATCAGCGTCTCGTGGCCGGGCGCGTCCACGAACGAGATCGCGCGCAGGAACTTGGCCTTCCCGCCGCAGGACGGGCAGACCGGTTCGACGGAGTAGCCGGTCGGCTTCGGACACTTGGGGCACTCGTAGAACGCCGCGTCGGCGTACCCGAGCTTGATCGAGATGCCCCGCTTCAGCTCTTCCGAGTGACGGTCGGTCCACTCCCCCGTGAACGCCTGCGTGAGGGTCGTCTTCCCGTGGTCGACGTGCCCCACGAGTCCGATGTTCACTTCGGGTTGTCGCGGTACCTTCATGTCGCGGCGAACAGCTCCGCGAGAGGCTTAGGTCCTTTCTGGGCGACGACGAGATTGATCTGGACCGTCTCCTCGCTGATGGTGTTGCCGCGGAACGTTCGGCGTCGGCGCATTCCTCTTCGGGGGGCGTTGAATCCAAACCCGTCCCCGACATAGAGGCGGGTCTGGCGGGCTCCCGGCAGGTCGGGGCGCAGCGGGAAGCCGCTCTTGTCGGTGCCTCCCGTGATGCGGAACGTGTAGCCGCCGGCGCCCAGAAGCTCCCCTCCGACGGACTCGCCGATGCGCTTCCCAAGGAACCCGGCGGACTGGGGGTCGCCGACGGTACGCGCGATCGACTTCTCCTGTTCGGAGATAACGAGCTTGAATTCGGCCATCCGGTCCCCGTAATGCGAAGGCGCGCGAGGGAGGTGGGTTTAAAAGCGTTTGCGCGGCGGGTCGAGGCGGTCGCGACCCCGGCGCGGGCCGACGTTCGGAACCACAACACCTCGGGTTCCCCGCGCGCGATGCGTACTACGGGGTTCCGGTTCGGCCTCGCCCTTATGAACGGGGGGGACCGTCGCTCGGGAGCGGACGGTAGCCAGGGTGAGCGACTGGGCGGGAGTTCTCAGCGACGCCCGGGTCGTCGTGCTCCTCGCCGGGTTCGCCTACGCGGCCGCGGCGGACCTGAGAACTCGGGAGGTCTCGGACCGCCTCTGGCAGCTGCTCGGGATTCTCGGCCTCGCCCTGGGCGCGGCGCTCTTCGGCCCCGAGGGAATCGTGCCCCTGGTCCTCTGGGTCCTTGTCGGCGTACTGACGCTCGAGCACCTGGTTCCGTGGGACGAGCTCCTGCCTCCCTCGTGGGGAAACCAGGCCGACCGACTGGAGCTCGTTGCGTACGCGGCCGTGACGGCGATCGTCGGGATCGCCTTCGGAAAGTACGGGTTGGGAGACTCGGCCGTGCCGGTCGCCGTGATCGCGGTGCTCGCCACGGTCCTGCTATCGAGAGCGCTTTTCGAGCTGGGGGCCCTCTACGGAGGCGCCGACGCGAAGGCGCTCATGATCGCCGGCCTGCTCCTGCCGCTGTTCCCGCATCCCCTCCTTTCCTCGACGGCCGTGCTGACGATGACCCTCTCCGCGATCCCGTACTCGATCTCTCTGCTCACGAACGCTGCGCTCGTCTCGCTCGCGGTACCCTTGTACCTCGGGATCCTCAATCTTCGCCGGGGTGAGTTCTCGTTCCCCCGCGGATTTACCGGGTTCTCGCTTCCGGTGGCCGAGCTGCCCGGCCGGTTCGTCTGGGTCCGTGACCCTGCCGTGGAGACGGATCCGACCGCGGAGGAGGTCGAGACCTCCGCGGAGGACGAGCAGCTGCGCCGCGAGACCGCGCGGCAGCTGAAGGAACGGGGGATCGAGCGGGTCTGGGTTTCCCCGCAGCTCCCGTTCCTCGTGCTCATGGCGTTGGGGGCTCTCGCCGCGATCCTCGCCGGGAACCTCATCCTGGACCTGATCGCGCTCTTCTGAGCGGGCGCGGGGCGCGGTTTGGAGCCGGCGGCATGCGCGGAGGCGAACCACGGGCCGCACGACGCGGGGAACCGGTGGCCCGGCGCCGGGTCGCCGCGCGCCCCGGCGAAAGCTTTTGTTCGCGTCCCGGGTCGCGCGCCCTGAGGAAATCGTGCCCGCGAAGCGTCGCAGCGCACCCATCCGAGTTCTGATCGCGAAGCCGGGCCTCGACGGTCACGACCGGGGGGCAAAGGTGGTGGCCCGGGCGCTCCGCGATGCGGGAATGGAAGTGATCTACGCCGGCCTTCGGCAGACGCCGGAGGAGATCGTTCGCGCCGCGATCGAGGAGGACGTGGACCTCGTCGGGCTCTCCATCCTCTCGGGGGCCCACATGGCCCTGTTCCCCAAGGTGCTCCGGCTCTTGAAGAAAGAGCACCCCAACGGGATCAAGGTCTTCGCCGGAGGGATCATCCCGGACGAGGACGCACGACGCCTGAAACGGATGGGCGTGCGCGCGATCTTCGGCCCCGGCGCTTCCCTGGAGGAGATCGTGCGAACCGCGGAGAAGCTCGCGCGTCCCTCTTCATGACCCGCCGGGCCCCGCTGCCTCCCGCGGCCCGCGCCATCGTCAAGGGCGACCTGCGCGCGCTGGCCCGGACGATCAGCGCCGTCGAGAACGGCGACCCTTCTGCCGACCCGATACTCCGCGCGATCTATCCCCGCACCGGGAAGGTTCCGGTCATAGGGCTGACCGGCCCGCTCGGCGTGGGCAAGTCGAGCCTGGTCAGTGCGCTCGTAGGCCACCTGAGGGGGTTGGGGCGGGCCGTGGGAGTGGTCGCGGTAGACCCTTCGAGCCCGTTCTCGGGGGGGTCCGTTCTGGGGGACCGCATCCGGCTCGAGCGCGCGCCGGGTGACACCGGAGTCTTCTTCCGGTCGATGGCCAGCCGGGGTTCCGTTGGCGGTGTGGCGGCAGCGACTCGCGAGACGGCGCGGCTGTTGGACGCCGCCGGGTTCGATGTCATCCTGATCGAGACGGTGGGCAGCGGCCAGGTCGACCTCGCCATACGGGAGGTCGCCAGCACGCGGGTCGTGGTGCTCGTTCCCCATCTGGGCGACGAGGTCCAGACCCTCAAGGCGGGCCTCTTCGAGATCGCGGACGTCTTCTGCGTCAACAAGTCCGACCTCCCCGGCGCGGGGAGCGCGGAGAGGGACCTCGCCGAGCTAGTGTCACTGGGCGGCGGTCGTGACGGGTGGAGTCCGCCCATCGTCGCCACGTCGACCGTCACCCCGTCGGGGATCGACCGGCTCTGGGCCGCGATCGAATCGCATCAGCGGTTCCTGGATTCGTCGGGGGGGCGTCTGTCGGGGGAACGGCTTCGCCTGAAACAGGAGATCGTGGGCCGAGTCCGGGACGAGGTCGCGGCGGAGCTCGCCGAGCGCCTCGACAAGGATCCCGGGCTGCGCGACCTTCTCGACCGTGTGGTCGCCCGCACGCTCGACCCGCGCTCGGCGGCCGACCGACTTCTCGCGGCCTCCCGGCGCGGTCGATAGGCCGCACGATGCTCGCCACCGACCTCCTCATCGCCCTCGTTCTGCTGGTGGGCGCGGTCGCGACCGCGTACTTCGTCTTCGCGTCGTTCGTCTTCGGGGCCGGCTACCAGCCGACCCCCCGCGCGGCGGTCGAGACGATGCTGAGGTTCGCGGAGCTCTCTCCGCGGGACACCCTCATCGACCTCGGTGCGGGGACCGGCGCGATCGTGTTTCGCGCCGCGCGGGTCTACCGCGCCCGCGTGCTCGGCGTGGAGGTCGAACCGATTCGCGTGCTGATACTGAGGCTCCGGCGTGCTCTGGGCCCGTTCCCGGACCGGGTCACGATTCTGTGGGGGAGCCTGTTCCACCTCGACTTCCGTGATGCCACCGTGGTTACGGCGTTCCTATGGCCCGGGGCTATGGCCCGGCTGCGGCCCAAGTTCGAGGCCGAGCTCGCCGACGGGGCCCGGGTCGTGAGCCACTGCCACGCCATCGAGGGTTGGACCCCCGCGGCCTACGACCCCCAGACGAAGGTCTACCTCTACCGCTGGCCCGACGCGCGGCCCTCGGTCGATTCGGGGGCTATGGGTGGTACTTGAGCCAGAGCCCGACTCCGATGAGCAGGATCGCCGCTATCACGGCGAATCCGACGGCCCACCCGGTGTACGCGCCCCGGTCATCCTTGGCGCTCAAGGTCCCGTCGGACACGGCGGGGGGACAATCGGGCCCGTTTATCGGGGTTTGATACGTACGCCGTCTACGGGATGCCGCCGCCGATCTGGCCGTGGATCCCGAAGTAGGCTACGGCGATCCCGACCACGATCGCCACCGCGAACACCACGACGATGAACCGCTTCGGAACCTCGGCGGTAACGGGGGGATCGGACACGGCTGCTCCCCCTTCGTTTCCGGTTCAAGAGCCCGTCGTTCCGATTCGGGGACACGGAGCGAGACGGTAGCGGTGGCTCAGTCGCCCTTCGGGGCGGCGTGCTCTGAGCGTTTCGCCGGGGCGTGCTTGGCGGGGGCTTTCTCGGCCTCCGCGGCCGACTTCGAGGCACCCTCGTCCGTCGCCGATCCAGCCTCCGCGGGTGGGGTGGCGGCCGCCGGCTTCGCCTTCTTCGATTCGGCCGGCTTCGGCTCGACGGGAGTGGCGTACTCCTCCACGAAATGGATCGACGTGGGGTGGAGCTGGGATCGCAGGCGTTCGATGAGGCGCGCCTTGGCGGCCGAGTGCCACGCGAGGTCGAACTTGGACCGGTCGGGAAGGGTCAGCGTGAGGACCTTCTCGTGGAAGTGCACTCCGAAGTCCTTTCCGCGCCCGTAGGTGAGGTCGATGAGCGCCCGGGCCTTGGCCGTCGGCTCGCTGACCGGCTCGGTGACGTTCACCTTCGTCTTGACCTTCCGGCCGGCGAACGGCGGGTTGAAGTCCACGCGGACCCGCGCGGCCGTGTAGGTGGTGACCCGTCCCCGGCGCCCGTGGATCGTCAGGACCGTGCCGATGTTCAGCTCGGCGTCCTCCCGGCGCATCTCGGGGAGCCGCTCGATCTCGTGCATCGAGAACAGTTCGATGAGCTTGGGGTCCCGCTCGCCGAAGGCATCCGCGGGAGCGAACTCGCGCTCCAGCTCCTTGCCGACCGGAGCCGAGAGGATCAGGTTCTCGAGGGCAGCCGGGAAGTCGTCCCCACCCAGCAGGTGGGGTCGCGGACCGAACTCGAAGCCGGCGGGGGTCTCGAAGTGCTCCGCCTCCGCTACCGCGGCATGGGTGGTGTCGATGAGCTCCCACCTACCTCCGGTCTCGGCCCAGATGTCGTAATCGAGGAGGACCAGCTCCCCGGACTTCGACGCCGCGCTCGAAGTCGCCGGATGCTCCGCCATTGGCGCGCGCAATCGAGGTGAGGTTTAAGGCTTTCCGCCGGTCGTCCCGCTCGCCGGACCGCCCGCGCTGGCGGGGGCCGCCTTTCGGGTCCGTCGAAGGATCAGCCATCCCTGGACCGCCCCGGCCATCGTCGCCCAGCGGCGGAAGATCTCGAGGGCCCGGTAGCGGTATCCGGGGTACTGCCGGTCGTCCCGCAGCCCCTGGACGGTCAGAGCCAAGGCCAGGGCTCCCAGACCCAGGGCCCCCGCGATCGCCACCCACCCGCCCAGCAATCGGGTCGCAGGGAACGGGAGGAGGACGAGACCCGCGAGGACGACCAGGGGGAGGATGCCGAACGGCAGGACTCGCGCCGCCGAGGCCTCGTAGGTGGCCCGGTACCGCCGCCAGATGAGGAACCCACCCGCGGCGTAGCGTCGCTGCTTCCGAAGGAACGAGAAGAATCGAATGTCGCTGAAGTCGTGGAGGACCGCGGCCTCGGGCACGTAGACGCCCTGCCATCCCGCCGCGAGCGCCCGGAGCTCGTAGTCCATGTCCTCCGCTTCCCCGATCGACCCGATCCCCAGGGACGAGAGCGACAGGTCGAGCAGCGGTCCAAGCTGGTCGAACACCGTCCGGCGCCATGCCGAGTTTCCCATCGGGATCGCGTGCGGCCGGACCCGGGAGACCCGGTCGTAGAACCGCCGAAGGTACCCATCGTAGTACCGAGCGGTCAGTGTGCGCGACGTGCCCGGCATCGCCGGCGTCGGTCCCCCCGTGAACCCCACCCGCGGGTCGGAGAACGGCCGGGTGAGGACGGCGAGCCACTCGGGCGGGGCGACCTCGTCGGTATCGAGGAACGCGACCAGCTCTCCTCGGGCCACGCGGACGACCACGTTGCGGGTCTCGGCGATGGTGCCGGGAGCTGGAACGTGCCGAACTCGGGGATCGCGGGCGTGGAAGCTCTCTGCGATAGCCCGCATCTCGACCGAGCCTCCCCCGTCCGCGATGAGGATCTCGGACGCGGGGAGCGACTGCGCGAGGATGCTCTCGAGCGTCCGGGCGAGGCGCGGGTCGTTCCAGACGGTGACGATGACGCTGACGGAGGGGACGTTCGCCGCGGGCGTCTCCCCGGTCACCGACGTCACCGGACCCGACTACAGGCCCAGCTCTTCACGGGTGACGGCGATCGTCCGGTCGACAGCCTCGGAGGATGTGAACTTGGGAGTCCAGCCCAGGGCCCGGATCCGGTCGGTGGCCAGCAGCTGGAGCGGAATGTCCCCGACCCATCCGCGGGTCCCTCCCGTGTACACGATCTGGGCCCGACCTCCCATGGCGCGCGTGACCCGTTCGGCGATCTCCCGGACGGAGGTCTGGCCCTCGGTCCCCAGGTTGAACAGGTTCACCGGTGCGGAGGCACGCTCCTTGGCGACGTGCATCCCTTCGACACAGTCGTCGACCCAGAGGTAGCTCTTCGCCTGGCGCCCGTCGCCGAGGACCTCGAGCCGCGACGGGTCCGCCTGGAGCTTCTTCAGCAGGTCGTAGATGACCGCGTGCGTCATCCCAGGGCCCACGATGTTGGCGAATCGGAACAGATACGTCGTGAGCCCGTAGGAATGAGCGAACGCGGAGCAGAGCCCCTCGGCGGCGAGCTTCGAGGCCCCGTACTGGGATTGCGGGTAGAGGGGGCCGTAGGTCTCCGGGGTCGGGAAGACCGTCGGGAGACCGTAGACCGCGCTGGAGGAGGAGAAGAGGACCCTGCGGACGTCGAAGCGTCGGGCGGTCTCGAGCACGTTGAAGGTCGCGATCGTCCCGTGCTCGAGGTCGACCCGGGGGTCCCGCGTCCCCAACCGGATATCCGGGTTCGCCGCGAGGTGCCAGACCTCGCCCGCTCCCCGGAACGCCTCGGCATAGGTCGCGGGCTCGCGGATGTCCGCGACGGTCAGCGAGAGCCGCGCGGCGCCCGGCCCCGCCGGTAGGTGCTCGCGGCGCCCGCCCGAGAGATTGTCGATGACCCGAACGGTGCGCCCTCGACCCAGCAGTGACTGAACGAGCGCCGAGCCGATCGCACCCGCGCCGCCGGTCACCACTGCGGGTAGATCGTCGGCCGAGTTCGGCATGACGGGGGCGCGACGAGTTGCGCAAGCATATATATGCGAGGGACCCCCTAAATTTTGCCCGTCGCCATTTGCGGACGTGAAGGTATGCGAACGTACGTCCGGATGTCGTTCCACTCTGAAGGCGCGAGCCCTTCGAAGGTACTCGATGCCATGCGGGCCCTCGGATTCGAGGAATCGATGGGGTTGCACGACTTCGTATACAAGTGGAAGGAACGCACGACGATCGAGGATGTGATTCAACTGACGACCAAGATGCACGAGCGGCTGAAAGGACTCGACGTCAGCTACGAGATCACCACGATCTCGTGAACCAGGCTGTGCCGCATGGCCGAGGGTGACGTCGACCGTATGGAGCGGGTGCTCCTTCTCCACCTGCTCGAGAACCGGGGCCAGCAGGTCCGGTTCGAGGCATCGCAGTGGACCACCGAGTTCGGGATCTTCCGCCGGTTCGCGGAGAAGGACCCGTCGGTCCTGAAGGCGACGCTCCGCGCGCTCGAGATGTCGCGCATGATCTACCTTCGGACCCAGTACGTGGTCGGGTTCTCGGAACCCAAGCACGTCTACTCCCTGACCCCGTCGGGCCACCGCAAAGCGCTCGAGTATCGCCAGGAAGGGGACGGCGGCGATGGGACGGCGGCCTCCAGAGCGCCTCCTCCGGCGAAGCCGCCCGAAGCCACGGGACGCGGCGGCGGCCGCCGGGCGAAGTCGACCGCCTGAGCCCTCGATGGTCGTCCTCGAAGGGCCGACAGTGATCCTCCGGCCGGTCGCTCCCGCCGATTGCCAGGTGCTCTTCGATTGGTACAACGATCCCGAGATCGTTGCGCCGTTCGACCGGTACGCGAGCGACACCTACGACTCGTTCGTTCAGTCGGTCGAGAAGGCGGACGCCGACCCCGCGTCACTGGCCCCGCGCTTCGCCGTCGAGCGCCGGGCGGAGAAGGACATGGTCGGCGTGGTCGGGTTCTATCGCGCGCACCCGGTCCTGGAGTTCGTGGACGTCTGGTACGTCCTAGGAGACCGCCGCGCGCGAGGGCACGGGATCGGGCGCGAGGCGGTGGGGCTGCTCGTGGACCACCTGTTCCGGACGCAGACGGTCGAACGGGTCGGGGCGACGTGCGACGTCGAGAACGTTCCCTCGTCCCGCCTACTCGAGGGACTCGGCTTCTCGCGGGAAGGGACCCTGCGCTCGGCGCTGTTCCACCATGGACGCTGGCACGACGTGTTCGTCTACGGGATCAACCGGACGGACCGGGCGTTGCGGTCTCCTCCAGCCTGAGCTCGAGGCGCGACGCGCCGTCGGGGAGGGCGACCGGAGGAAGGAGCGTCACCCGGCCCAGCTCCCCGGTGGAGCGGACGTGGGTCCCGCCGCATGGGCAGACGTCAAGGCCGTTGATCTCGACGACCCGGACCGGATCGACGTGAGCCGGAAGCGGGACCAGCCCCGAGCGCTCCGACGCGGGGTTCCGGTCCCAGTCGGCGCGCGGGACCCGACGGATGCTCACTTCCCGCGGCGCGTCGAGCGCGGCCGCCAGGTCCTCCGCGAGCGGTCCGAGGATCTCCGCGGGGACGGGACCGTCCAGCTCGAGGATCGCCCGGTTGCCGGTCAGGTTCGCCTTCCGTGTCCTGCGCCCGGTGCGGGCGAACACCCTCGCGCTCAGGAGGTGCTGTGCGCTGTGGAGCCGCATATGCATGAGCCGGCGCGGCCAGTCGATCGATCCCTCAACCTCGGCACCGGCCACGAGCCGGGCCAGGACCGCCGCCGGCCCCTTCACCCGGTGTATCACCGAGGGCCCCGACTTCGAAACGTCGACGACCTCGAGCCGTCCTCCGTCGTTCAGGACCAGGAAGCCGCGGTCGCTCGGTTGCCCGCCGCCGGTGGGGTAGAAGTACGTCCGGTCGAGGACGACACCGCCGGGAGGCAGCGAGACCACGCGCGCCCGGAACGTTCGAACGTAGGCGTCCGAGATCTCGGCAAGGTAGGCGAGCTCCGTCAACGCTGGGCCGAACGCTCTCGGCGGAAAACGGCTTTCGCTCTCGGTCGGAATATGGCAACCTTTTAGAGGGGACCGATGTGTCGCGCACCGAGGCTCTACGATGTTCAAGCTCCGGCTCAAGATGGAGACGCTCCGGGAGGTTGTCGAGGTCGTCTCCACCCTCGTGAGCGAAGTCAAGCTCACGATCTCGAAGGACGGCCTGGAAGCGAAGGCCGTCGACCCCTCGCACGTCGCGATGCTGGTGCTCAAGCTCCAGAAAGGGGTGTTCGAGGAGTTCACCGGAGAACTCACGGAGATCGGGGTGGACGTCGAGAAGCTGAAGGAGGTCCTACGGCTCTCGAAGCCCGGCGACGTCATCGACCTCCAGTTCGACGGCAAGAACCGGCTGGTCGCGACCGTGGGAAGGATCACCCGCCAGATGGCGGTCGTGGACCCCGCGAGCATCACCGACCCGAAGGTCCCGAACGTCACCCCGCCGGCGAGCGTGACGCTCAAGACCGAGGACATGCGCCAGGGGATCCGGGGGAGCGAGAGCTTCACCGATCACGTGACCCTGACCCTCGAACCCGATGCCTTCACGATGCACTCGGAGGGGGACACCGACCGGCTCGACCTCCGCATCCCGAAGGAGTCGCTCACGCGGCTCGAGGTCAAGGAGCCCGTGAAGAGCATGTACCCTCTGGATTTCTTCTCGGCGATGGTGAAGTCAATCGCCGCCGAGGAGGCGACGCTCCACGTCGGGAACGAGTATCCCCTCAAGATCGAGTTCGCGATGGGGGCGGGACGCGGCGAGGGCCGCTACCTTCTCGCGCCTCGGGTCGAAGAGGACTGATCCCGAGCCGCCGGGTCGGGGGAGTCCCCCGGGCGGCGACCTCTTATTCAGACCGAGGGTGCCCCGCAACCCATGAGCGCTCCCCCGGTCGCGATCCTCTCCGCTGTCCGGACGCCTATCGGGCAGTATGGTCGGAGCTTTCGCGGGACCCGCGCGCCGGCCCTCGGCACGGTCGCGGCCCGCGTCGCGCTCGAGCGGGCCTCGGTCGCCCCGGCAGAGATCGAGGAGGTCCTGATCGGCGAGGGGATCCAGGCCGGTGTCGGTCAGAACCCTGCGCGCCAGGTGCTTCGGGGTGCGTCGATCCCGGATTCGGTCGGCGCCGCTACAATCAACATGGTCTGCGGGTCCGGCATGAAGGCAATCCTGCTGGGGTTCGCCTCCATCAGGTCCGGTGAGCACGACCGGGTCCTGGTCGGCGGCATGGAAAGCATGTCGAACGCCCCGTACCTCGTCGACGGAGCGATGCGCTGGGGGAGCCACCCCGGCCCGCACGTCCTCGACGACTCGATGCAGCGGGATTCGCTCATCGACGCGTACGACGACCACGAGCTCATGGGCCTGACCGGCGAGCGGATCGCGAAGAAGTTCGGGCTCGACCGCACGGAGGTCGACCGGTTCGGCCTGCGGAGCAACCTGCGCGCCTCGGCGGCCGTGGCGAACGGGACGTTCACGAAGGAACTCGCCCCCGTTCCGGCCGAGCTCACGCCGGGAGGGACGGGCCTCGATCATGACGAAGCGCCACGCGCCGACACAACGTTGGAGACGCTGGCCCGGCTGAAGCCGGCGTTCGCCCCGGACGGAGTCCTCACGGCGGGCAACTCCTCGAAGCTCGCGGACGGAGCGGCCGCCCTCGTGCTCGCGAGCGAGGAGGAGGTCCGCCGACGAAAGGCGACGCCCCTCGCTTGGATCCATTCCGTCGGCGAGGGCGGGGTCCACCCGAGGGATGTGATGGAGGCGCCCATCCCCACGGTCCGGCGGCATCTCGAGAAGACGGGGCTCGCGCCGGCCGATTTCGACCGGGTCGAGCACAACGAGGCGTACGCCTCCGCTTCGCTCGCGGTCCAGAGGACTTTCGGGTTCACCGAAGCCCAGTTCAACGTTCACGGCGGCTCGATCGCGCTCGGCCATCCGATCGGCGCGAGCGGGGCCCGGATCGTGGTTTCGCTCGTGCACGAGCTCGCGCGGTCGAACGGGCATCGTGGCCTGGCCACCCTGTGCATGGGTGGCGGCAACGGGTTGAGCGTCGTCGTGACCCGAGAGCCCCGCTAGAGCAACGGGATCCCCGTCCGCCTCTCGATCGAGCGGACCGCCTCCCGCGCCTCGCGTCGTTCGCCACGGGAAACGCGGCCGGAGTCCTCCCGTCCGAGGCCCTCCGCGAACAGGGCAAGCCTCGGAACGACCCGGTCCGTCCGTAGACCCTCGGCGAGGTCCCGTCGGACCCCTTCCGCCAGGGATCGGACCCGGGAGGCGCCCCAGCGGCCTCCGGCGCCGGGGGCAAGCCACTCCCCGAACGACCGCCGAACTCCTTCGTACTCGTCACGGGCGCGGGCGAGGTCTCGAGCGCTCCAGCCGAGCCGGTCGGAGTAGAGCGGACGGATCAGGTACCACCGGAGGGCGCCCGCGCTGACGTCGGTGAGCACCGTCCGGATCGGAACGAGGTTGCCCGTGGACTTCGACATCTTCGACCCGTCCCGCAGGACGAACCCCGTGTGGAGGAACATGCGGGAGAAACGGGTCCGGTCGAGCGCCATCGCGATCTCGTTCTCGGCGTAGTGGTGAGGGTAGATGAGGTCCCGACCGCCCCCGTGGAGGTCGACCGGGATCCCGAGGAGCCGGGTCGCCATCGCGAAGCACTCGAGGTGCCACCCCGGCACGCCACGGCCCCACGAGCTGGTCCACGAGGGGCGAGGGCCGTTCTGGAGCTTCCAGACGAGGATCGAGCGCTCCCCGCCGCCGCGGGTGGGGAACGGATGCCCGCGCTCCGGAACCGCGTGCCGCGCGAGCTCCCGTCCCGTCGGGAAGTTCTCCCCTTCGGCCCTTTCCGGGGGCTCGTAGACCCACTCGTCCCCGGTCCGGCGGACGCGCCCGGTCCGTTCCAGGGACCGGGCGATCCGGGTCATCTCGGGGATGTACTCGCTCGCCCGCGGACGGTACTGGGGGTTGAGAATGCCGAGGGCGGCCAGGTCCCGGAAGAACCCCTTCTCCTCCCTCCGCGCGAGGGCCCTCGAGGTCATCCCCAAGGCCGCTGCGCGCTGGTCGATCTTGTCCTCCACGTCCGTGACGTTCATCACGTGGCGGACCCGGAACCCCTCCGATTCGAGGAACCGACGCACGACGTCGAAGTAGAGGTACGTTCGGGCGTGGCCGACGTGGGCGAGGTCGTAGACCGTGGGGCCGCAGACGTATAGGCCGACGGCGCCACGGGTCCCCGACCGAACCGGGCGGCGTTCGCCCGAGAGGGAATCCTCGAGCGTGAGGTGCATAGGAACCGTACCCGCGAGCGGTCCCGCTTAACGCTTTGGGGAACGCCGGACCGCCCGGTTGCCAGCGTTCCGGTTCCCGTTCCCCGAACGTAGCCGACGCAGCCGGGCCCTCGGCGGTCGCCTCGCCCGTGGGGGTGGTCTCCCGCTAGGTTGATGAGCCGCGCTCCCCTCCCTGGAACAGGCAGGGTCGATGGAGACGATCTTCCTTCTCGTGGAGACCGAGGTCGGGCGGCTGGACGAGACGCTCCGGCGGATCAAGGCCGTCCCAAACGTCACGGAGGTGCAGGCCGTCACCGGTCCGTTCGACCTTATCGTGAAGGTCCAGGCGCCACAGATCAACCAGGCCCTGGACGTGGTCGTTCACAAGATCCGCAAGATTCCCGGGATCAAGTCGACCGAGACCCTCGTGACGGTCGCGACCGTCTGACCGCCCCGGTCCGCGTCAAATAGCCCCGTGCCCGTGGCAACGTCGATGATCGCGGTCGGAGAACCAGCACCCGATTTCGAGGCACCCAACCAGGACGGAGCGCCGTTCCGCTTCTCGTCGCTCCGCGGGGCGCCGGTCGTCCTCTACTTCTATCCGCAGGCGGACACCCCCGGCTGCACGATCGAGTCGAAGGGGTTCCAGGCTCACCTCCCCGAGTTCGAGAAGCGGGGCGTCCGGGTGGTTGGCGTGAGCGTGGACGACTGCCCCGCGCAGCTCGCGTTCGCCCGGAAGTACGGGCTCGCCTTCCCTCTCATCGCCGACTCGAAGAAGGAGGTCTCCTCGCGCTACGGGGTCCTCGGGCCGCGCGGCACGGCCCGTCGGGTCACGTTCCTGATCGACCGGGACGGCACGGTCGCGGAGGTCGTCGACACCTCGAAGGCAGACCCGCACCTGGAACGGGCACGTGCCCGCTTCCTCTCCGGGTAGGCCGCGCCCTCGGACTAGGGTCCCGGACCGGCGGTCTGGGCGGGAGGCGGGCTGTCCTTGGCGGGCGGGGCCTTACGCCCCGTGAGGCTCCACGCCCGGTCCCCGAGGAGCTGCAGGGACGCGGGCACGAGGTACGTCCGGACGACCATCGCGTCCAGGAGCACGGCGGTCGCGACCGCGAACCCGATCGCCCGAATGAGCGTGAACTCACCGACCACGAGGACGCCGAAGGCGCACGCGAGGATCACCGCGGCGGCCGTGATGATCCCGCCCGTCCGGCCGAGGGCCTCGGCCGCGGCCGCGCCCGCCGACCGGCCCCGGACCCTCTCTTCCCGGACCCGGGTCAGCAGGAAGATGTTGTAGTCGATCCCGAGTCCGAGGACGAGCACGACCAGGATCGTTCGGACGTAGAAGAAGAGTGGGAAACCGAGTACTTGCTGGAACAGGAGGTAGGTGATCGCCCACGCCCAACCGATCGAGAGGCCGATCGTCACCACGGCCATCAGCGCGATGATCCAGGACCGGAGGACCGCGAGGAGCACGCACACGAGGCCGATCGTCACCGCGACGATCATCACCTCGGTCGCGAACGCCGTCTCGGACGCCAGGTCGTGGATCACCGGCGCGCCCCCGCCGAACTCGATCTGCTGGATCCCCGGGTCGCTTGCCCGGTAGGCGTCGAACGACGTTTCGACCGACTGGACGGCATCAACCGCACCCGCCGAGAGGCCTGTGTCGTTCGTCTGCAGTGTGAGGAGAACCGTCCGGCCGTCGATCCCGACGAACCCGGAGAGGAGGCCGAGGAGGTTCGTCCGGTTTGCGGGGAGCGCGCTTTCCAGCCCGAGCCACTGGGCGAGACTGGCACCGTCCGGCCCAACCGGCGAGGTCACCGATTGGATGCCGGATGTCGTGTAGGCCGTCGCGGTGAGCTGCTGTAAGGCGAGGAACTCCGACGCGTTCGATACGTTCGCCGTCACGAGAGGGGAAGCGAACGTCACCAGGGCGAACGAAGGGACCGCGAACCCCGGACCGAACTGCTGGCCGAGCTCGGCGAGGCCGTCGGTCGCGGGGTGGCCGCTCGGGAGCTGCGCGTAGAAATCGTACGAGACGGGAACGGTCAGGGCTACGGCTAGGAGCGGCACCGAGAGGACGAGGATCAGGCCGACCACCGTCCCCGGCCTCCGTTGCGTGGCTCGGGCCGCCCGGTAGAAGTACGTCCGCCCCTCCCGGTTCAGCGCGGCCACGGTCTCGGCGCGACGCCGGAACCGCTCGCCCGTCACGGGCCAGAAGATCCGGGGCCCCAGGATCTTGAGCGCCGCCGGAACGAGCGTCAGGGAGAGGAGCATCGTGATCAGGATGGCGAGCGAGAGCACCATCCCCCACTGCGAGAGGAGCGCCACCCCGCTGAACGCCAGCGCGAGGGTAACGATGATGGCGGTCGACCCACTGGTCGCGACCGATTGGCCGGCCCAGGTGACCGACGCGACGATCGCGTCCTCGGACGAGCGCCCCGACACCAGCTCCTCGCGGTACCGCGCGACCAGGAAGATCGAGTAGTCGGTCCCAACTCCGAGGACGAACACCTCCTCGAGCGTGAGCGAGGTCGTGTCCACGTGCGTGATCAGCGTGCCCACGAGGACCGTCCCCCCGAGGCCCAGCACGAGCGCGATCGCGAGACCGGCGAACGTGACGACGGGGGTGACCGGCGACCGGAAGTAGAGCATCGAGATCCCGAGCAGGAGCCCGACCGTGAGCGGCAGGACCAGGGCGAGCGACGCGTTCACCGCCTGCTGGGTGAGCAGGTCGAGCGGGGCGGGGCCGGTCTCGGCGAAGGAGATCGAACCGGACGGGTCGGAGCTCGATAGGCTCGCTGCGACATCGCTCTGGATCCGGCCGAGGTCGCCGAAGACCGGCTGTGCGCCGCCCCCGTCGGTGAAGTCGTCCGCGACCGTGAACGAGACCTGGACGAGGCTCGCGGTATACCGGGCGTTCACGAACTGCGAGAAGAGGCCCTCCGGGATCGGGAGCGGCTCGGTCCAGACGGTCGCGTTGGCCACGGTGCCGTTCGCGTACGCAAGGGATTGCGCGCCGGTGGGGGACGCGGGCGGGAACGCGGTCCACACCGCATCGATCCAGCGGGCGCTCAGACCGGACGCGTTGGCGAGCACGTCGCTGGCCACCCCCCGAATCCCGGTCCAGTTCGTGTAGTTCTCTATCGCCAGCCCCTCGAGCGCCGCGAGCGCCAACGCTTTCTCGGCGGGGAGCGGGAAGAGGGACGGGCTCGAGAGCGCGAGGTGCTTGAGGTTCGACCGGGCCGCGGCGTCCGCGCAGGCGAGGACGCCCGCGGGGTAGGACGCGTTCGCGCACGCGGCGGACCCGTTGAACCCGGCGCGGGACGTGCCGTTCCCGTCGTAGAACGTCCCTAGCACCTCGAGCGCTGGAGGGGAGCTCGCGAACGCGGTCTCGGTCTCGTTGTAGGCGGGGAGGTTGTAGGACGACAGGGGCGGGGTCTGGTTCTCGGTCAGGGTTTCCCACGCGGACAGGTACGCCGCCGGGACCCCCCACAGGAGCGCGGAGGTGGTGTTCACGGCGACCGGCACGGGGGGAGCCTCCGTGAGGCCTCCCCGGATGACGCCGCTCGCGAGCTGGACCTCGCCGGAGAGGTAGGACGCATACGTGGTGTAGATCGTCTCCACCGAACCCACGTAGGAGAGCGAACGGTCCGCGAGGAGCGCCGCGGTCACGTTCTCCACCACGTCCTGGGCGTGCCGGTCGGTGAGGTTCGCGCCGTAGAGCAGGACCGTGGCGGAGGAACCCCCGGTGTCGTTCGGGAACTGCTGGTCGAACTGGTGCTGCGCGACCGCGCTGGGCGCCGAGGACGGCGGGGTCGAGGACGAGTTGGTCGTGACGGAGTTCAGCAGCGGAAGGAACGGGACCGCGACGACGAGGAGAACCACCCAGAAGATGATCGGGTAGAGGGGGTGCCGAACGATCCAGCGGGCCATCCCACCGAACAGGCGGACCCCGGCGTCCCCACGGGCAGGGTCGTCGGTCGACACGCCCCGCTTCGAGGGCGGGTCCCACATAACCCTAACCGGCCTTGGCGGTGGTCGCAGCGCCGTTCGCGCCCTTCGGTTTGTTCCAGAGCACGGGGAATCGTTCCGGGTCGGCGAAGACTCGGGTCCGCGTCACGACCCAGCCGTGCTTCACCGGGCCCGTCTCGGTGGAGCCGAAGGATGCGACCCCGGTCGCGACCAGCTCTCCACCTCGGGTGACCAGGACGACGTGCGCCCCTCGCGCGAACGGACGCGAAACGGACACGATCCCGCCCTTCGCGAGCCCGGCGCCGTGCGCCACGGCGCTCGCCGCACCGTCCTTGAGCACGATCGTCGGGAACTCTTTCCAGACCTCAATGATCGGATGCAGGAGAGCGAGAAGCGGAGCGGGGTCCCCGGCCCGGTAGCTTGCCTCGGCGTCGGCGAGCGCGGTCAGCGGCATCGTGACCCGCTCGTCGAACGGGCCGGTCGCGACCCGACGCAGCTCCTCGAGGTGGGCGCCGACCCCCAGCGCCTCGCCGAGGTCCACCGCGAGCGTACGGACGTACGTCCCCGACTCCGAGACGACGTCGAGCAGGGCGTGGGTCCCGTCGGCCTCGACCAGGTTGAGCCGATGGATCGTCCGGACCCGGCGCTCCCGCTTCACGGCCGAGCGAACGGGAGGTGTCTGGTAGACCGGGCCGGTGAACTCGGTGAGCACCCGCTCGAGGTCCCGGGCCGCGACGCGGGCGTGGAACGTCACGGCGCCCACGTACCGCTTCGGGAAGTCGAGGACAAGGGGGAGCAGCTTGAGGGCCGGTCCGATGCCGATCCAGAGAACTCCCGAGACGTTGGGGTCGAGGGTTCCCGCGTGGCCGGCGGTCTCGACCCCGAGCAGGTCGCGGGCCCAAGCCGTGACTTGGTGGGAGGACGGACCGCGGGGCTTGTCGACGAGGACGAACGCCCCCGCTGCGAGGCGTGCGCGCACGGGGTCGTCGTCTTCCGGGTCGGTCATCCGGACGTCCTCGGGTCGTGCTCGCGGACGTGCGCGACCACCGCCGCGGCGACCTCGACGGGGGGCCGAGACGTAGAATCGACCGTGAGGTCGGCCGGGACCCGGTCAAGGTCGATGCCGTAGAACCGTAAGTAGCGGTCCCGCTCGCTCGCCTCCCGCACGAACATGTGGGCCCGTGCCTCCGCGAGGCTCTCCCGGTCGCGGGCGGCGACCCGTCGGACCCGTTCCTCCTCGGAAGCGGTCACGACGATCGCGTGTACGGGCACGCCGTTCTTTCGGCAGAGCGCCCCCTGGATCCGCCCCTCGATCAGCCGTCCGGGGCGGGCCAGCTCCTGCATCCGGCGGTCGAGCTCCCGGTCGACCTCGGGGTGCGCCGCCGCGTAGCGTCCGAACGCCTCGAGGTCGAGCCCCCGGCGCTTCGCCTCCGCCCGGAACTCCTCTCCGGCAGAACGGAACTCGAGCGCGAGCGTCTCGGCGACCAGTCGCCCGGCCGTAGACTTCCCGCTCCCCGGGGGGCCGCCGATCGCGACCACCCGGTGGATCACGCCGGACCCCCGACCGCTCCTGTGGACGGGCCCGTCGTCTTGAGGGGGTGCCGCGCGACGTAGCGCCGGATCCAGAAGTGCTTCAGGACGCGCCGGAAGACCATCGAGAACGGGATCGTGTAGAGGCTGAAGATCAGGAACCACCAGGGGATCGGAAGGCCCCCGACGTGCGACATCAGGTTGATCGACGCGCCGTTGAGCGAGATGTTCTGCGCCGAGAGGGCGGCGTGGCTGATCACCAGGCCGACCCAGGTGTAGATCAGGACGAGCAGGAAGTAGGTGATGGCCATTCCCTTGAACTGCGCGATCGAGACCTCGCCCGAGAGCCGCGCGAGCTTCTCCTGGTGAGGCTTCAGCGCCGCGATCCGGTCCTTCTTCCCCGAGCGCACCGCGGCCATCTGGACCTTGCGGAACGCCTGGCTCCACTTCTGGACCTTCGCCTGCTTCACCCAGTCGGTGGTGAAGTTGTACGCGATGGCGGTGATCAGCATCTCGATCGCCCCGGCTACGGCCATCGTGAGCAGGAGGTAGCTCGACCCGAACCCGATCGCGACGTAGAGCGGCCCGTGCGGGTTGGCCCCGTTCCCCAGCGCTGTCGCGAACTGGTTCCGGGCGGTCTGGTCGATGATCATCCAGAGCCCGAGGAGGCCCAGGAAGACGTACATCATGGTCGAGAACTTGAAGGTCGGCGCGGGCGGCCGGGGACGCGGGTCGATCGGCGCGGGGGTGTCGTCGTCGTCCTCGTCGTCGTCGTCCGGCCCCTCGACCGGTGCGGACGGGAGGGGCGCCTTGGGCTCGTCCGACACCCCGTAGGCGTCCTCGAGGACGGAGCGCAGCGGGGTCTGGTCGCCCGCCATCAGCTCTCGCCTCCGAGGAACCGGCGCAGGAGCGGGTTCATCTCCATCAGCTGCTCGCGGCCCATCGCGTCGTAGAGGTTGATGATGATCCCGACCGTCAGCAGGACGCCCGTGCCGCTCGCGTTGCCGAGCGTTCCGATCAGATCCGCCCCGGCGGCGAGCGAGCCCACTGCCGCACCGGAGATCACCGTGATGACGGGAATGTACCGTTCGAGCACCCGACGCAGGACGCGGGGCTCTCTACGGAACCCGGGGATCTGCATCCCGGTCGCCTCGATCTGCCGGGCGACGGCTTCCGGGCCCATGTTGGTCGTCTGGATCCAGAACTTCGCGAACAGGATCGACCCGCCGACCATCGCCGAGAAATAGACGGCGACGTGGATCAGCCCCTGCCACCACTGGTGCCCGTACAGGAAGCCGCCGTACTGCTGGTAGTTGAGGATCGGGAGGAGCCAGGACTCGAGCCCGTTGGGCGTTGAAAGGTAGTAGGCGCCACCCGTCAAAGGCTGCGTCTGGCTCACTCCGTGAGCCTGCGCGTAGGCGGCGGAAATGGGGTAGGAACCGACCCACCACTGGTGCCCGAGCAGCGGGAACGCGGAAAGGGTGGGGTTCGACCAGAGGAGGATCGTGACGATCGAGACGTTCGCGAGGAGCGCGGACATCAGGATGACCGGAATGTTCGAGGCGTAGATCAGTCGCAACGGGTAGCGACCGCGGGCCCCCCGGGCCTCGGCGTGCGAGAGCGGGAGCTCGATCCGGGTCGATTCGGTCCAGGCGACGAGGAAGAAGATGACCGCGGTCCCGACCAGCGCGACCACCGGGTTCGGCTGACGGAGGAGCACCTGCTCCCAGCCACCTCCCGCCATCTGGGAGGCGCTGTAGTGGGTGAAGAACCAGAGGCACTTCGGTATCGTCCCGCTGGGCGGGTTGGACGCGGAGATGCCCACCGACGGGTTCTGGGGAATCCAGTTGAGGGTCCCCTGGATGATCTGTTGCGAGACCCCGGCGGCGATGAACAGCGAGATCCCGCTCCCGATGCCCCACTTCGAGACGACCTCGTCCATCAGGAAGACGAGGTAGCTGCCGAAGACGAGCTGGGAGATGATGATGGCGTTCGCGAGGAGGACTCCGTTCCCCGGCGACGCCGCGCCGAGGCTCGCGACGATCGACGCCGAGGGAGTGAGGTACCCGAACACCTGCGGTACCGCTTCCACGAAGATCATCGCGATCACGAGGACCTTCTGGGTGCCCTGGTACGTCCCCTTGTCTTGGTCGTCCGTGAGGTCG